>WHSP01000078.1 GCA_009380025.1 Gemmatimonas sp. | reverse complement strand
CTCGTCGCGCGCCTTGACCTGCACGATTTCTCTTCGGCCTTCGCGCAGCCTGTTTCAACCGCCTTCTAGGCCGACTTCAAGGCGTTGTCGACCATGGTCTGGGCTTCATCGAGGATCAGGTCGAGGTGGTCCTCATCATTGAACGACTCAGCGTAGATCTTGTAGATGTCTTCGGTACCGGAGGGGCGGGCGGCGAACCAGCCGTTTTTCGTCACTACCTTCAAACCGCCGATCGGTGCGGCGTTCGCTGGCGCTTTGGTGAGCTTCGCCACGATCGGCTCTCCAGCCAGGGTGCGGGCGGGAATATCCTCCGGGGAGAGCCTCTTCAGGACCTCCTTCTGATCGATCGTCGCGGGCGCATCGATGCGGCGATAGCTCGGCGAGCCGAACTTCTTTTCCAGATCGGCATAGAGTTCGGCCGGGTCCCGCCCGGTGCGAGCGAGGATCTCTGCCGCCAGCAGGTCGAGGATGATCCCGTCCTTGTCGGTAGTCCAGGGCTCGCCGCTCTGCCGAAGGAACGACGCGCCCGCGCTCTCCTCTCCTCCGAACCCGATCGAGCCGGATAAGAGCCCATCCACGAACCACTTGAAGCCTACCGGAACCTCGTCGACCCGGCGGCCCAGCTCTTCGCCGACCCGATCGATCATCGAGCTCGAGACCAGAGTTTTGCCGATCCCCGCCGATGGACTCCATCGGGGCCGATTCCGAAAGAGGTATCCGATGGCCACGGCAAGGTAGTGGTTCGGACTGAGCAAGCCCCGGCGGGTGACGATGCCGTGCCGGTCGACATCGGGATCGTTGCCGAAGGCAATGTCGAACTGGTCACGCAGCGCGATCAGCCCGGCCATCGCGTGTGGCGAGGAGCAATCCATACGAATCTTGCCGTCGCGGTCGAGCGTCATGAAGGAGAAGGAGGGGTCTATCCGGCGGTTGACGACGTCCAGCTTCAGGTCGTATCGCTCCGCGATGGGTTCCCAATAGTGGACCGCGGCGCCGCCCAACGGGTCCACTCCGATGTGTACGCCCGCGTCGGAGATGGCTCGCAGGTCCACCACGTCGGCGAGATCATCGACGTAGTGATGGAGGTAGTCGAACTCGGCCGTCCGATCGTTCGAGAGTGCCTTCTTCAATCGGACGCGCGGGAGATCCATCCAGCGAGTGAGGATCTCGTTCGCACGATCCTCGATCATTTTCGTGGCGGCCGTGTCCGCGGGCCCGCCGGTCGGAGGGTTGTACTTGAACCCCCCGTCCTCCGGGGGGTTGTGCGATGGGGTGATGATGACGCCGTCCGCGAGTGGGCGTCCACCACGTCGGTTATGCGTCAGGATTGCGTGTGAGACGACTGGGGTTGGGACGTATGTCAGCCCCGACGCTACACGAAGCTCGACGGAGCGGGCGGCGAAGACCTCGAGCGCCGTGGTGTGCGCGGGCTCCGAGAGCGCGTGGGTGTCCATCCCCAGGAAAAGAGGACCGCGGATGTCCTCGGCTTCCCGAAAGTCGCAGATGGCATGGCTGATCGCGACGACATGGGCCTCGTTGAAGCTACCGAGCAGCGAGCTCCCGCGGTGGCCCGACGTCCCGAACGAGACTTTCTGCTCCGGCACACCCGGATCGGGGACGTTCGTGTAGTAGGCGGCGACCAACCGCGGGATATTCGGCAGTCGCTCGGGCGGTACCGGCTGTCCGGCCAGCTCATCTAGTTCCACGCGCTCGCCCCTTCTATCAGACCTTCTCTGGATGTCGCGTCACTCAACATCTTCAGGGTACACGCCCTCCTCCAGAGCATCGAAGAGGGCCGCAGCGGCGACGGCGTAGGCAAACGCCTCATTCTCGTCGGCGAGGCGACGGCGCAGCTCGCTGTCCTCGGATCGGTTGGGGGTTTCATTGAGGCGCTCCACCAGGCGCGAGCGGGCGCGAGGGCCGACCGCGTTGGCAAGCAGGACCATCGCACGGCTGAGGAGCCCGGGCGGGATCTCGGCGACTGTGTCGAGGGCAAATCGCATGACGGCGCCGGGTCCTTCGCCGTAGAGCTCACCTGCCGTCCGCAGTGGGTCGGGCCGCCTCTGGCGAATCGTGCCGATCCAGCCGTCCTCGACGGCTGGGGCAAGCCACGCCGCGAGGTCGAGCTGAACCGTCGGATCGAGAAGAAGGAGCTCCCCGGCGCTCCAATCCCCGTCTGGCTGCTGTACTCGGGTTCCCAACGCGACGCGACCGTCACGAAGTCTCTCCGCGACCAGCTCGGTCGCGGGATTGTCACTGATCCGTACCTGAAATCCAGGCTCTTTCCCGGCTGCAGTCAAAGCTCAGGCCGTCCTTTCCATTTCTGAGGCGATCTCGCCACCGAAGAGGATCACGATCGCCGTGAGGTACATCCAGAGCAGGAGCACGAGGATCGCACTGACAAAGCCGTACGTCTCGCCGTACCTCTCGAATGTGCTGATAAAGAGTCGAAAACCGAGTGTCGCGAGAAGCCAGAGAGCGGCTCCGATCACGGACCCGCGAAGGAGCACGGCCCCCGAGCCCGACTGATCCCGATTCGGAAGGATGTAATAGACCAGGAAGAAGGCCACAACGATCAAGACGAAGGCAAGGGGCCCCTGAAGGATGGACCAAGCCAGACTCCCCGCTTCGCCGAGCTGTAAGGCGCGGGCGATCTGCGGCCCGGCGAGGACGAGGCCGCTCCCAGCCAGGAAGAGGGCGAGGAAGGCTACCATCACGCCAATGCCGATCGCCCGCCGCTTCAGCCAGGGCCGATCCTCCGCAACGCCCCAGATTGTGTTCAGGGAGGCCCCGAGTGAGACGAAGATGGCTGAGCCCGCCCAGATGCCAAGCAGCAGGCCGACCGAGAGAAGGCCGGGCGCGCGTTGAGTCACCACTTCCTCGACGAACTGGCTGATGAAGCCCGCGGCGGTATCGGGATCGTCTGCGGATCCCGGCAATGCGGTCTCGATCCGTCCAACCAGATGATCGGCCAGCTCGGTGCCCCCAAAGAATCCGGCCAGACTGAAGAGCACGAGCAGGGCGGGCGGAAGGGAGGTGAACATGAAGAACGCTACCTTCGCCGCCTGTCCCGTGACGTCGTGAATATCAACGCCATGGAAGAGGCGAAGGTAGAGTGGATCGTTCGACTCCTCGCGAGGAGCCGCTTTCGCGGCGGCAGGCCGAGGCGGATAGTCGTCGCTCGGTTCGATCGACGCTCGACTCTTCTCATCGCCCCGCGTTGGGGCGGGTTGAAGCTGTGCATCGCCGCCGGAGGAAAGTGCGGTCGCGCGATCGGAGGCTCGGCCGAGGAGCGCGGCCCGAAGATCTGCGGCCTCGTTCTGCGTCCATTCCCTCGTCTCCCGAAGGCTCTCGAGGGTAGCGCCGGAAGGGAGAGTGCTTCGGCCGAGCCGGCGTGCGGCGACGATCGCCATCCCCGCCCCTCCGAGCAGAAAAGTGGCCGCCACGATCAGAGTCGAAAGCCAGTACATCCCTCCCAGAAGCATTCCCAGACCAACGACGAGAAACGCCACGAGAACGAGCAGCCCAGCGGCCGCCACGCTGACACCCACCGCCAACTGGCCCGCGTGCTTCGTGGCCTCCCTCAACCTCTCGCGGATCTCCACTCGGGCCAGCGCCATCTCCTGGCGTATCAGGCCGGCGATATCCCCCGCGAGCTCCCGCAGGAGTGCGGCCAGTGAGCGATCCGCTGGCGGAACTCGAGACTCGGCACTCCTCTCGTCGATCATTGCGTGGTTGGGCGTCTCCGAGCGGACGTGCTGGACGGGACTGCGGGAGCCCGAAGTCGTCGATTGCCGATGCGTCGATTCGGGCGTGGTCGGTTGGTGCTTTCTGAACGGGCTGCCGATGCCGCCCCGACCTCAGCCGTCCGCAGGGTCGGTGCTGCCTTCGTCCCCCTCGGATCCGGCTGGCGGCGCGGCTGCGGCGCAAGAAGTCTGCCGGTTGCGAGCTCTCTTGCGCCTGGGTAGCTTCCGGTAACCAAGTCGAAGAGGGGCGAAGACCTTGGGGGGACGATGAATCGCGAGTGGCACCACTCGGCGGGCGTGATCGTGTTTCGTGACGACTCGCGGCGGTCGTATCTCCTCATGCGATCGGCCCTGACCCGGCGCCCCGTCTGGGAGTTCCCCAAGGGAGGCTTGGAAGCGGGTGAATCACAGCGCCAGGCGGCGGAGCGGGAGTTGTTCGAGGAGACGGGTCTCGCTCCGGGCGACTATCAGATCGTCGACGGCTTTCACGAACAGGAGCGCTATTACTTCACCCGTGGCGCCGGTCCCGATCTCTGCCTGATCCGCAAACGCGTGGACTACTACCTCGCCGAGTGGCAGCGAGGGGACGTGCGGATCTCTCGGGAGGCTTCGCGATTCGAATGGGCAGCCCTCGAAGATGCCCTCCGGATGTTGCGGTTTCCCGAGAAGCGACGGGTCCTGGCGGCCGCCGAGCATTGGCTGGCCGAGCGCGAGGCCCGGCTTGGTTAGGCTCCACATCACGTTCCGGTCGATTCCGCGCCGCTCGGCAGTACGAGCTTTTCCCTTCCGCCGTCGCGCTCGAGCCCCGCCGGGAGCAGGACCCGGAACTCACTTCCATGGCCAAGACGGCTCTGCACGTCTATCCGCCCACCGTGCTGTTCCACGAGTAGTCGAGCGATGGCGAGCCCCAACCCGGTGCCCCCCGGGCGCGCGCGCGCTGCGTCGCCCCGGTAGAATCGATCGAAGACGCGGCTCAACTCCTCCGGCGGAATGCCGACTCCAGTATCCGAGATCCGGACCTCCGCCCACCTCCCCGCACCGACCTCTCCGAATTCTCTCGCGGTCACTCTCACATTCCCTTCGCGGGTGAACTTCACTGCATTCGACACGAGGTTGACGAAAACCTGGCGGAGCTGTCCCGCGACCCCAGCCACGTAGAGCTGTCGGGGCGCTTCGAGCTCGACTTCGACCGGCTTCTCCATCGTCAGCAGCTGACCCATCTCGACGGCGTCGGCCAGCAGATCGGTGATCTCGACCGGTTCCTTCCGCACGGGTACCAGCCCCTCCTCGCTCCGCGCAAGCGTCAGCAGCCCGTCCACCAGGTGCAGCATCCACTCCGTTTCCTCCATGACCTCGGCGAGCGTCTCGCGTAGCTCGTCCGCGGAGCGCTCCCTGGAGAGGGAAACCTGAATCGTCCCCTGGATCGAAGTCAACGGCGTCTTCAGCTCGTGGCTTGCGTCTGCGGTGAAGCGGCGAAGGGCTTCGACGGCCCGTTCGAGGCGCCTCAACATGCCGTTGAAAGACTGCGCGAGGTCCATCAGGTCCGAGGGCCGATCGGGCTCGGGAACCCGACGGGAGAGCCCCCCGATCCCAATTTCGCGCGTGGTCTCGACGAGCCTCCGCAGAGGATCCAGCAGGCGCTCGAGGAGCACCCCGGCGCCGAGTGCGGCGGCGAGCGCGGTCAGCGGGATGAGAAGGATGGCGATCAGCAGGAACGATTGGAGAACGCGCGACACGAGGTCCTCGGGCAAGGCGACGATGATCTCCAACACATCGCCTGTCGCCAGCGCGGTGCGGCGACGAATCGCCCTCACCGGCTCCCCAGCCGCGTCGACGAGGTCAACGAACTCGTCACGCGTTTCGAGCCGAGGGATTCCCTGCGGGATGGAGACCTGCTCGACGAGATCCGCAGTATTGCGCAGCGACTCGGTCGCGGCCCGAATCACCGCCTGCTCCAACAAGAAGTAGGCTGCCATCGAGAAGAGGCTGAGCGCCACGATCAGCACCAGCGAATACCAGACGAGGATCTCGCGCCGCAGCGAGGGAGTATGCACTGCCATCATTCCGTCTCCCCAACGCGTACCATGTAGCCAACGCCGCGGACCGTCTGAATCAGCTCCCGTTCCGGGTCCAGTTTGTTCCGGAGCGAGTTGATGAAAACATCGACGATGTTGGTGCCGGGGTCGAACCGAATCCCCCACACATGTTCCATCAGCGTGGCCCGCGACAGGGGCCGGTTCACATTCCGGAGCAGGTACTCCAGCAGGGCGTACTCCTTGGGGGTCAACGCAATGACCTCCGTGCCGCGGTGCACCTCTCGGGTCGCCGGGTCCAGCTCGATCCCACCGGCCTTCAGCGTGGGAGTCGTCACGCCGGCCGAGCGGCGAAGGAGGGCTCGGATCCGTGCGGTCAACTCCGTGAAGTCGAATGGCTTCGTCAGGTAGTCATCCGCGCCCGCGTCCAGGCCCTCGATCTTGTCCTCCGTTTGATCCCTCGCCGTCAGCATCAGGATCGGAAAGGACCTCCCGGACTCGCGAAGGTCCCGAACCAGCTCGATGCCACTGCGGCCTGGGAGCATCACATCGACCACCGCCACATCGAACTCCTGTTCGACGGCGATCACCAGCGCCTCGTCCCCGTCGGCCGCGGCTCCCACCGAATACCCCTCTTCCTCGAGTCCCTTTCTGAGGAACGCCGAGATCCGTGGGTTGTCTTCTACGATAAGGATCCTCATCGATCGAACACGGGGGTGCACACTCCTGAACGCGATTCCAAGGCTGGCTCGGACGATGGAGCAGATTCGGGACCGATCGTCCCTCCTGGCCAGCTCCCACAGGCGACGAATCCGGCCCTCCATCGGGCAAGAAACGGTGGGCGCGTCCGTACCGATCCCTGGGAACGCGGGCGTCTCGCCCGCAGCCCGTCGCAATCGGCAGCGGAGTCAGATCACCTCCCGGGCCCGGGATGCCATTAAGACCAGCTTAATCAACCCCTAACCAACGTCTAATCCGGCCTCGGAACGACGGCCCGCCAGTCTGGGTAGCACGTTCCGAGTAGGGGAAGCGTACAGTTCAATCGAGAGAAGGCAAGCGATGAGAAGAATCACTCGTAAAATGGCGCTGCCTATCGTGCTGGTGAGCGGCGTGGCTGCGTCCGCGACCGTGATGCAGACGATGGATGCGCCGATCCAGGCGCTCGATGCACAGTCGGCCGCAGCGACCCTACCGGGGCCGGAAATGCTTGCATCCTCGTTCCGGACGGCGAGTCAGGAGGCGCTGAAGGGTGTGGTGCACGTGCAGGTGGAAGCGGCTCCACGACAGGCGAGCCGACAGGCCCCGTTCGAGGGAACTCCCTTTGAAGGAACTCCTTTCGAGGATTTCTTCCGCGGGCAGCCGATGCCGTCCCCCTCCCCCCGCAATGGTAGCGGATCCGGCTTCATCATCTCCCCCGACGGATATGTTATGACGAACAATCACGTCGTGGAGAACGCTTCCCGCGTGACGGTGACGTTGACCGATCGGCGGCAGTTCGAGGCGAAGGTCGTTGGACGCGATCCAAATACGGACGTAGCGGTGGTCAAGATCGAGGGCGATAACCTTCCGACAGTTCGGTTTGGCGATTCGGATGCGCTCGCCGTCGGGGACTGGGTCCTCGCTCTCGGCTATCCGCTTTCGCTTGGGGAGACGGTCACCGCCGGCATCGTGAGCGCGATGGGCAGGAACATCGGGATCATGCAGCGGAACGACGAAGCGGCTGCCCCTCTCGAGCACTTCATCCAGACGGACGCGGCGATCAACCCGGGCAATTCGGGCGGGCCGCTGGTGAACCTGAGAGGTGAAGCGATCGGCATGAACACGGCGATCGCCTCCCCGACGGGCACCTACTCCGGCTACGGGTTCGCGGTGCCGATCACGCTCGCCAAGCGGGTCGCAGATGATCTCATCGAGTACGGCGCGGTCCATCGGCCGCGGCTGGGCATACAGATCACGGATGTAGTGCCCGCGGATCAGGAGGTGTTCGGTCTGGCTGACGCCAACGGAGCGGTCGTTCGCAACGTGCAGGCGGGTCCGGCCCAGGAAGCTGGAGTCGAGCTCGGCGATGTGATCGTTGCCGTCGACGGCCAGCCGATCCGCGACTTGAGTGATCTCATGGAGCGCGTTGCCCTGCGACAGCCCGGTGAGCGAGTCGCGCTCGACGTGGTCCGGTATGGCAAGCGTGAGCGTCTGACGGTGACACTGGGTGCCTTCGAGAGCCCGCCCGTTGCGGAACCCGAGGCCCCGGCTACGACGCCAGATGCGGTTTCACAGCTCGGCTTCGCCGCCGCGGAGCTGACCCCGGCGCTGGCGAGCCAACTCCGCATCGAGGGAACCGGCGGTATCATCATCACCGAGGTCGATCCGGCTGGATCCGCTCCGCGTGGCCTCGCCGGGATGCGGGTCGAGCGCGTGAACGGGAGTGAGATCGACTCCGTGGAAGCCCTCCGTGAGGTTGCGAGCCAACTAGGGCCGGGGAGCACGGTCTCGGTGATCGGGCTCACCCCCGCTGGCGAGAGGACGATCGTCAACTACAAACTGCCAGGATAGGGGACGACATCGGCGCATCGCAAAAACGAAGAAAAGCCAGCGTTTCGCGGTCCGCGAGCGCTGGCTTTTCTTTGAGATGAAAACCCAGTCCATCTGGACACGCTGGGGGATACGGGAATGACGAATGGGGACGACCAGGAATACGTCGTCTTATTTCCGGCACGAAGACTTGGGTGTTGTTCTCAGCGCTCTCGGCGTCTCCGCGGTAAATTGTTGTTGTGTAGGTGACGAGCCTTTCCACCCGATCGTCAGGTGTCCGAGGTTCAAAGACATACCGAAGATTCTCGAGACTCCGAAAGGCAAGGTTCCTGCGGTGGCCGACCGGAGGAACCTTGGTCGACTTCGTGGCTTCCTGGCGTCCAAGGGGGCGTAAGCATTTTCCAACAGACGGGTTGTACAATGGCTTCCGGAAGTTCGGAGCCAGCCCGGGTAGGAGCAGTGAACTCATGATGAACCGCGTTCTAAGCCGCGCCGCATTTGCCCTCGCAATCGCCGTTTCTTTGACGGCCTGCGACAGCCCGATCGACACCAACGTCGGACAGATCGAAGGAGTCGTCCTCCGATCGAACGGGAGCGAGGTGGCTCGATTCAGTCTTGTCGACCAGGTCGTCACGGGGGGGCTCCAAGTGGAAGTGGGCCAGACTTCGACCTTCCAGGTTTGGGGGCTCAGCAGGGAAGAAGTCGCCTTCCCACTGTCGGGGTACTTGATCCGCGATCCGACGGTAGTCATCGGTCTCCTCGCCAACGCCAGCGTTGAGGGAGGCGATCGACTGATGATCCAGGGATTGGAGGAAGGCACGACGACAATTCGGTTCGTGGTTGAGCGAGGAGGTACGGAGCAGGGCTTCGAAGTCCGCAACATCCCCCTCGAAGTATTCTGACCAGGCTCATCGCGCTGAGGCGGGGAGTGTCGCGGAGTGGAATTGCGTGCGCCGGCTACCCGGCGTTCGCGACTCCGCGTGAGACCTGTGGATTGTCCTTGCATTCCCTACCCATCCGATGAGCGCGTGACCGCCGCCCCGCCATTGACCGTCGGTCCGTTTTTCGGTATCATTGACGTCCATTGGCGCGGCGGGAAGCTACATTTTTGAGCCAACAGTTGTGAAGCCGGGGCCGACTTTTGCGGCCGACGCCACGCCCCGAAGAGGGGAAGGCGGCAGGTTGCGAGGAAGCCACCACTCTATTTCGTAGAGGCTTCAAAAATCCTTTCCGACGCGTCCCCTGGTTGGGCCGGTCTCCCGCGGGAGGCTGGCCCATTCCTGCATTTGGGAGGGAATGAATGCCCACCGTACGAGTGACGCGACGCGTTCATTTCTCGGCGGCTCATCGTCTCCACGCGGAGGGGCTCTCCGCCGAAGAGAACGCCCGCCTCTACGGGCTCTGCAACAGCCCAAACTTCCACGGCCACAACTACGAGCTCGATGTCACGGTCGAGGGAGAAGTCGAGGACACGGGGTATGTCCTCGACCTGGGCGAGCTTCGCGACCTGGTGGAGGCCGTCGTCCTGAACGATCTGGACCACAGGAATCTCAACGAGGATGTGGCCTGGTTAGAGGGAGTGATTCCGTCGACGGAGAACCTCGTAGTGCGGATCTGGGAGCGGTTGGTCGAACAGATTCCTCGGGGGCGGCTCGTGCGGCTGGTGCTGTGGGAGACCCCTCGCAACTATGTAGAGTACAGTGGTGACTGATGTGGCATTAAGGGAGCAAGAAAGGCAAGGTCGAGAGGTGAGCGACAAGAGCCGCCAACGATCTGTGGAGGGCGTTCCCTTCGACGAGATGGTCCGGGAGCAGATCCGGCAACTCGGCGAGGATCCGGAACGGGTCGGGCTGCTGAAGACACCCGAGCGGGTCGAGAGGAGCCTGAAATGGCTGACGCGAGGCTACGAGCTATCGGTCGAAGCGGCGATCGGGAATGCGATCTTCGACGAGGATCATCACAACATGGTGCTCGTAAAGGACATCGAGATGTACTCGTTGTGCGAGCATCACCTGCTGCCGTTCTTCGGGAAGGTTCACATCGCGTACATCCCGAACGGGAAGATCGTAGGTCTCAGCAAGCTGCCGAGGGTGGTGGAGGTGTTCTCGAGGCGACTGCAGGTCCAGGAGCGGATGACGGAGCAGATCGCGAGTGCATTGATGGACGTGCTGGGTCCGCAGGGAGTAGGTGTCGTCGTTGAGGCGGCCCACCTCTGCATGATGATGCGAGGCGTCGAGAAGCAAAACTCCAAGACCATCACGAGCGCGATGAAGGGAGTCTTCCTGGAGGACCTGCGCACGCGTGAGGAGTTCCTGCGGCTGTCGATGGTCAACGGTGTCCTGGGTTGATGGGCGAATCGCTGGAGGGGCTTTCGGTAGTGGTGACGGGAGCTTCGCGGGGGATCGGGCTGGCCACAGCGGAGGCCCTGGTGGCCAGGGGGGCGTGGGTCGGGATGGTCGCCCGGTCCGAAGGGCCGCTCAGGGAGGCTGCGAAGCGATGCGGTGGTCACCCGCTTCCCGCCGACGTATCTTCGGCTTCGTCCGTGGAGAAGCTCGCGGGTGCCGTCGAAAGCGTGGGCGGCGGAGCTCCGGACGTGATCGTCAACTCGGCCGGGGCCTTTTCACTCTCCGCATTCGTCGACACGTCTCCGGAGACCCTCGACGCGCAGCTGACGACAAACGTGCGGGGGCCCTTCCTCGTCACGAGAGCGTTCCTGCCGCAGATGATCGCGCGCGGTTCAGGCCACTTGGTGAACGTCGGCTCCGTAGCGGGTCGCCTGCCGCTCCCCGGGAACGCCGCGTACGGCACCTCGAAGTTCGGTCTGCGAGGGCTGCATGAGATCCTGACAACGGAGCTGCAGGGCACGGGCGTACGGGCGACATTCATCGAGCCGGCGGCGACCGATACCTCTCTCTGGGATCCGCTCGATCCCGATTCCAGGGATGACCTCCCATCGAGGAGCGCGATGTTACGCCCGCAAGATGTCGCTCGCGCCATCGTCTTCGCGATCGCTCAGCCTCCGGGGGTGGAGGTTGGGCTTCTGGCTCTACGGTCAATTCGTTGAGTGACCCCGGTTGGCCCGTTGCCAACCCGATCTGGATTCAGGATCCAATGGCGACGGATCCAGTTTCTAGCGAGCATCCTCAGCCGGGGGCTGGCCCCATCAGGTGAGACTCGCGTGGTTCTGCACTAGGAGTGAGCGCACCTTTGATCCAGAGCCTGGAGGACGTCGTCGTCTGTGACCTGACCCAGAACCTCGCGGGTCCCTTCTGCTCGCAGATCCTGGGAGATCTCGGCGCTCGAATCATCAAGGTCGAGCCGCCGGGTGGCGATCCCGCCCGGGCGTGGGGTCCGCCATTTTGGGGTAAGGAGAGCACCCTCTTCCTGTCGGCGAACCGGAACAAGCGGAGCATCGTCATCGATCTGAAGGCGGAGGAGGGAAGGGAAGTGCTGGGGAGGATCGCGCGTGGCTCGGATGTCTTCATCCAGTCTGCGCGCATCGGCGTTCCGGAGCGGCTCGGCTACGACTACGAGTCGATCCGCGCGCTGCGGGATGACATGATCCACATGTCGATCAGCGCGTACGGCGACCGGGGCCCGATGAAGTCCCTTCCCGGCTACGATCCCCTGATGCAGGCGTTCAGCGGTGTGATGTCGGTGACCGGACACGCCGGAGGTCCGCCCGCCAGGGCCGGTGGCTCGGTTGTCGACTACGGCACGGGCATGTGGGCGGCGATTGCGATCCTGGGCGCGCTGCGCACCCGCGACCGGACGGGAGAAGGGGCGAAACTCGATACAGCGCTGCTAGACACGGCCGTACTCTGGATTTCCTACCACCTGATGGGGTACCTCTCGACCGGCCAGGTGCCCGGCCCGATGGGATCGGGGCTCGGGGCGATCGTCCCGTATCAAGCGTTCGCGACCTCGGATGGAGACGTGATGATCGCGGCTGGGAACGACGGCATCTACGGTCGCCTCTGCCGGGCCCTCGAGCTGGATGAGCTGGCCGATGATGAGCGCTTTGCCACCAACCCACAGCGCGTTGCACACCGCACGGAGCTCATTCCACTGCTGGAGGAGGCCATTCGCCCCTACGCCACGTCCGACTTCGTCGAGTTGATGCAGGCGAACTCGGTGCCATGCTCCCCGATCCAGGACGTCGCACAGGTCGCCGTGGACCCGCAGGTCGCCGCTGCCGAGCTCCTCGTCTCGGCTCCCACCCCGGAAGTGCCCGACTACACCGATGTCGCCCTTCCCCTCCGCGTCAATGGAGAGCGACCGAGAGGCGAGAGCACACCCCCGGCCGCCGGTCGACACACCGTAGAGATCCTCGAAGAGATCGGCTACTCCCCGAGCGAGATCGATCGGTTGATCGCTACCCGTATCGTGGAATCGGCATGACGAAGCACGTCGCGCCACAAATACGGCGACGTATTCCGAGTCGCCAAGGTCGTCTATCCCCGCGAAGGCGGGGATCCAGTCGGCTGGATTCCCGCTTCCGCGGGAATGACCCATGGGCCACGAATACGTGTCATCGGTCAGGCACAGCGGACCAAGCGCTACGATCCGAGCCAACGGAACCGCAGCGAGCCCCTGGCGATCTGCCGCCCTTCGTCGGTCCTCGCGTAGAGATCGAAGGCGATCGTCTCCCCGTCGTCATCGCCTTCCACGGCCGTGACCTTGCCGCCGATCACGAGTCGCTCATCGAGAAAGAGCATCCCCGCGAAGCGAGTCTGGAAATACTCGATGAAGCCGCTTGCAAGGTGCGGGGAGAGCAGGGTGCCCATCTGCGCCATCGTCAACATCCCATGCTGAATAACGCCGGGGAGGCCGGTTTTCTCTGCCGCTTCGTCCACCACGTGGATTGGATTGAAGTCGCCCGAGGCGCCGGCGTAGCGGACGAGTCCCATGCGGTCGACGGCCGGTAACTGACGCTCCTCGAGGGCATCACCTACCTTCCAGGGCGAGCCGCTCATTTGGTCACCCCCGCGGCGACCTTTTCCGTGAGGATCAGGACGTCCCGGCTGGTGACGATGCGCTCGCCGGAGCTGTCGTCCGCGACTCGCTCGAAGACGAGGAAGCGCAGCGTCCCGGCGCTTCCCCTTCGTTCGTACGTTTCCCGGAACATCGTGTGACACAAAACGTCCTCTCCCACGAAGAGGGGCCGCGTGTAGGTGTAGCTCTGACCCCCATGAATGATTCCCGCAGGAGGGAGTGGTAGGTCGGGAATGCTGCCGAAGTCGAAGACACGAGGAAACGTCGGTGGTGCGATGAGACGTCCCCACCGGCTTCTGGCAGCCGCCTCCTCATCGAGGTACAGGGGATTGAGGTCGCCGATAGCTTGCGCGAACTTCCGGACGGCCCCCCGCTCGACGGTGTTTCTGACGATTGGGGACCTCGCTCCAACGAGTTCATCCAGCACCTGGTCACCCCCTCGGTCCGCCGGCGACATAGAGAACTTGGCCGGTGACGAATCCGGCCTCCTCGGATGCGAAGAACACTGCAGCGGCGGCGATGTCTTCCGGGTAGCCGACTCGCCTGACCGGAGTCTCCGACGCCCGTGCGTTCATGAACTCCTCGAATGGCACGCCAACCCGTGCGGCCGTGGCTCGTGTCATATCGGTCACGATGAAGCCTGGGGCGATGGCGTTCGCGGTGATGCCGAAGCGACCGAGCTCGATCGCGAGGGTTCGCGTGAGGCCCTGGAGCCCGGCCTTGGCCGTCGCGTAGTTTGCCTGACCGCGGTTTCCGAGCGCGGACGTCGACGAAAGGTTGATGATGCGCCCATACCCCCGCTCGACCATGGGCTTCTGGGCCGCCTGAGTGCAGAGGAAGGACCCCTGCAGGTGGACCCTCATCACGGTCTGCCAGTCATCCACCGACATCTTGTGGATCAGGTTGTCCCGGATCACCCCGGCGTTGTTGACGAGGATTTCGAGCTGTCCGAACTGCTCGATCGTGTCGGCGACGCACCGCTGGACATCTGCCTCATTCGAGACGTCTCCCGCCACGCCGAGGACGTCGCGATTCGATTCTCTCAGGACCTTCACGCCCTCCTCGAGCGCTTCCTCGTCGATGTCCATGAGCGTAACGCGGGCGCCCTCGTCCGCGAATCGCTTGGCAACACCGAGCCCGATGCCTCGACTCGCTCCCGTCACCAGAGCTACCCTGCCTTCCAATCTTCTCATCTGCTCTCCCGATGTGGTTTCGAGCTCTCCGCCACCGAAGGGCGCGGCGATGGATTGCGTATCAAGCGCCGAAGACGGCCGGAAGTCGGCCGAAAAGCCAGAACATGGCGAGGGCGCCGAGGGCATAGCCGAGGGCTGGCTCCAGTCGAGGCAGACGAGAGCGGAGGCCTTGGCCGCCGATCCGTTGCACGAGAACGAGGGCCGCGACGAAGGCGAGTTGCCCCGCTTCGACGCCAACGTTGAAGGACAGTAGCGCAAGCGGCACGTCGCTATTCCTCAAGCCGATCTCCCCAAGTGCTCCAGCGAACCCGAGCCCGTGCAGGAGCCCGAAGGCAAAGGCGACCAACCACGGCTTCCGATGCACGAGGTGCTTCTCGCCGCGATTCCCCATCACGATCTCACGGGCGAGGAGTACGATGGACAGAGCAATCGCCGCCTCGACCGGCCCACTTTCGACCGGCACGACATCGAGCACCGCCGCACCCGCGCCGCCATGGCGGCCTATCGGCGTTCTCCATCCATCGATGATGACTGCCGGCCTCATGGACCCGTCCATCCATTTGTGGTAGAGGTCTCACCCGAAGGCGCGAAAGCGCGAATAAGGTCCCGCGTCTATGGGTATGACGACCGAAACGATGCGGGAACTGACACGATGCCGGAAGCGCTGCGATGGGGTGAGCGGCTCGTGCCGGAGAGGCTAACGAGGGCAGGCTGCCTATCGCAAGTCCGCGAATCCATGGATCATTCGGCTGGCGGCCAGGCCCGCGCCTTCCCCGCATGCGGCCCACGGCCAGAACGAGAGGCGTTCGGCGCAGCACCCTGCCTTCGAGGGGTGGCGGGAGACGTCGGAAGTCGGTATTGCGGCAAGGTATAGCGAGCGTTGCGCAAGCTTAGCCTCGGGGGCGTCGCCACGCAAGCGGGCGCGGCAGGCGTGATTGCGCACGGGTCGCAAACGTTTCATCTTCTGCCCTCCCCGTCACCGCGCCGGGCACCTTAACAACGTCGGGGGTCGATAGTGCTTACTCATGGGAGCCACCAGGCTCCGGTTGCCGCTTTCGCTGTTCTCGCCGCTGGCCTCGCCGCGTGTGACCTGCCCACCGAGCTCCCCAGCTGGAACACGCTCTGGGTGGTACCGGGCGAGACGATGGTCCTCGATGTCGGTCAACTGCTGCCGCCGGAGGTGGCGGTCACTTCGTCGGCCGAACACTTCGCGCTTCAGCTACCACCGCTTGCGTCTTCGCGTACCCTGGGCGAGATGTGTCCGCCGTGTGGGATATTGTCTGGGCAGGTCGTCCCCAAGCCTGAGTTCAGCGCCACTACCGAGGCGTCCCTGGATCTCCCGGCGGAACTGGTCTCAGCTGACCTCTCTGGTGGCGAGCTCCGGATCACGTCGACGCACACCTTCGACTTCGATCCCCTTCGCCCCGGCGACGACGCCAATGGACATCTCGTCGTCTCCGTCTCGGCGGACGGGGTCGAGCTTGCCAGCGACTCGATCGATGGCAGGTCGATGGCTTTTCCCCCGGGGACGACCCTGAGGCGGACGCTCGAGCTCTCCCCATCCGAAGTCTCCGGGCCGTTGCGGATGGCGGTGCGTCTCTACTCACCGGCTGGGGACCCCACCTCTATCCACGCCGATCAGGGGTTCAGCATCGCCGCAGAGCCTGCGAACTTCCTCTTGTCGGAAGCGCGCATCCGAGTCCTGAACCAGGACGTTGCCTCGGAGATGGAGACTCTGGACCTCGAGGACGTGGATAGCCCCGTATTCGACCGGGTCGAGGAGGGTGCTGTTCGCCTGGAGATCGATAATCCGTGGGACCTAGAAGGTGACTTCACGCTTCAGATCACTGCACCCGGAGTGAGCCTCTCGAAGGCCCTAACGGTGCCGCCGGGCGAGGCGGAAGTACGCGTTCCGTTTACCGGGGATGAGCTGCGCTCCATCCTCGGGCGGTCGGACGTCCGGTTGTTCATGAGTGGCGCGCTGATGTCTCCCGAAATGGGCGCGCTACTCCGACCCAGCGACCAGATCGTCAGCCGGGCGACGCTCGAAGCGGCGATCGAGATAGGAGGCGACCCTGAATGACAGGTCGAAGGAAGGGGCCACGAGCCATTGTTGTTATCGGTCCGGTGTTGATGATCTTCCTGGCTGTGACCGTTGAGGCTCAGCTCCCCAATCCGAGCGCAGCGGCTCTGGGCATGGGCGAGAATCACGTCGCCGACGCATGGGGATACAGCGCAGTCTCGACCAATCCCGCTGGTCTCGCGGCTCCGGGCAAGCCGGCTTCGTCGTTCGCGCTGATGTCGCTCCGTGGCGTCGGCGGACTGGGCCCGGTGGGACTCGCCGAGATCGCCGAGTTCGACAACGGGTCAGTGCCCGACTTAGTTCGTCGGCGGTGGCTCGACTGGATCATCAGCGAGGGGACCGAGCACGGTTCAGCCGGCGCGGAGGTCACGTTTCTGGCGGCCCATCTCGGTCGGTTCGGTGTGCAGCTCTCCACGACCGGGCACGTGGTCGGCGAGGTGGGTCCGGGTGCGGCTGAGATCATCCTCTTCGGTAATGCCGGCCTGACGGGCGAACCAGCGGACTATGCAGTGACGGGTGGCGGCCTGGATGTCGCCGTCGCGTCGACGCTGGCGCTGGGGTACGGCCACCCGATCGTCCTCAACGAGGACCGCGCGATCAGTGTGGGGGCGACGCTCGGCTTCACCGTCGGCCACCTCATGGTGACCGCGGAGGATGCGGGCAGCATGCTCGAATCCGATCCGCTCGCCATCAGTATCGACTTTCCGATTGCACAAACGGATACGCTGCCAAGCCTCGCCCGATTGAACCAGGGAACAGGGCTCGGCCTACACCTTGGCGGACTCTGGCACGAGGGGCCACTGAGGCTCGCCGTCTCCGTCCGGAACGTCTTCAACACCTTCGCATGGGATGAAGGGACGATGTTCTACCGCCCCGGCCAGGCCGTCCTCACCCAAGGTGAGGGCTCGACCGACTTCGATCCCCAGAGCTTCGCTGCCGCGCCGCCGCGTCTAAAGGAACGGGTTCGCGATCTCCGATACGCACCGGTGTGGAGCGCGGGAGCCGCCTACGACCTCCGACCGGATCTCGCACTCACCAGCGAGATACGAGGTCGAATAGGTGACGGGCAGCCCATCGATGGCTCGTTCCACGCCGGCGCCGGCGTCCAGTATCGCCCTCTGGAGTGGCTGCCCCTTCGGGCGGGTGCGGCGGTGATCAGCGAGGGATTCCTGGTCTCGGGCGGGCTCGGCCTCCGCCTCGGCGTCGTACGACTCGATGGCGCGATCGCCGCTCGCAGGGACGAGTTCGGGACGGGCACCTTGGCGATGTTCACCTTCTCGTCCGAATCGGCGAACTAAGTTACTTAAGTCGATCGCGGAATGAGCGGCAGAGGTCGGGGGAGCGACCCGGAATCCCCCGCGCCGCATATCCTCCCGCGCGGGCCGATCCCGACCCGAAAGCGCGTTTGAATGGTTCAAGAGTGGCCAAGGCGGCCGAGGCGCGCTGCCGTATGAGCGGACTACTCCGCGCGCAGCGCCTGGATCGGGCCGAGCGACGCGGCCTGATTCGCCGGAATGACCCCGACCAGGACGCCGATGGCCAGCGCGGAGCCGAGAGCTAGCGCGAGCGAGGGTGTGGTCACCGTCGTCGACCACTCCGTGGTGCGCCCGACGATCCACGCGACCGCGACCCCCGCCGCGGTGCCGCCGGCGCCACCCGCACCACCCAGGGCAAGCGCCTCGGCGAGGAACTGGACCTGCACGTCACGGCGGCGGGCGCCCACGGCCATGCGCAGGCCCACCTCGCCGGTACGCTCCTTCACCGACAGCAGCATGATCGCGAGGATGCCCACGCCGCCCAGGAGGAGGGCGACGGCGCCCAGCGCGTTGATCGTGCGCTGGAACGCCGCCACGCTTTGGCGCTCGGCCTCGAGCAGGATCGCCTGGTTCTGGATGGTGAAGTCGTCCTCGCGATCGGGCTCCGCCAGTCGATGGTGCTCGCGCAGCACGCGGCGCATCTCGGCGGCGGCCGACTCGAGCCGCCCGGCGTCCGCGACCTGCACGTAGATCGTCTTCAGGTCGTCCACGTTGAAGATGCGGCGCAGTCCGGTGGCGAGCGGAACCACCACCTGATTGTCCTCGTCGGAGAGCCCGTCCACGGTGGCGCCCTTGCTCTCGAGCACGCCGACGACCTCCACGGGCACGCGACCGACCCGCACGATGCGGCCGACCGGGTCGGTGTCCGGAAAGAGCGTCTCCCGGACGCGGGAGCCGATGACGCCCACGCGCGCGCGGGCCGCGTTCTCCTCGCGGGTGAAGAACCGGCCCGCGGTGAGACCGAAGTCGCGAATCACGGCCCATTCGGGCGTCGTGGCGCGGATGGTGGCCATCGTGCTCGTCGTTCCGTGCTTGACGCGCCTCGGCTGGTCCTGGGCCGGCGCGGCCAGCACAATGGACGGGCTTCCATCGAGCAGCGCCGCCACGTCGGCGGGCCGCAGCGTCGTCACCTTCGCGGCGCTCCGGGGGCGCGTGACCGGCCGCGGCGCGTCGGCCGCGTTCACCACCAGCATGTTGCGGCCGAGCGCGTCGATTTGCCGGACGACCTCTGCCTCCGCGCCCTGACCGATGGAGAGCATCACCAGGACCGTGCCGACGCCCACAGCCGTGCCCGCCAGCGCGAGCAGCGTGCGGACGCGGTGCCGCAGCAACGCGTTGCGCGAGAGGCGCAGATTCCTCGCCAGCCTCACCGCAGCGTCTGGACCGGGTCGAGCGATGCGGCGTGGCGGGCGGGGACGACGCCAGCGACGAGGCCGACCGCCAGCGCGATCACCAGGCCGAGACCCGCCGCCTGCCACGGCATCGTACCCGACG
>WHSP01000077.1 GCA_009380025.1 Gemmatimonas sp. | reverse complement strand
TCGCTACGCGGAGGGTTCCGACCGAGCGGCCTTCGCCGCTCAGATGACGGATCGACTCGAGGCGGTCCCCGGAGTCGACGGCGCGGCCTGGATGACGGGTCTGCCGCCGATTCGAGAGGTCAATGCCAACGAAACCCAGTTCGAGGGAAAGCAGCCGACCGCGGATGGTCCGGCGCACAACGTCGACTACTACCAGACGGTCGGCGGGAAGTATTTCGAGACGATGGGGATACCGATCGTCGCCGGCCGGGCGTTCGACGAAGGGGACGATGCAGGCGGCAACTTCGTCGCGATCATCAACGAAACGCTGGCGCGGGTTTTCTACGCGGACGAGAACCCGCTGGGCCAGCGGATCCGCCCCTGCTGCGGAGATGAGGTCCCGTGGCTGACGATCGTGGGGATCGCGAAGGATGTGAAGCAGGGGGGACTCTCGGAGCGAACGGGGACCGAGCTGTACTTCCACTACCCGCAGAGGGCAGCCCTGAACGCGCCGCAGACGATCAACTTCGTGCTGCGTTCACAGCTTCCCCCGATGTCGCTCGCCGCTGCTGCCGGCCAGACGGTGCGCGACCTCGATCCTTCGATGCCTGTCGCGAACCTCCAGACGATGGAGGCGAACGTGGCTGGCTCGGTCGACCGGCCCCGGTTCCTCGCCCTGCTTCTTTCGATCTTCGCCGCGGTGGCGCTCGCGCTCGCCGCCGTCGGCACGTATGGGGTGCTCTCGTACTCGGTGGCCGAACGCAACAAGGAGCTCGGGATCCGGATGGCGCTCGGGGCGGAGACCAGCACGGTGCTCGGGATGGTTCTACGGGATGGAATGGCGGTAGCGGGGATCGGGCTGGGGCTAGGGCTGCTCGGCGCCCTGGCCACGACGCGGCTCCTCTCTTCACTGCTCTTCGGTATCAGCAGCATGGACCCGACGACGTATCTGGTCGCGCCGGTGGTGCTCGGGGTCATCGCACTAGCGGCCTGCTGGCTGCCCGCGCACCGCGCGACACACGTTGATCCGATCGTGGTGCTGCGGGCGGAGTGATCGGGGGAGACGACGCTCAGCAGCTTCCTTGCCGACGTACTACGGACGGTCCTTCGTATTCGCTCGGCCGCTGGGCTCAGCAATTCGCCCGGGCGACTCTGGCCACGAATCGTGCGCTGGCTCGAAGGGGACGAGTTCCGTGGTGGGTCTGTGTCGGTGCTCGGCGTGGGAGCGGGTGTGAGCCGCTCGCGCGTGCCACCGCGTGCGCCGGTCGAACCGCTGTACGAGTTCATGTCCCACGCGCTCGCTGAGACCTCATCAGAGTTGGGACGCAACCTGCTCCTGCACGTTAACAACCTGGAGAATCTGACGGTTGAACCAGCCGGCGAGCTCGCCCTCCTCCTGCGGGACCCTTCGGGACTACCTGTTGTTGCCGGGGGCACATTGGATTTTCGTAGGAGCAACCGGCGTCGAACATACCGTCTTCCGCGCTTACGATCAGGTCGGCGGCATCTTTCCAGCAGCCATTACCCTGGATGCACTTTCCCCGGTGGACATTCGTGAGCTGCTCCGTCTGCGAATTGAGCACCTCACGATATCGGGAGCGCGTGTCACGGTGCCCATCGGCCCCGAGGAGGCTGCGGTCCTCTACCGGCTGTACCAGGGCGATCTTCGCAACTTTCTGCGGTTACTCGCCGATGCGGCAGAGCGGATCCTCGGAGTGCAGGATATTCGTCCCATGGCCGTATCGGAGGTGCTGCAGCATTCGGCTGCCGTCTATGCCCGGCGGTTGCGCGCGGTGCTGGGCGACACCGATTTCGAGTATCTGCAATCGGTCGCGCTACCGATGTCGAGCCGGGGCTACGAATTCCGAGTGACGGACGCGACGAACGTGCTCGAGATATCGCAGTCATCCGGGACCCGGCTGGTGGACCGCCTGCTGTCGCAGCGGGTGATCCGACAGACTCGGACCGAAGGAGGAAGCGTCTCCTACCGACCCGACCGGTGAGGCACTCGTAGCGCTCGGCGTCACGAATGTCGCGACGACCGAGGAGACGGAGGACATCGACCGGTAATGGAGTCGATTCGCAACGGGCCACCTTGCAACCCAGCTCTTCCGCGGCATGGCGTCCTGTACATGCCAGCAACGCATATCGAGCCCCTGCGAGGGGATTTCGTGCGCCGGCTTCTCCGCGCGTCCCCACCGTGAGACCGGCTTCATATCTGACCCACAGAGTCCACGCCCCGCGTCGTCCCCATTGCCTCGCGTCTCCCCGGTTACTCGATGCGCAGTACTTCCGTTGGGTTGACGCGCATCGCCCTCCGCGCCGGCAGAATGCTGGTCGATCTGCAGCTCTCGCCGGAGGATGGAGTTGGAGGTTCGCGTTCATCAAGCCAGCGCGTACGATTACCCCTGATCACCTCAGGGTAAGAGAGAGAGAGCTTCTACAGATGTCAAGGGGTTCCGCCAGGTTCCCCGTTCTTCTCGATTGTGTAACCCGCCGTTGGCGGGCAGGACCCGGCCGTTGATCCAGGCGCCGGGTCCAGCGAGGAAGGCAACCGCGTTGGCGATGTTCTCTGGCCGACCTAGCGGCTCCAGCGGGGCGAGCAGTTCGGGGAACCAGCCGCACGAGCGCGTGGAGCAGACGACATTCTCGCGTGTTTCTTCCCTGCCCTGCTTCATGCCCGTCCTCGGACGCCCGCTGAGCCGGCCGGCGGCGGCACACACAACGCCTTCCATGCGCCTCACCGTCGCAGCCGCA
This sequence comes from Gemmatimonas sp., assembly GCA_009380025.1. Classification (GTDB taxonomy): domain Bacteria; phylum Gemmatimonadota; class Gemmatimonadetes; order Longimicrobiales; family Longimicrobiaceae; genus WHSP01. The sequence goes on along the minus strand of WHSP01000077.1, from coordinate 16,663 downwards.
ACCCCACGACCGAACTTCTTGCGCATGCCGTACAAGCACCATAACTATGTTTAGAAACATTGTTTAGTCATGGATGCGTGAGGGTCGCACGGCTGAGCTTCGTGATTGACGGCCGATATTCTCCGTATCAACCGTGTTGGCGAGCGTCATGGGGCGTCGAGAGTACCTGGGTGAGTTCGAGCAGGTTGTCCTGCTCGCGCTGGCCAGACTGCGTGGACCGGCTTATGGGGCCGAGATCCACAAGGAGATCCTGGAGAGGACGGGTCGAGACGTGTCTATTCCGGCTGTCTACGTGACGCTCAAGCGTATGGAGCGGAAGGGGTTGGTCGCCTCGGAGATAGCGGATCGGCCGGCCGGGGGACATGCCACACGCAATTACCGCATCCTGCCTGTTGGTCAGCATGCGCTCTCGCAGTCTCGCGCGCTGCTGGAGCGACTCTGGGACGGGCTCGGACTGGAGGGAGCATGAAACCACCAGCCCTTGCGCGCGCCATGGTTCGATTCTTCTCCAAGGGCGCCGACCGATTCTTTCTCCTCGAGGACCTGGCGGACCGCTTCCACGACATCGCCGAGGCGGAGGGGCCCCGAGCGGCTAAGCGGTGGTACTGGTCGCAGAGGCTCTGAGCGCCGTTCCGATGGCGCTCCGACCTGACAGGGACTGGATCCGACGGTGGAATTGGGCGGGTGCGGTCAGTGATCTGCGGTTCGGCGTTCGCACCCTGCGTCGAAATCCGCTTTACACGACGGGGGTGGCTGGAACCCTCGCCCTCGGCCTGGCCGCGGCACTGATCACGTTCGCGGTGGCATGGCGGGTTTGGTTGGCGCCGATGTCGTATCCGGAGCCGGAGCGAGTAGTCCGCCTCTACGAGCTCGAGCCGCTCGACTCGACGACCGGGAGCTCCGACGTGGGCGCCCAAGCGCGACGCCAATTGCTCTCCGCACCGGTACTGAAGGGTTTCCGGGAGCACTCCTGGCGCACGATCGAGGCAGTGTCCGCCGTGTTGACGGGTCTACCAGGCGAATGGGCTCGGGATGGCGATACGCAGGATATCTCCAGAGCCGCGGTATCTCCCGAATTCTTTGGGATCCTGGGTATCGTGCCCACGTTGGGTCGGTTGCCGGCTGACCTGGAAGCGGAGGCGGAGGTGCTTCTGACCGAGCGCTTCTGGCGGACGGACTTGGGCGCGGATCCTGACGTCGTTGGCTCCGAGATGATCCTGGGCGACCAAGCGCTCCGGGTCGTTGGGGTCGTCCGGTTGCCCTCCGGGTATCCCGGACCCAGCGACGATGTCGTCACCATCATCAAGTGGGACGGAGACGAGCCCCGAATCCTTCGATTCATCGAAACAATCGCGCGGGTCAGGCCGGGATACTCGCCCCTGGAAGCAAGGGCCGAAGTGAACGCTTTCGTTGCGGCGCTTGGGGAGATCCATCCGGAGCATCGAGGGTGGGGCATGGACGCTGTCGGGCTGGCGGATGACCTCATGCGTCCGTTTCGCGGCGTGCTCGCCTTGCTCTTGGCCGCCGGCGCCACCTTCCTGCTGCTCGCCGGCGTGAACGTTCTGGGACTCGTCGCTGCACGCCGCGTCGAGGGTCGTCAGGATCGATCGATCCGCCTGGCGCTGGGCGCTTCGGAGGGACGGCTCCTGCGAGGTTCGCTCGGCGAAGGTCTCGTGCTTGCCCTGGTCGGTTCGATCACGGGCGTCGTGGTTGCCTCCTGGCTCATCGGTCCCCTTCGGGCGCTGGTGCCCCAGAACGTGCCTCGACTCGCCGACGTCGCGATCACCCCGCCACTCGTCCTTGGCTGGCTCTCCGTAGGGGTCGCCCTCGGTTTGATCATTGGCGTGTCGGGATACTTGGTCTCTCGGGGAGCGAAACCATCCGTCGGTCGCGCTCCGGTATGGCGCGCGGTTGGAGTCGGCGGCCGTCGCGCCCTCGTGGTCGGGCAGATAGCCCTGACGACACTGCTCACGGCGGGCGCCGCCGCGATTCTCCACAACGCCTCCAGGCTGAGAGCCATTGATCTGGGCTTCGAAGCGGAGGGCCTATCGATGGCCAGGACCGCTCTTCCCGGGGCTCGATACTCTTCGCCGGAGCTGAGGTGGAACGCCTGGCGCGCGATCCTGGACGGACTCCACGCCCGGGGGATCCCCGCGGCAGTTGCCGAAAACACGCCGATGTATAATTCGCCGATGAGCGGGGATAACGTGCCGCCATTCCCCATCCGAGCGGATGCCGCGTCGGAGGAGATCTTCTACCAATACCATCCCGTCTCAGCCGACTACTTCTCGGTGATGGGAATCGATGTACTCGCCGGCCGGGCATTCGGTCCCGTGGACTATGGGTCCTCAGCAGACGTCGTCATCGTGAGCGAGGAATTCGTCGGTCGCTACTTCCCGCCGGGCACTCCCGTGGAGCGCGTGCTTGGGCGCGTGATCGGGCCCGTGCCCGCCGCCGGCGGGGCACCCGCGCCGACCATCGTCGGAGTGGTGGCATCCAGCCGGCACCAGGGTCCGGATGCGCCCGTGATGCCGGACTTGTATGTGCCGCTCTCGCGATGGTTTGCTGGCGCGGGGACTCTGCTGGTCAAAGGGGAACCGGATCAAGTCGCCGAGGTGGTCGCTACAGTCGTCGCGCAGGTGGACCCCGATCTCAGCTGGACTCCCCTGGTGCCGTACACGTCGCATCTGGAGGAGTGGTTTGCGCCCCTGCGATTGCAGATCATCATGATCGGAGTGTTGGGTTCCCTGGGCCTCGGGCTGGCGGCTCTTGGCCTCTACTCGGTCATGGCGTATCAGGTATCTGCGCGCCGGCAGGAGCTCGGCATCCGCAAAGCCGTCGGCGCTACGGAAGGCAAACTCATGCGGGGAGTCCTCGCGAGTGGCGTGACTATGGCTGCAGTGGGCGCCCTGATTGGATTGGGAACTTGGTATCGACTGCTCCCCTTCAGCCGCGAGCTAGTGGATGGGATCGATTCCGCCGGATATCTCGTGCCGCTCTCCGTGGCACTGATCGTAGGCGGATCCTGTGTGCTCGCGACATTCCTCCCGGCCATTAGGGCCGCGCGGGTCGATCCTGTCGTAACGTTGAAGGGCGACTGATCAGACTACCCACGTGCCGAGGATCCGGGGGTTGTAACTGTGACACGCTGTACGGGGCGAGGACCAGGAACTCGAAGACCTGCGGCCTCCGTGCCTACAACCGTCCGATCACCACGTGCGGGCAGATGTGCACGTGCTGGCGTCCCCCAGCATCCAGCTCAACTCGAATTGACACGCCGGGCGGGACCTCGACGGGAAGGCCGCCTACTTGAACCAGCGGCCCGGTAGCGCCCGCCGGTGCGTGGGTCCAGAAAGATGTCCGGGCCTTCAGGACTAGACATTCCGTCGGACGTGTTCAGGGGCTGCGGGCGACCCTTTTGATGGAGCTTCGAGGAAGCCCCTACTTTCGGCCTCTACTCGGGCAGGATTGGCTGAAGTGAACGTTGTGACTCGCTCCATCGAGCTCGAGAAGCCGGTGAGTCGGCTCAACCACCGCGCCGCCGTCATCTAGCAAAATGCTCAACAGAGTGAGCTGAAGATGACGCCACCAGCGGCGTCCTGGTCAACCTGATCGCACCGGCCGTGTTCGCCACCCCGATGAACGCCGACACGGACCCCGAAGTGCTTGCCCCCATCACGAGCCTGATCCCGAGGAGGCGGCCGAACTGGTGTCCTTCCTCGCCTCCGAACGGGTCAGCTTCTCCACCGGAGCCGTCTACAACCTCAGCGGAGGGCCGCGTCACCTACTGATCCGGTCCGATTCCGAGAAATCTCCCGTTCGCCTGTCGAATCGGCACCGCCCCGATCGACGGAGGGGTGAACACGGAAATCTCAGAATCGGAGGATTCACCATGAAACTCACCGTGCAGACGTTCATCACCCTCGACGGCGTGATGCAGGCTCCCGGCGGCGTCGACGAGGACACCGAAGGCGGCTTCGACCTCGGCGGCTGGCAGGCGCCGCTGGCCGACGAGGAGACCGGCGAGGTGATCGCCGACCGGTACCGGCGCGCGTCGGCGCTGCTGCTAGGCCGCAGGACCTACGACATCTGGGCCTCGTACTGGCCCGACGCCCCCGAGGAGACCGAGCCGTTCAAGTCGCTGGTCAACGACCCGCCGAAGTACGTCGCCTCGCGCAGCGAGCCCGAGCTCACCTGGGCCGGCTGCCACTGGATCGGTCCCGACGCGGCCTCCGGTGTCCGCGAGCTCAAGGCGCAGCCGGGCGGCGAACTCCTCGTGCCCGGCAGCGCGAACTTGATCCAGACGCTCCTGGACGAGGACCTCGTCGACGAGCTGCAGGTGATCACCTATCCGGTGGTGCTCGGCAAGGGCCGCAGGCTCTTCGAGTCGGGCCTGAACGCGTCGGCGTGGGAGCTGGTCGAGTGCGCCTCGATGCCCAAGGGCGCGGTGAATTGCGTCTACCGCTTCGCGGGCCGGCCGGAGTTCGGCGACTTGTAGCGGGATCGGGCGGGGCGGGGCGCGACGCGCCCCGCCCGTTCCGTTGCTTCAAGCTAGGCCCGCGTCGCGGTCAGTCGTTGCCGGACTCCATGGCGACGTGGTCCAGGAGATCCTTGACGCGCGGCTCCCGGGTGTACATTTCGACCCCCCGGAGGGAGAGAGAAGGCTCTGGTTAACTGTCTCGGCGCGAGCGCCGACTCATCTTTTGGTGGTGGAGTGGAGGGGCATGTGCGGCGCTGATGGCGAAGACGCACGCCAGGCTCTGGCGCCCCATCCATTCATTGAACGACGCGGCGATCGAACGTACGCTGCCGCGCTAATGGAGCTGCGCAGGGTGGTTGCATCGCCGGGGCGATAACAATAATATTATTGACGTGACGCATCGATCGTGGGAGGTGGAGTTCCACCCGGCCTGCGAGCAATGGGCGAACGAACTCGAGCAATCTGATGCGGAAGCCCTCCTCGCTGCCCTGCGTGTACTCCGAGACCAAGGACCCAACCTCGGCCGCCCGCTGGTCGACACCGTCAAGGGCAGCCGGCACGCGAACATGAAAGAGCTACGGCCGGGATCGACCGGGCGGACTGAGGTCAGGGTGCTGTTCGCCTTTCATGGGGACCGAAAGGCGATCCTGCTCGCTGACGGTGACAAGAGTGGAGATTGGAAGGGCTGGTATCGCACGAACGTTCCGGTGGCCGATGCCCGCTTCGACGAGCATCGGGCCGAGATCGAGAAACGTCGAGCGAGCGGGAAGCCACTAGGGAAGCGCGCGACCAAGAAGGGGGAGAGGAGAAGATGAGCCTTAAAGAATGGGAAAAGAAAGTACTGCAGGCCCCCGGCGCCGCCGAGCGTGTCACGGAGATCGAGGACGAGCTGCGGTTGGCCGCTAGCCTGACCGCGCTGCGCGAACAGGCGGGGCTTTCCCAACGCGAACTTGCGGAGCGGATCGGTGTGTCCCAGCCCCGCATCGCGGCGATCGAGCAGTCCCGCAACATCACGATGGACGTGCTTGAGCAGTATGTGGACGCACTCGGCGGACAGCTCGAAGTGACGGTTGTGAAGGGGAAGCGCAAGATCCCACTGCTCCACGCTCGCTCTAGGCGCTCTAGCCCGGCCTAGGGCGCGACCCCCGGGCGACCGGGGCGCCGAGACTGGATTGGACTGATGGGTTGTCCCGGCGGTCCGACCCGATCCGCTCGGTACGGTGCTTCAGAATGGAGATGAGCCGTCGGCTAGCGTCAGTCATCTTAACAGGAGCCACTCCAACCGTCCGCCGCAGCCGCGGTGCCCCGCCTTGGCCCTCCCTGGCAGTCGTCGTCGCCGGGAGACGCTGATTCCGCACTTGCGGCACGTGACGATCCACTTCGGGCCGTCCTTCGCGGCGGGGCTCTTGGCCCACGCCTGCCGGGATCCGCAGCGGCTAGCCTCGGCGCCAAGACGCTGGGCCCAAATCCGCCACGTCTGCTTGTGGCCGGCCTTCGGCCCGGCGAGCGCGTGCGCCGCCTCGTGCCGGAGCGTGTCGAGCACGTCAGCCCATTCGCCACGTTTCACGTGCCATGCCGCGAGATGGAGCTCGCGCTTGTTGTAATGGCACCGTCCGAAGCACGAACGCATCCGGTTGTTGATCACTAGCCGCCATGCCCTGAGATTCGGCCACTCCTGTCGCAACGTGTCGAGTTGGCGACGCAGCGCGGCCTCGCGCACATGATTCATCAACGGAATTGTCGAGGTCTGGGGCGAGCCCGCCACCTCACAAGCGATCCAAAATCGCGGCGAGCACCCACTCGAGGACGAGACCTGGGCGACCCACTTGGGGTCGTGGGTTAATCCTCAGGCGGGTCAGCCTCCACGGACTGGATCGAACGGTACAACACGGCTGGCTCGCCTGTCCTCTGTCTCCGCCGGCTCCGCCCGCCGTCGGGCCCACCACGCAGCCGGCGTGATGGGGATGGCGTCCCGAGATTAGCCGCGCATCCGTTGCGGGAGCTGGTTCGCCCCCAAATTCACTCGAGTCGAAGCGCCTCCAGCGGGTCGATCGAGGAAGCGCGACGAGCGGGTAGGTACGTAGCGAGCAGGCTGACCGCCGTCAGCACCACGACAGCGATGATGAAGCTCAGTGGGTCGGTCGGGGAGACCTCGAAGAGCATCGCGCCCAAGAGACGAGACAGGGCGAGCGCAGCAGCGATTCCGATCATCAGGCCGGCGGTGAGAACGCCGAAGCCCTGGCGTACGAACATCGCGAGCACCTGACTTGGCAGCGCACCGAGCGCGATTCGAATGCCAATCTCGCGTGAGCGCTGACTGGCGACGTAGCTGATTACGCCATAGAGACCGATGGCACCAAGCAGCAATGCGACGAGGGCAGCGATCACGAGCACGGCCATGGTAAACGACCGCTCCGCAAGCGACCTGTCGACGATGTTTTGCATGGTGCGCATCGTGGTGAGCGGCACCTCGGGCGCGATCTGAGCGATGGCATCGCGCACTGCCGGCGCGAGCGCGATGGCATCGTCGGTAGCGCGGACGACGAGCATAATTGAGGTCAGGGCCGAGCCCGACCTCGTCATCGGCAGGTAGGCCATCGGTCGGATCTCTTCATCCAGCCCGAGGATGCGGACATCGCCGACAACGCCCGCGACTTCGAGCCAGGTTGAGTCCCTGCCAAGTCGTATTCGCTCGCCGATCGGGTCGTCGCCCAGGAACCGTCGCGCGAACGTCTCGTTCACCCATGCGGCGGACCCGGCTTCCTGATCGCGCCGACCGACGGGGCGACCGCGGAGGAGCGGGATACCGAGCGCCTCGAGGTATCCCGGCGTGGCGCCAGCATACATCACGATCGGTTCGATCTCGTCGCCCGCGCGCGGCCGCGACTCGACATCGAAGTCCGATCCACTGAGTGAGGACACCGCAATCGGAAGGTTGTCCGAGGCCCCAGCGGCCAGGACGCCGGGCAGTGAAGCCACCTCGTCGACCACGCGCTGGTAGAACAGCACGGCCTCTTGACGGCTGTGATGATTGCCAAGGCTGATGCCGACGGTCAGCACGTTGTCCGGCCGGAACCCAGGATCCACCTGATTGAGTCGCTGGAGGCTACGCACCAGGAGGCCGGAGCCGACGAGCAGAATGAGTGCGAGCGCGACCTGAGCGGTGATCAAGACTTTGCGCGTTCGATGGTGCTCGTGTGAGCCCGTACCCTCCCGGCCATCACGCAGCTCCATCTCGATCGACGCGCGCAGGAACCGCGGCATCGGCAGAGCGCCCAGCGCGAGGCCGGCGGCGATGCTGATTGCGGCCGCGAACAGCAGTGTTAACCCGTCGATCGACACCTCTTCGAGCCGTGGGAGCCAGCCCATCTCGTATGCGACGAGCAACCGGACGCCAGCGGTCGCCAGTGCTATGCCGACGGCACCGCCCGCCGCGCCGAGCAAGGCGGTCTCGGAGAGAAAGCTGCCGGCAAGCCGGCTGCGGGATGCACCGAGCGCGCTGCGAATCGCAAACTCCCGCCGTCGTCCCTCCGCCCGCACCAAGAACAGATTCGCGACGTTCGCGCACGCAATTAGTAGTACGAATGCAACCGTGCCGAACACCACCCACAGCAAACGCCGCACGCCAATGCCATCAATTCCGAACGGACCGTTTGCCCTGAGCGCTGCATCTCGCAGCGGCGTCAGGGTCGCCCTCCAGCCCGCCCGCTCAATGAGATTCGCGGGGAACGCCTCGGGGAACAGGTCCGGTAGTCGGGCCTGCAGCGCGTTGACCTCTCGGCGCGCGTCATCCAACCCGACGCCCGGCGACAATCGGGCGATCGCAGTCAGTTCGAAGTCGCCGAGCGCGCCGTCGGGATCCAGATAGAGCGGCAGCAACGCGACTGCGTTCGTGTCGTAGCGGAATCGCTGTGGCATGACGCCCACGATCTCCCTAGGCGTACGATCGAGCTCGATCGTCTTGCCGAGAACATCAGGTTCGCCACCGAAATGAATTTGCCAGCCGTCGTACGTCAGCATCGCAACCGCTGGAGCGCCCGGTTGGGCATCGCCATCATCGAAGGGCCGGCCAAGCAACGGGTCCAGCTGCACGACCTCGAAAAACTCGGGCGAGACGTTCCGCACTTCGACCCGAGCGGGCCGCTCTCCGCCAAACAGGTTGCGTCGCCCCTCGGTGGTTGCGGCGATTGGCCCAAGCATCCGAGCATGGTCCCGGTACAGACCGACCATGCCCTCCGAGCTTTGCAGCTCCCCGAGCTCGAGGCCGGGCGCGTGATGGTTGATCAACACGATCCGGTCGGGCTCCGGGTATGGTAGGGGACGGATCAGGACCGAATTGATCACCGCGAAGATCGCGACGGTGGCGCCGATGCCGAGCCCCAGCGTTGCGATGGAGACCAGCGTGAAGGCGGGGCGCCGGGCCAACCCCCGCACCGAGATGGACAGCTCATTGGACGCCGTCCACAGGAGATCGCGCCCTCGCATCCGCCTGGCGCGAGCCCCTGGGCGATCTACCAAGGGCGAATCGGCACCCGGTCGCCGCGCCGAGCGTCGCTCCAGCCAATGTTCTACCGGCGCACGGTAGACAATGTCGGCGCAGCCCCGCGCCACCGCCGCGGCTGCGCCGACAACACCATGCCGGTCATATGAGCGTTGCGCGAGCCAGCGAAAATCCGAGACCAACGCCTCACCATACTCAGCCCGCAAACCCGCCGGCAGCATGCACGTGCACTGCTGATACAGCCACACCGCTAGCCGCACTGCCCGAACGTTAGCTCGCCCGCTCATGTCTGCCCCAACGCCCGCGTCGAGCGCGCGGCGTCAACCAGCGCCTGCATCCGCGCTACTTCCGCAGCGAGCACACGCTTGCCGAGACCGGTCAGACGGTAATAGCGCCGGCGAGGATCATCAGCCGGATCGGGCTCCGTATCGTGCTCCTCGATCAGCGCCGCGGCCGCCAGCTCCCAGATCGAGCCGTACAACGTGGCGGGCCACAGCCGCACTCGGCCCTGCGTCCGCTCCTCGACCTCCGTACGAATCGCATAGCCGTGCCGACTGCCATCGCCCAACGCGAGCAGGATATGAAACCACGCCGCCTTGAGCGGTAGCAGCCGCTCGATCTTCTCATCGCGTGTGCGCATTCGACACGCCTCCAAGGAGGTCGCCAACTGATACGAGTCAATCTATATATGCTTCTATATCTAGTCGGCCACAAGACAAGAGAGATCGTGCCGTTCCAACGCGGCACGTGGGGCGGAGGGCTGTGTGTGATCGCCGTGCAGGAGCTGGGATCTCTGCTGGGAAGACTTGCGAGCGCGGAGGCTGTCTTCAATATTGAAGCTAATGCGAAAGCGAAGAGAATTGGAGTCACGCGAGGCTGCTCGCGTTGATGAGCTGCTGCCGGTACGGCCAGCCGCGTTTGCTTTGCTGGCGGCGCTGGCAGAAGGACCGCGGCCAGGCTTCGAGATATTGGAACGAGTAAACGAGGTGGTGCCGTCGCGGCCGCTGTTCGGACCCGGCACGCTGTACCGGCTCATGCGCGAGCTGCGGCAAGCGAAGTGGATCGAACGAACGACGGCGCCGGAAGGCGACGAAGGCGCGAGCGATGAACGGCGGCAGTATCACGGTCTCACGAAGCTGGGCGGCCGTGTGCTGGCTGCGGAATCGGCACGCCTACGCCGCACCCTGGTAATGGTCGGACGGCTGGGCGAATCCCAGGGCACGCCGTGACGGTTGGGAAGTCGTGAGTGTGCGCTGGTATCGGCGATGCCTGCGGCTGCTGCCGCGCTCGTTCAGGCAGGAAGCCGGCGCGGAGATGGAGGCGGTCTTCCGGGATGCCAGCCGTAGCGCCCGCCGCCGCGGACTGCGCGCTTATGCACTGTTCGCGATCTCTCTGCTGGTTGATCTGTGCATCACGGTCATCGGGGAATGGTGGCGCGTGCTCACGGGCGGGACTCTCCGCTGCGGGGGAAGGTCGGCCGAGTCGCTCACCGCGTACACGCCGCATGGTCCAAGCCAAAGAGGGGAGCGACTGATGGACACATTCGTTCAGAATCTGCGCTACGCGATGCGAACGCTGCGCCGGAATCCAGGCTTCACGGCGATCGCGGTGATCACTCTGGGGATCGGCATCGGCGCGAACACGGCCGTGTTCAGCATTGTGGATGCGGTGCTGTTGCGACCGCTGCCGTACGCGGCACCGGATCGGCTGGTCAGTGTGAAGAACCGCTGGGAGGGCGAGACCCGAGGGATGGTATCGCCGGATGAGTTCTTCGACTACCGCGAGCAGGTGGGTGCGTTCGAGGCCGTCGGCGCCTATGGCTTCGGCATGATGAATCTGACCGGCGACGGTGAGCCCGAACGGGTACGGAACGGTTTTGTAACGTCCGACGTGCTTCCGTTGCTCAGTGAGCCACATGTAGGCCGGGTGTTCACGGCGGAGGAACAGCGGCCGTTCAGCGACCTGGTCGTCCTAAGCTACGGACTGTGGCAACGACGATTTGGCGGCTCGCCGGACGTGATCGGCCGTGAGCTGCAAGCCGACGGCCAGACCCTGCGGGTGATCGGCGTCATGCCGGCGGGTTTTCGGCTCCCGGAAGACTTCGCGACCGGTGAGATGACCGATCTGTACGTCCCGTTCGGCATTCAGCCCAGAACGGTCCCGAACCGCGACAGCCGCTTCGTGCGTGCCGTTGCGCGGCTCGAGCCGGGCGTTGAGCCGGCGCGGGCTGCCGAGGAACTACGAGCGCTCGCGGCTTCCTTTACCGACGACTACCCGGATGCCTATCCAGCCGATATGCGTTTCAGCGCGACGGCGGTCCCGCTCGGCGAGGATGTGCTCGGACCGACGCGTCCGGCGCTTCTCGTGCTCCTCGGTGCGGTCGGCTTCGTCTTGCTCATCGCCTGCGCGAACCTCAGCAATCTGTTGCTCGCTCGCGTGGAGACGCGGCAACGCGAGTTCGCGGTCCGGGCCGCGCTCGGTGCGGGCCGCGGGCGCCTAGCGCGCCAGGTCCTGACGGAGACGGTCCTGCTCGGCCTCGGCGGCGGCGGGCTCGGCATCCTGGTCGCGTTTTGGGGCACGAGGCTGTTCATCCCACTGGCGCCCGATGATTTCCCGCGTATCGACGCCGTCACCGTAGACCTCCGTGTGCTTGCCTTCGCATTGGGTATGTCGCTCGTAACCGCGCTCGCGATCGGGCTCGTCGCGCTGTTTCGGGTTTCGTACGACCGCGCCTACGATGTGCTGCGCCAGGAGGGGCGAGGCGCGACCGCGGATAGGCGGGGCGGCAGCGTCCGGGGCGTGCTCGTCGTGGTCGAGCTGGCGTTCGCCCTCGTCCTGCTCGTCGGGGCGGGACTCCTCGTCCGCAGCTTCGCTCGGCTGATGGCTGTCGACCCAGGTTACCGGACCGAGAACATCCTCACGGTCGACCTTTCGCTTCCGCCCGCAGAATATGAAAGCGACGAGAGTGTGCGTGCTTTCTACAGCAACGTCCGCCGGCGTGTGGCCGCTCTTCCGGGCGCGGTCGAGAGCGGCGCTGTCGCCCGACTCCCACTCGCGAGCGAGGCAGGAGACCTCGGGTTCCAGATCGAGGGACGGCCAGAGCTCGACGATGAACGCTCACCGAACGCAGACGGGCAAGTCATAACACCGGGCTACCTCTTCGCGCTTGGGATCACACTCGTGCGCGGCCGCGGGATCACGGAACGAGATGACACACGCTCGCCCGGCGTGGTCGTGATCAACCAGACGATGGCCGAGCGATACTGGCCGGGTGAGGACCCCATCGGCCAGCGGATCCGGCTCGGCCCTGAACCCGGCGTTGCGACGATCGTAGGCATCGTGCGCGACGTCCGGCAGGGTAGCCTCGCCGTGGAGTCACGACCCGAGATGTACCTCCCGCACCAGCAGTTCCATTTTGTGGGAGGAGACGGATCGGCAGAGCGCGACATGACCGTCGTGTTGCGGACCGCAGGAGAGCCGGCCCCGTTAACGTCGGCTGTGCGCCGCGAGATCAGTACGCTCGATCCGAATCTACCGCTTGGCGAGTTCCGCACGATGGAACAGGTCGTTGAAACCTCGACGGCGCGCTCGCGCCTGCTCACATGGCTCGTGGCCGTCTTCTCGACGCTCGCGCTCTTGCTCGCTGCCGTGGGCATCTACGGCCTCATCTCCTATACGGTCGGCCAGCGTACGCGTGAGATCGGCATACGAATCGCGCTCGGCGCCCGCCCTCGCGATGGTGCGCGGCTGGTGATTCGCCAGTCGATCCGGATCGTCGCTCTAGGGATCGGGATCGGCATCGCGTGCGCGTTCGCACTCACGCGCTTTCTAGAGAGCCTGCTTTATGAAGTGAGCCCGACGGACCCGTCGACGATCGCCGGCGTCTCGGCGGCGCTACTTGCTGTCGCGCTTCTCGCGGCCTGGCTACCCGCGCGTCGAGCGGCGCGGACGGACCCGATACATGCGCTCCGGGCTGAATAACGCGATCTCGCGGCCGTTCTTGGCGAACGGCGCCTGTCAGGATCGTCAGGCGCAGCGTTGTTCTGCCTGCACGTGATGTAAATGTAGAAGGAAGGGTCCGCAGTCGAACGGAGGGCTCCGGAGGCGTGATCTGGCGGTCCTTCGGCGTGGCCAAGGCAGGAGGTGCACGACAACTCGAGTGTGTGCCGGCGGGTTGGAGCCATTACGCGGCACTCTGAATGGGCTTCGCTCGTTCGATACGTTCCCGCTCCCTCGGGGTGTTCAGCGCCTCCCATAGGTCGGTGCGGCGCTGCACGTTCAGCCAGAAGTCCGGGCTGTTGCCGAACACACGCGCAAGAATGAGCGCCGTGGGCGCGGTCACCTTACGACGGTCCTTACACAACTCGTTGACGTGCTTGCGCTGCACACCCATAGCCCCGGCAAGCGCGGCCTGCGTGAGCCCCATGGGTCGCATGAACTCCTCAACGAGAATCTCTCCTACCGTCGCCGGCTTGCGTTTGGTCGTAAGCATGGATCATCTCATCTGTAGCTATGGTCATCGAGATAGATGCCCGACGCTTCACCTTTCTTGCCGTTCCACTGGAAGATCAGCCGCCACTGCTTGTTGACGCGGATCGAGTGGAACCCCACTAGACTGCCGCGCAGCTTCTCGAAGTGGTTGCCGGGCGGCACGCGCAGATCTTGATCGGTCGTGGCGTCGTCGATGATCTGGAGTTTGCGGAACAGGCGGCTCTCGAGATCGGCCGGAATGTGCTTCGATCGGATATCGTCCACAAAGAACGCACGCAGCCACTCGTCTCGAAAGCTGACGATCATTCCGTCCTCATGGAGAGTTAATGTACCACTCCTTGGGTTATCTGTGCAAGACCTGCGGCGCCGGCACTGCTCGGAGTCCCCTCGGATCCTCTAGTTCTCAGGTGGCGGGCTCACGGAGGTCAGCGTGCGTTCACACCGTCTACGCCAGCGCACGCCGGATCCATCCGAGCGTGCGTTCCTGCTGAGAGAATGGCTGAGCGACCTCCGCTATCGCCTCAGAGGGATCTTCCGGCGTGCGGAAATGGAGCGAGACCTGGAGGAAGAGCTGCGCTTCCATCTGGAGCGCGAAGCAGAGAAGTACCTGAGTTCCGGTCTCAGCCGTCAAGAGGCAAACCGGCGGGCGCGCCTCCGCTTTCGGGGGATTGGACGGCGCGAAGGAGGCGAGCAGGGATGCGCGCGGGACGCGATGGCTGGAGGATTTTGTCCGCGACGTGCTATATGCCGTGAGGGTCCTTCGGCGAAGCCCCGGCTTTACGATCGCCGCGGTGCTGACGCTCGCACTGGGGGTCGGTGCGAACACGGCCGTGTTCAGCATCCTGCACGCTCTCCTCCTGCGCCCGCTGCCGTTCGAGGAGCCCGAGCGGTTGATGTCGGCAACGCTCACGACGCCGAGCTTCTTGGGTGGGCCGCCTCGCGACGACTATCCCTGGTCCTATCCGAAGTTCGAGATGTTTCGGGAGGAGCAGCGAGTCTTCTCGGATCTCGCGGTTCACAAGTCCCGGGCGGATAGTGAGACTCGACGAGAGATCGTTCGAGGTGATCGGTGTGATGCCACGCGACTTCCCCGGCCTTTCGGGCGCTGCCGAGATATGGGTGCCGGCGATGGTGACGGAGCCATCAGACCTGGATCACCCCCAAGCACATAGCTTCTCGGTCGTAGCCCGTCTGGCCTCGGACACCAGCCGCGACCAGGCGCGGTCGGCGGTGCTAGCACTGGGCGAGCGGGTGCATCGGGCATTTCCCTCCCGCCTGGACGATGGCGAGCCTGGGGCACGGCCGCGCGCCCGCTGAACACCGAGCGGGTCGACCCGATGCGAGGAGGGCGATCCTACGACGGGCACTGGGGAATCGTTGACGGGGACGGGAAGTTCGAGGGATTTGCCGGTCTGTCGCGCAGCGCACCGAGCAAGCGACGGCCTGTTTGCGTGAGAGCGCCCCCTGCAGTGCCCCCACTCGTATTGCCGAACAGGAAAACACCGATCTTGCTATCTGGGTCAAAGGCCAAGTAGGACTGATAGCCTCCGAGGCCTCCGTTCTTGTCGAGGTAGCCATTCGACAATTGCCAGCCGAAGCCCATGGAGAGGCCCTCGGATCCGGGATAAACCCGCTGGGTCTCGGCCATCGCCGCGCCGAGCGCACCTTCCGGCGGGCTGATCGAAGCCTCCAGGAACGTCAGCATGTCCTCGAGCGTCGATGAGATCGCCCCAGCGGGGAGGCCCGCCGACTTCAGTCCCCAATCGGGCGGATCGACGGCCGTATAGGCTGGGGAGCCGTCGTCGTCGGAATAGGCATAGCCCTCCGCCGCCCGGGCGGACACGGTGGTGTAGTCGACCTGTGTGCTCGGCATTCCGAGTTGCTCGGGGATTTTGCTGACTAGCGTGGGCCAGTTCCAATAGGAGGCCTCCCAATCCGAGCTGGTGCCGGCGGTAGTATAGGCTTGGGACAGCAAAACGCCTAGGAGGGCGAAGCCCTGATTGCTGTAGACCCAGTGTTTGCCGGGCTCATAGGGCGGTCTGAAGTCCGTCAGGAAGTGCGTCATCGATGTGAACGGGTAGTTGCCGAACACCGGCGGCTGGGGGCAGACCCCGTCCGGATATCCCGCGCTGTGGGTGGCCAGGTGCCACAGGAGAATTTCGCCGTGCGGTTGGTTGATTTTGACATTCGTCGGAAGAAGGCTTGCGACAGGCGTTGCGGGGGTGACGCGATTGCGCGTCGCTGAATCCACCAATGCCAGCAGGGTTCCTGTAAAGACCTTGGTGTTCGAGCCGATGAAAAACACGATATCCTTGGTAAGGACACTGTCGCGGCTCTGCAGACCGACCTGCCCATAGTTATAGTAGTACCGATTGCCGTTATACGTTACGCCGACGAGGATCCCGACAGACTTGTCTGGCTCGGGATCACTGAAAGATCCTATCAGCGGAAGGATTTGTTTACTGACGATTTCACCAATTCGATTCTCGTCCAGACGTTCGTCTGCGGCTCGCGGCTCGTTGACCGAGGAGTCCGAGCAGGCGATCCACAGCAGCCCACTCAGCACGATGGCGATTCTTCCTGCGGTCATCATAGTTCACCTACCTTGGAGCTTGTACGAATCCAGCACACTCTCGGTCCCAGGTGTTCCTCCTGGGAACCTGATTAACGACGGGTCAGACCGGACAAGCCATCGGCATAGGAGTGGCGACTTCAACATCCCCTACCTCCCGTATGGCCCAATGGGCAGTCGCCAGTTGGCAACCATGAGGCCCGAGCTGGCCTCAGCTCCGATTCGGCGAGTCATCATAGCAACGTCGGCCTCTTCGGTTTTTCGCGCCCGGCGGTGCACCGTCGTGCGCTCACGATTGCCCGGACCGAGAGTATCACCGCCGCGAACCACGGCCTGCGCACCTCATGGCGGCAGGCCGCACGTCAGGGTGTGCTACCGGCACGGGCCCGGCGATTCGCCATTGTTACGCCAGATGAACGGCTACGTGAAATGCACTCCACGTGCCAAGCCTATCGCGGCCTTAGCGGCCAATTCATCATCGGTCACAGCGAGCCGGCATACCCGGAATCCGTGGAAGGCTTGCTGCGGAATCAGTGGACGGAATCAGCCGGAATACGCACAGTGTGTGCGCGTGGCAGTCAGCGGACGGGCGGATTGAATGGGAGAAGCCCGAGGACGG
>WHSP01000076.1 GCA_009380025.1 Gemmatimonas sp. | reverse complement strand
CGATCGTCCCCACATTCACGTGTGGCTTCGTTCGCTCAAACTTAGCCTTGGCCATGACTCGCTCTTCAGTCCCCGATGGGAGTGTGTACGTTCGATAGACAAAACCCCCTGCGCGGCAAGCGAGGCCTCGCAGGAGTCGAAATGGAGCGGGCGACGAGACTCGAACTCGCGACCCTCAGCTTGGAAGGCTGATGCTCTACCAACTGAGCTACACCCGCGCTCCGATGTGGCCGTGCCACTCTTGGTCTGGCTACTGGAGCCTGATGGTTCCGCCCGCCGCGCGGAGCAGTCCCCACTTGCCCCGCTCTTCATCGAGGCCCCTCTTTCCGCCCACCGACCAGCCCTTCCGTTCGGGGAGTGAGCGGCCGTACGCCTGCAAGATCCGGACAGCCGCTGGCGATTCGAAGGGCGCGCGCCCGAGGCATCGCCCCGGCCCGTTCCCCGGGCGAGAGCTGGCGAAGGGACTTGAACCCCCAACCTGCCGCTTACAAGGCGGCTGCTCTGCCAGTTGAGCTACGCCAGCGTGGGCAAGACTCGCAAAATAAGTACAAAAACAGCCGATGTCAAGGCTGAACGGACCAACGCGGACCGGTAGGCGTATCCTCGACGACGACGCCCCGTGTGGCGAGCTCGTCGCGGATACGATCGGCCCGTGTGAAGTCGCGAGCGCTACGGGCGTCGGCACGTTCCACGAGGCGTTGCTCGACCCAGGCGGCGAGCCTCTGCTGGTCGACGGGGTCATCCTGCTCGCGCTCGGCGAGAGCGAGGAGCCCGAAGACGCCGTCGATACGGTCGAAGGCGGAACGGGCGGCTTCGGCTTCGGCTTCGGTGATGCCGATGGTGCAGAGGTCGTCGAGCCGGGCGTTGGTCTCGGTGACGAGCTCGAAGAGAGCGGACAGGGCGACGCTGGTATTGAGGTCGTCGTCCATGGCGCGGGTAAAGGCTGCGAGCGAGCGAGCGGCGACTTCGTGGAGGCGGGGTGTGTCGTCGGCGCGAGCGTGTCGGCTCGTGGGGTGTTCGCGGAGGCGGACGTAGCACGCGCGGAGTCGGCGGACGGCTTCGGCGGAAGCGTCGAGGGCCTGCCAGGTGAAGTTGAGTTTGCTTCGATAGTGAGCGGTGAGGAACGTGTGACGAATGGACGAGGCCTTGACACCGCGCTCGAGGAGGTCCTCGAGAGTGAAGAGGTTGCCGGTGGACTTGGCCATCTTCTCGCCCTGCAGCTGCAGGAACTCACCGTGTAGCCAGTAGCGGGCGAAAGGCTTAGCTGTCGCACCCTCCGATTGGGCGATCTCGTCTTCGTGGTGGGGGAAGATGAGATCGACGCCGCCGCAATGGATGTCGAAGGTTTCGCCGAGCTCGCTCATGCTCATGGCGGAGCACTCGATATGCCAGCCGGGCCGGCCGGATCCCCACGGGGTCTCCCAGACGGCGCCGACCTTGGCGTCTTCTGGTTTGGCGGCCTTCCACAGGGCGAAATCGCGCACGTCACCCTTGTCGTACTCATCAGCCGCGACTCGGGCACCACGGCGGGCCCGGGTGGGATCGGTCTTCGAGAGTTTCCCGTAGCCCGGGTACTCGGAGATGTCGAAGTAGACCGAGCCATCCGCCGCCTGGTAAGCCAAGCCACCCTCGATCAGGCGGTCGATGAGCGCGATCATCTGCGCAATGTAATCAGTTGCCCGAGGGTATTCGTCGGCCCCTTCGATCCCGAGCCTCGCGAAGTTCTCGAAGAGGCGGGTGGCGAACGGCTCGGTATACTCGCCCAGGGCAATCCCGTCGCGAATCGCACCGCGGATCGTCTTGTCATCGACGTCCGTGAGGTTCATCACGAACTTGACGTCGAAGCCTCGGAGCTCGAGGTACCGGTGGAGCAGATCGGCGAAGAAGAACGTTCGCATGTTGCCGATGTGCGGGTCCGCGTAGGTCGTGGGCCCACAGCAGTACATACCGACCCTGCCCTCGTCGAGCGGGACGAACTCTTCACGCCGGCGGGTGAGTGTATTGAAGAGGTGGAGCGACATCAGGAACAGCGGCGATAGAGGAGTCCGATATCGGTCGCAGCTCGATCGAGCGCCGTCCGAGCGAGGGGTACGATGGGAGAGTGCATCGTCGACATCGACTGCTCGCGGGATCTCATCGAGGGATCCCGACCTGCCCTTCGTCTCCGAAGTTCCTCGGCATCTGAGCGTCTCCCCTATAGAGCGCGAGTTGTGGAACGAACGGAAGATAAAATCGCCCCGCCATCCTCGAGCAGGGGCGGGGCGACGGCGTATCGTACGCGGAGTGCGGGGAATCGTCAAGGATATTGGCAACCGGGGGACAGTTGCCAATATCGGTTTACCAGGTACCGGCATCTGCTAACCTGGCAACCTTTCACCGAAGAAGCCGCAACTCCGTAATCCGCCAGCTGCCGTCCTCCTGCAACGCAGCTACGTAGACCGAGCGTGACTGTTCGCCAGGAGCTCCGCGGGCCCGAAATGTCCACGCGATTTCGCCGAACCCGCGTAACGGGGTGGTGCTGGCCATGCTCACTGCGAGGGTCCGCGCATCGATCGTCTCATGCTCGGCGAACAGGGCGCGTAGTGCGGCTGCGGCGTGACGGCTGTTGGCGCTCTGGGTTCCGTTGCCCGCATCGAGCACGATCGGGTCGTCCTCCGAGATGAGTGCGACGAGCGCTCCGACATCGGCTTCGGCCCACAGCCCCGCGACCTGTTCGACGAAGTTCTCCAGGGCGGGAATGCGGTCCTGGGCGAGAGCCGGTCCATCCGGCGCGACGAGCAGGACTCCGACGAGGAGCAGCACCCGACGGCGACTACCCATTTTCGGATCCCTCGTCGGCCGCGAGCACCCTAGCGATCCGCTGGTATGCTGCCGCCGGATCCGCGCCAGCCGTGACGGACCTGCCCACGACAATGAAGTCGATACCGAGCCGCGCTGCATCGGCTGGCGTAGCGACGCGGACCTGATCGTCGGTTTGATCTCCCGGGAGGCGAATACCGGGGGCAAGGATCGGGAAATCGGCTCGGGTCGCCCGTCTGATTGGATCGGCTTCATGGACGGACGCGACGACACCGTCACATCCATGGTTGGCGGCGAAGCGGGCGAGGCGGGCAGCCTCGTCACGGAGCGAGAGCGAGGAACGGCCCCAGGTCGCGGAGAGATCCGTTGGGTTCAGGGAGGTCAGCACAGTCACGGCGAAAAGGAGAGGCGGGTCCGCGACACCAGCAACAGCGTCGGCAGCGGCCTCGAGCATGGCAGCGCCACCGGCGGCATGGAGGCTCACGATGTCGGCACCGAGTTCCGTCGCGGATCGCACCGCTCCGGCTACGGTGTTCGGGATGTCGTGGAGCTTGAGGTCGAGGAAAACGCGCATCCCGTCGCCCTTCAAGCGCCGGACGACGTCAGGTCCTTCCGCGGTAAAGAGCTGTAGGCCGACCTTGAAGAAGGTCGCGTCAGGCAGTCGCTCTACCAGGTCGAAGGCCGCTCGGGCGTCGGGTCGATCGAGGGCTACGATCGCGACGGGACGGGTTCGAATAGCGCGAGCGTCGATCGCGTCCTGGGCGGGGAGTCCGCTGTGCATGGCGTGAGTACACGGCGCCGGGACGACGAGGTCCACACCCCTAGAGAATGTCGGACGAGGCCGTCCAGACGGCAGATCTATGGTTCGCTCGCGATCCCGCGAACCGAAGGGCGTACGAAGAAGTCTCGAACGGCAGCCGCGAGCTGCCCGACCAGTCGGCTTTGCTGCTCCGGAGAGCGCAGCATCGCCTCCTCCTCCGGGTTGGTGATGAACCCGAGCTCGACCAACACGGCAGGCATGAAGGCGCCGTCGAGTACGACGAAACCAGCCTGCTTCACACCTCGATTCGGACCGCCGTGGACGCCTGCGAGACGCTCCTGGAAGAGCGTAGCCCCCTCGCTGGATTCGTGGAGGTAGAGGTTCTGCCGCAGGTCGTTGAGGATGAAGCCGAGGGAGTCATCGCTGGGTTCGGTGTCCTCGAAGCGTCGGGCCGAGTTCTCGAAGTCCGCCACCCGCCGGGCGTCCTGCGTGTTGGCCTCGGATAGGAAGTAGGTCTCGAAACCGCTCACACGCG
Source organism: Gemmatimonas sp. (assembly GCA_009380025.1). Classification (GTDB taxonomy): domain Bacteria; phylum Gemmatimonadota; class Gemmatimonadetes; order Longimicrobiales; family Longimicrobiaceae; genus WHSP01. Next base: position 15,412 of record WHSP01000076.1, on the reverse strand, counting down.
AGGATCGATGCGCATTCGCGTGGATCGAAAGGAAGAGCGCGGGGCGCGTCTCGCCCGCTTCGTCGCGCCATTGGTTCGCGAGAACGGTTCGGTTTGAAAGAGGGACGAGAACATCATCAACTCGCGTGAGGCGAACATCGAAAGCTTCGTCTGCCTCCAATGCGGCGGCCAGTTGGCGAGCGATCTGGAGGGCCACCGTTTTCTCCGCTGTACCGCTTGGTCCGCGCGCACCGGGATCGACTCCGCCGTGCCCCGCATCGATCACGACCAACGGGACTCCGCTCTGCCCGCAGGCCGCCCCCGCAAAGGAGATAGTGAGCGCACCAGCCGCGAGGAACGTCGCGATCCTAATCATTCTTATACCCACGAGCGATTTCCCGCTCCGCATCCCGCCGCTTCACGTCCTCGCGCTTGTCGTGAAGTTTCTTCCCTCTGGCGAGCGCCAGGTTGACCTTGGCGACCCCTCGCCGGAAGTGCAGGTCGAGGGGTACCAGCGTAAGCCCTTTCTGTTCGACCTGCCCCACTAGCTTCCGGAGCTCCCGCCGATTCAGCAGCAACTTTCGCGGACGCAACGGATCGTGGTTGAACTGATTCCCCTGCTCGTAGGGTGAGATGTGCAGGTTGTGCAGCCAGAGTTCCCCCCGGTCGAACCGGGCGAAGGCGTCCTGTAAGTTCGCCTTCCCCTGCCGGAGCGATTTCACCTCCGTCCCCAGGAGTACTAGCCCGGCCTCCCAGGTATCGAGGACCTGGTACTCGTGGCGGGCTTTGCGGTTCGAGACGATGAGCTTGGTGGCGGCGGTTTGCACGGGAGGCTGCCAGGTTACCGGTTGCCAGTTGCCAGTCGTTACCGGGAACCGGCAACGGGTAACCAGTAACCCCTCAATAGATAATCACGGGCGTCCCGATCTCCACCTCGTGGTAGAGCCTGCGGACGGCCTCGTTCGTCATCCGAATGCAGCCATGTGACACGGGCTGACCGAGGAGCTCGGGGTTGTTCGTGCCGTGGACTGCGATGTCCTCTTCGAGATAGATCGCGGTCGTTCCTAGCATCCCGGGCTCGCGCCGGCGGGGGTCTTCCAGTGGCGGGATCTCCTCACCTCGCTCGATGAACGCCCAATCGGGCACACGCCAGACCGGGTCCTTCTCCTTGAGCTGAATTCGGAACATGCCGCGGGGCGTGGAAAAGTCCCACTTCTGGCCGGCTCCCTCGAGGCGCGTGCCCGTCCCCGTCCCGACGACCGCGGACCAGATCACTCGCTCGTCCTCCATGAGGTGGAGCATGTGCTCGTCCAGCGAGATGACGACGTAGCGTCCGTCGACATTGACCGGCGGGTCACGGTAGCGGGCAGCCCCCTCGCGCGCGACCCCGTGAGCCAGCGCGAGGGGCGACCCGGGGACGACCTGAGCCGCGAGTGCACCGGGGCCCAGCAGGAGGGCGACGATTAGAAGGGATAGGCGGAGCTTCATACGGGTCAATCCAGGAGTTCTCTTTGATGTCGACGGAGCAGGTGTAGCTCGTACACCTGCCCAACGACTCCCCCCAATACGAACACCACGGCCGAATAATAGATCCAGAAGACGAGCAGGATAAGGGTCGCCAGGGTACCGTAGGGACTGAGGTTCGCGAGGTTGGCCACGTACCAGGCGAAGACACTCTTCAGCACCTCGAACGCCACGCCAGTAAAGGTAGCGGCGATCAAAGCGATTCTCCAGGGTATTCTGCGTGCAGGCAGGTATCGATAGATCAGCACAAACATCAGGAAGATGAAACCGTACGCGAGGATCTGAGCGTAGGCTGCCTGGATAGCGATGACCTCGCCGCTCCGGGTGAGCCCGAGCATCTCCATGCCGTAGGTCTGCACCGCCTCGAGGGCCACGGTGATCGCGGTGTTCGCCACGAATAGCGTGCCGGCGACCACTACCATCTTCGCGTCGAAGATCTTCCCGGCGACGATGCCGCGATCCTCGCGTATGTCGAAGACCGCCCGTAGCGCGCTGCGTAGCGACCCGATCAGGCGCGTCGAGACCCAGATGAGAAGCAGAATGCCGACGACGCCGACGCCGGTCCGTTGTCCGACCACCTGCCCCACCACCTGGCGAGTGTACCCAATGACCTCCGGAGAGCTCGGCAGGACGCGCAACACGTACTCGACCGCAGCAGCTTCCGGGTCGGCGATCCTCGCCTTCAACACATAGCCGAACACAGCGATGAGGAGCAGCAGGAAAGGGATCGCCGCGAGGAGAAGGTTGAAGGAGATTCCACCGGCGAGGAAGAAGATGTCGTCATCCCCGGCCCTGTGCCAGACGCGAGCCGCGAAGTCACCCGTACTTCGGAGGGTCCGCCGGACGGCTCCGCCCGCCGCCTTGAGGAGGGGTCGGGGGCCCGCGCTAGGCAGGAAACGCCGAGCCATGCTGCGCGGCCATGAGTACATCGAGCGAGACGACCTGGGGAGACGGCGGTCGTAGGTTCAAGCGACGTCGGGCCGCCCCTCGGTCCGATCCTCGGCGGGGTCGGTGACGACCACGTCGATTCCGGGCCGTGCGGTCGGGTCGATCGCAAGTTCGGCGTCGGGCGTGGCGGACGAGCTCTTCCGCTGCGATTCGCGTGCGTCGCTCACCCGTCGCTCGATCTCCTCGCGTGCGTCCTGGGCCATCCGACGACCCTGACCAATCGCGTCGCGGGCCTGGTCGCTACGCTCGTCGACCTGCGCGCGAACGTCGCTGAAGCGGCGGCGCATGGTGTCGATCTGATCCTCGACGCGCTCCCGTGTGCGGGTGACGGTGGTCCGCGCCGTATCGATGCCGTCTTCCGCCGCGGAACGGGCACGCCGCACGCGTTCGCGGATATCGTCCTGCATTTCCGCACCGGCGCGCGGGGCGAGGAGGACACCGGCGACCGCGCCGATCACGACGCCCCAGAGAAAGGGGCCGAAGCCGACGCTGCGCCGTTCGATCACGATGTACGGCAGGTCGTCATGGTCTCGCATGAGCGAAATCCTTTCGCCGGGTTGCATTCAGGAATGGACCTCCGTCGGACGAGTGGCCAGACGAGCGGAGAACGCGGCTGAGATCGAACAGATCGATCGGCTTGCCCAGGAACGCGTCAGCCTCCCCGCGAAGGGCCTGTTCGTTGGTCGGTCCCGTGAGCCCGGCGGTGACCATGATGAAGAGGACGCTTGCGCCCGAACCGCCGCGGACCCGGCTCCGGAGGGAGCTCTGTCGGCGTCGGGAAGGCGCAAGTGGTATGCCAGGGACGGGCCTTCTACCGCACCCGAAGAAGTCGGGACTTTCGCGCTGCCCGGCCCCGTCCACGGATGCCCTCCGCCTTCGTGGAGGAGTGCGGTGCACGCGACGAGCGGTCAAGCTCCGAGAGCCGATCCGCCCCGGCCGGAACGTTCCGGAGGCAAGGCCAGGTTCTCACCCAGGAGCCGTTGCTTCCGCCGAAAGGAACGCGGTGAGCTCCGTCCGAAGCTTGTCCTCGTCCATACCGAGAAGGGAGGCGGCTTTCTGGTGATCGCCGTTGACGAACGAGAAGGTCTTGAGAATGAGCGTGCGGTCCGCCTGCTCGAGAGTGGTCCCTACTGGGATCCGAATCTCGCGATCCTCGCTGGTGATGAGCTCATGAGCCCGCAGATCACTAAGGCTGATCTCGTTGCCTCGGGCAAGGATCAAAGCCCGCTCGATCGCGTTCTTGAGCTCCCGAACGTTGCCGGGCCAACGGTATTCGTTGATGAACTCGAGCGCTGCCGGTGTGAAGCACTCGACATCCTTCGCATTCTCTTCTGCGAAGCGGCGAAGGAACGATTCGGCCAGAAGCCTCACATCGCCTCGGCGATCGCGGAGAGGTGGAAGGAAAAGCGGAATGACCGCGAGCCTGTGGTACAGGTCCTCGCGCAGCTCGCCCTTCCCGACCGCCTTCTGCACATTCTTGTTGGTCGCGGAAACGACGCGGATATCGACCTGGATCTCCTTCTTACCGCCGAGTCGGCGGAAAGACCGCTCCTCCAGGGCGCGCAGCAACTTGACCTGGATGTCGGGCTCCATCTCGGCAACCTCGTCGAGGAAGAGCGTGCCGGTGTCGGCCAGCTCGAAGCAGCCCGGCTTCTCGTTGAGGGCCCCCGTGAACGCTCCCTTCTCGTGCCCGAACAGCTCGTTCTCGAGGATCTCGCGAGGAAAGGCGGCGCAGTTGATGGCGATGAACGGGCCCTTCTTCCGGTTGGATTTGTCGTGGATGGCTCGGGCCACCAGCTCCTTCCCGGTCCCGCTTTCGCCGACGATGAGGATGCTTGCGTTGGTGGGCGCAGCTGCTTCCACCATCGTGTAGATCTCCCGCATCTCGTCGGACTGTCCGATCAGGTCGCCGAAGCGCGTCAACCCCTTCAGCCGCTCCTCCAGCTGTCGGTTGGCCTCCCTTACCTCGAACTTCTCCACCGCCTTCGGGATCAGCTCCTTCAGGCGATCAATCTTCAGGGGCTTCTCGAGATAATCGTACGCCCCTTCACGCATCGCCTCCTTCGCCGTGTCTACCGAACCCTTCCCGGTGATGATGATGATTTCACTGACCACCCCTGCCTCGCGCATCCGCGAGAAGAGCTCGAGCCCATCGACCTCAGGCATCCGAAGATCGGCCAAGACGAGGGCGTAGCCGCCCTGCTCGACCAACTCCCAGGCCGCCTGACCATCAGTGGCAACGTCGACTTCGAAGCCATCGTCGGCGAGGAGCATCTGGAGGCCCTCGGCGATGTGGCGTTCGTCGTCGGCGATGAGAATCTTGGCTGACATCCCCACCCTACCGATTGAACTGGATCCAGAAGGCCCGAGCGGGCCTGGGAGACCGGTGGGCAGGCAGTCCAGCCACCGGATCCCGCCAAACGTTGGCTACCCGATCACCGCGTCCGGGGTTCCCGGGGCTGCGGTTCCGATGTCGCCCCTCGGGATATCGAGGACGTACCCCCCGCCACCGCCGGAAGCGCTCGACGAATCGGACCCCGGAGAGGTTTCGAGACGCAGCGTCCCACCCAGCCGTTCGGCGAGCGCCCGTGCGACCTCGAGGTAGCTCTGGCGTTCGTCGGTGGTGTTCACCGCAACGGGACGTCCATCGGGCTCGAGACCCCGGAACCTCACCTGCACCGAATCGGCGAGCAGCTCGCTGGTCACCTTCAACGTTCCGCCCGAAGGAATCGTGTCCAGCGTATCCAGGATGAGGCTGAGGATCATCTGCCTCGCAGCAGCTCGGGGCAGTTGCGCTCGCACGAGGAAGCTCGGCGGATCGAGGCAACACGTGACCTCGTGCCGACCGCATTCGAGGTCGGCGAGCTCGCGCAGCTCCTCGATGACGTCGCTGAGGGTCGCCGGATCGTCCGAATCGCGGTGCGGGCGAACCATGCGCAGCAGGAGCTCGACGCGGCGGTTGACCCGATCAAGCTCGGAGCTGAGAACGCCGGCATAGCGCAGGAGATCCTCGCCGGACCCCTCCTCGAGACGCGTCAGACGACGGCGCAACACCTCGAGATTGATCACCATTGAGTGCAGCGGGTTCTTGATCTCGTGAGCGAGATCGTCCGCCAGACGCTCAACGAGCGAAAGCTTGTTCTCGCGAATCCTAACCGGGTCGGCGAGACCGTTGTTGGCGTTCACACTCTCGTCGTGCAAGGTGGCGCTGCGAGGGACGGTTGTCCCAAGGTCGACGGAGGCGCGGCGCGGTACGTTCGTTTTCACACCGGCGCCGGTGCGCACAATCCGTTCCCCTCCCCTCTACGGGACGTCGAGTGGAACACCATCGGCGTCGAGAACGGACTTGTCTGCGAGCACGGTTCGGGCCGGTTGCGGTTGTAGCTGCTTTGCTGGTAACTGGGTATCTGGCACCTGGTATCTGGCAACTGGAATCCGGCAACCCGGTCAGTCGGAGAGGTCCCAGTCGTCGGCTGCAGCTTCGATCCGCATGGACGTCGGCCCCGCCCGCCCGCTGGAAGGGACGGTGACGAAGCGTTCGACGATGTCGCGGGTCTTCTCGACCCGAAGCTGGCGGAACAGGAAGGCGAACTGCTCGCGGAGTCCGTCACGGATTCGGGCGCGGTTGTCCTCCGGCAAGTCCCAGAGCTCCCGTTTGAAAGCACCGAGTGCCTTCTTGCGGGTCTTGTAGATGAACTGCTCCTCGGTGTCCGTCGATCTACGCTCGGCGGCGAAACTGGATCGACAGTGCTCATACATCCGATCGCGAAGGTGCGCGGGCAGCGCGGAATGTTCGTACAGGATATTCTGGAAGTTGGTCGCGAGGTGGATCTCTGCGGTTTCGACGTCCGGGAACGTGCCGAAGGCGGAGGAAGGGAGCGTCGACGCACCATGCTGAACGGCGCCGGCGAGGCCGTACTCATCGCGCGCGAGCATGGAGAGCACGCGGAGGGTCTCGAAATCGATCGCGACGTCGGCGATCGATCCGTCGGGGAGTACCACGCCGCCGTGGGACGTGCCTGATTGGACGGAAATTTTGGAAATCCCCGCCAGGTCGAGATCGCGCTCAGCCGCGATCACTGCGAGCGCCCGTTCGTAGCCTTCCATGTAGGCACGAAGCTCGTCGGGCGTTGAGTTCTCCGTGCCCACTTCGCCGATCTCCCCGCCGACCGAAATAGTGACGCCTTCGGGCTGGCGACGACGGATGAATGCCGTGAGCTCGGCCGAGAGGCGTGAGTTCGTCTTCTGCTGGTCAGCCAGGGAGCTTCGGGAGAGATCGACGAGAGTCGAAGTGTCGACGTCGATGTTGTAGAAGCCGGCGTGGACCGCTTCACGGATGAGGTCGCGGACGGCGCGAAGCTCGGGTTCGGGATCGGCCCCGTACTTCTTCGCGTTGACCTGGAAGTGATCGCCCTGGACGAAGAGCGGCCCCCGCCAGCCCTCCTTGACGGCCGCGGCGGTCATGACACAAACGTACTCGGCCGGCCGCTGGCCGGTGTAGCCGATTTCGGAACGGGCTATCTCGCAGATGAGCGCGCCGACGTTCAACTCGCGGGCGGCGGCGAAGAGGGCGCGTCCGGTGTCGAAGGCGGCGGCCCGAACGTTCATGGCCGGGACCGTGAACCCGCCGGCCTTCCCCTGGCCGCGCGCGAGGTAGAGCTCGTGGATCGACGCGGGGGCGATTCCAACCGCAGCCCCGACCTCACCAACCAACCAGCGCGCCGCGTCTCGAAGATCCTCGTCCTCGGCAAACACCCCCACCCGTACCAGCTCGTCGATCGCGGACGCGCGCAAGGCGGCGTCGTCGACCACGTGAACGCCGCCGTCAGCAATCCGCATGGCATCGCTCACACTGTCGAGTAAGGCACTGACATCGGCGCGGGCGAGGATTGCCTGATCTTCCGCGGATGGAGCGACGGTCTCAGCCATGGTTCTGCTTCCTGGGGGTTCGTCGTCGACGGCGCAACTGCCGGCGTCCAGGGATATTGCACGGGACTCGGAGTCCAGGCAAGCTGCGAGCCGGTAGCGCGGAGGATCTGAGTTGGAGGCCTGAAAGCTGGGGGCGAGCGGACCGAGCCAAACGGACGGTTACCAGTTTACCAGGTACCAGAAACCGGAACCGGCAAGGGGTCCGAAAAGGTCCTACCGAGCCGGGCACCCGACGACTCGGAGAGTACGATTTCTCGGAATACTTGTTGCGTAAGGCGGCCGTCACGCGCTGACCTCGGCGACGGTGACGGGTCGCCGTCGCGGCCTCTTTGGCGGTCCCGTCATCCTCCGGAGGAACTATGACTCGTCAGACCGGGGTAGTGGAATTCTTCAAGGACGACAAAGGTTTCGGCTTCATTCGTCCGGACGACGGTGGCAAGGATGTGTTCGTCCACCACTCCGCCATCGAGATGGATGGCTTCCGCTCGCTGAAAAAAGGCGACCGGGTCGAGTTCGACATCGTCGAAGACCCGAAGGGGCCACGGGCTGCAGAAGTACAGCGAGTAGAATGAGTATTCTGTAGTCGAAGTACCAGGCGCCGGATTCTGATCCGGCGCTTTTTTCGTGCGGACTGCGAGGGTCGACCCACGGCGGCGAGCACGATCAGGGGATGAGGAGCACCTTGCCGAACTGTCGGCCTGCCTCGAGATATTCGTGGGCTGCACGGGCATCATCGAGCGGAAAACGCGCGTCGATGATCGGCATCAGCCGACCAGTCCAGGCGACCCGAAGCATGGCCTCGAATTCGCCCCGGGACGCCATGGTGGTGCCAATGATCTCGATCTGGCGCCAGAAAAGCCTTCTCAGATCGAGCTCGACTATGGGGCCGCCGGTGGCTCCATAGGTCACGAGACGACCGCCCGGCGCCAGCGCACGGACGCTACCCTTCCAGGTAGGCTCACCCACGTTCTCGACGACGATGTCAACGCCCCGGCTTCTGGTATCGTTGAAGACCGCACGAGAGAAATCCACCTCCTCGCGGTCATAGACGACGTCCGCCCCGAGTCCTCGCACCCGCTCGACGTTTGGAGGGCCGCTCGTGACGGCGAAGACACGGGCGCCGGCGAGCTTGGCGATCTGGATCGCGGCCGTCGCCGCTCCACCGGAGGCGCCGATCACGAGCACGTCTTCGCCAGGGCGCACCCGCGCGCGTGAAACGAGGGCCCGCCACGCAGTCTGGTAGGCAATTGGGAGCGCCGCCGCGACGTCGACGGAGATATCCTCCGGGATCGGGTAGAGGTTGGCCGCGGGGGCAACGGCGAATTCTGCGAAGCCCCCGTCGGTGTGCTCTCCGAGGATGCGGAACGTCGCGCACAGTGATTCCTCCCCCCGGACGCAATCGCGGCAGGTACCACAGGAAAGGGCCGGATTGACCAGCACCCGCGTACCCGGAACAACATCCTCCACCCCCTGCCCGACGTCGACGACGGTGCCCGCGAAGTCGGAGCCGCCGATGTGTGGCATCGTCGTCTCGATGGGAATCCCCCGCCGGACCCATAGGTCGAGGTGATTGAACGCGGCGGCCTCGACCCGAATCAACGCTTCGCCTGGACTGGGCCGTGGAGTATCGATCTCTTCGACCTGAACCACTTTGGGAGGCCCATTCTCGTGGAATCGGGCAGCCTTCATCCGTTGCGGCGGCATCGGTTCCCTGGCTTTGTGAAGGAAGGGCCTGCGGCCCAGAAGGTGCGAGCGTTGACCTGAGCCGAGAGCAAGGTAGCGTTCTCAATCCGGGGACGCGACGGAGACGGCCCCGGTCGGGCGACTGCGAAAATTGTGTCCGTCGGGTAGGAATTCTTTCCCGGCTACAGCTCTGGTTTTGGAGCGGTCGCCGTTGATCCTCGGACCAACCAGAGGTAGGTTTGCCGCCGTGAAATTCCAAGGGATGGAAGATCGGCTGAACCCGGTCCCGCGCGAGGGCATCGATGAGACGACGCTCGGCGGGTACACGGAAGTGCATGGGCGGGCCCCCGGTTTCGAGGCACTGGATGGCTCGGCGTACACCGTGGCGATCGAGGTGGAGCGCCCCGACCGCGAAGGAGATCCCTACGCGGCCTATCTCGTCTTTGTCCGATGGTCCGGCACCGGAAGCGCCATCATGGGACATCTGGAGACCGGCGATCTGGCCAGTGGCGCAACCGAGACCGAAGTAAGGCAACGGCTCGAATCGATGCCGCTGGCACGAGCCAAGGAGATCCTCGAAGAGACCATCACCCGGAAGCAATCCGAGGACTTCTGACCCCGATACCGACCCGAAGATCAACGAATGCTGCGACAGAGCCTTCTCTATTTGAGTGATAACCAGACCCTGCGACGAACGGTGTCCGAGGCGAGGCTGTCGCGGCGGCTGGTGGACCGGTTCGTTGCCGGGGAGACGCTCGACGAGGCGATTGCGGTTTCTCGCCTGCTCAACGAATCGGGGCTGCCCGTCAGCCTCGACCACCTCGGCGAGGCGGTCATTACCAAGGAAGAAGCGCTCTCGGCGTGCGACATGGCGATCCGAAGTGTCGAACGGATCGCGGTGGATGGGATCGACGCGAACATCTCCGTGAAAGTGACGCAGCTCGGCCTCGACATCGAGGAGGACTTCTGCCTCGCGAACCTCGAGAGGATCCTGCGACGGGCCAATGAGTTGGCGACCGATGACGGGGAGATCTTCGTCCGTCTCGACATGGAGTCGACCGACTACACGGAGAAGACCATCCAGCTCGTCGAGGCCCTCTGGGGCAGGGGCTTCCGGAACGTGGGAACGGTCCTGCAATCCTACCTGCGGCGAACGCCGGGAGACGTGAAGCGCCTCAACGCCCTCGGCTCTCGGGTGCGGCTGGTCAAGGGAGCCTACAACGAGTCCGAGAAGATCGCATTCCCCGACAAGTTCGACGTCGACGACATGTTCGTCGAGGAGATGAAGCTACTCCTCACCGATGGTGTCTACCCTGCCATCGCCACGCATGATGAGCAGATGATCTCCGCCACCCGGCGGTTCGCTTTCGAGCAGGGGATCCCGCGCGACTCCTTCGAGTTCCAGATGCTGTACGGCGTCCGGCGCGACCTCCAGCAGAGGCTCCGCGAGGAGGGGTACAAAGTGCGGATCTACGTGCCCTACGGGGTCTCCTGGTATCCGTATCTGATGCGGCGGATGGCGGAACGGCCGGCGAACCTCTTGTTCCTCGCGACCAGCGTCGCCAAGGAGTCGCCGTTGGGGCGGGCCGCCCGACCCGTGGCGGTCGGACTCGGTGTAGTCGCCGGCGCCCTCGCAGCCAGCGCCTGGCGCGGGCGCAACTCGAAGTAGGGGACGCATCGCTCATTGGCGTGACTGGGAGGCCCCGATCCACGCCGCTTCCTTTCCCTCGATTGCCGTTGCCGGTTGCCGGTTGCCGCCACACACACGAGAAGGGGCCGGCTCTCCCCACCACTTGCGGACCGGAGCGTGGCGATCGACACTACTGCATGTCGGCGCGCCACCTCATCGGATAACCCACCTCGCCTGAACCGTCTTCTCGAAAATGGCAGAATCCAGCCGCACACGCGTCTTCGTGGGCTGCTCCCTCGACGGATTCATCGCCGGCCCCAACGACGAGCTCGACTGGCTTCCGAACCTCGACACGGGCGAGGATACCTTCACGCCGTTTCTGGCGGCGATCGGCGCGATGGCGATGGGCCGCCGGACATTCGACATCGTGGAAGGCTTCGAAGGCGACTGGCTGTACGGCGCACTTCCGATTCTCGTTGCCACCCATCGACCTCTTTCAACGGACCGGCCCACCGTAAGTGCTGTTTCCGGCCCGATCCAGAAGGTCATAGCCGAGGCCAAGCGCGTAGCTGGCGCGAAGGATGTCTACGTCGACGGCGGCATCCTCATCCGTGAGGCGCTCGACGCCGGACTGGTGGACGAGATCACCGTGACGATCGTACCGAAAATCCTGGGACGCGGTATCCCGCTGTTCGCTGGCGCGGAGAAGCTACACGGCCTCGACCTCCAGGAGGTGCGCGAGATCGGCGGCGGGATGGTGCATGTCAGGTATTCCGTGGACGATCGGGAGGCGGGAGAGGTGGGATCGGGCGGTTGACGGCGGGTTGAGCTCGGGGTAGTTTTCGAATCCTCTTCGCGTGGCTGTTTCTGCCATACGGAGGACCGGTTCGGGACGTGGCGCAGTCCGGTAGCGCACCTGAATGGGGTTCAGGGGGTCGCCGGTTCAAATCCGGCCGTCCCGACTTTCGTAAGTGACTGCCGTAGTTAGATTTCGACTCTTTTACCAGGCCCGCTTGATCACCCGATTGAGCGGGCCTGGGGTATGAGGTGGGGTATGAGAAGTCGGTTTCAGTCTCCTCTGACGGGGTTTCAGGGGGCGCTTCGGAATCGTTCGATCCGGACGCCTTCGACTGTCTTCCGAAGGCCGCGGCACGCACGCGTCGCCGGGTCTCCGCCGACTTCGCCCGGATCGTTTCCCGCTCCTTTTCCTGGTAGACCTCCCGTCGGGTCTCGGAGCTGCGATGCCCCGTCTGATCGTTGAGCACCCGCTCGTCGGTCTCGTAATCCTCATAGAGGTCCGCTGCCTTCCGACGGATGCCATACCAGCCGCGCCCGGGCATTGACTCTACGCCGGCGATCTCCTCCAACCTGTGGAAGAGATCGAGTAGTCCCCGTTTGCCGATAGGCCGATCGGAGACGGTCGGCTTGGCTCTACGCGTCGGCTGTTCATCGGCGTGCTCTGGCCGCCCTCGTTTGGGCCAGCGGCTCGGCGGGACGTCGTACTTGAGGCGCCCGCTGGGGAAGATCGGGTAATCCTCACGAAGACCCACCTCGTACGCTTCTTCGAGGTGCTTGAGGTATCCGGAGAGGGCGCCGTCGATCGCTTCGCGCTCCTCGGGCGTAAGGTCACGGGTGACGCCGAGCTTCTTCCCCGCCCCGTGCACGACCATTCGACCGAGCCCGAAAGCGCCGGACGAAGAGAGATCGAGCTGTCTGCGCATCAAGCGGATGACCTGACCCAGGCGGGCTTCGGCACCGAGTTCGACAGCCAGAGCGATGCGTGGATCGACGTTGGGATGATCGAGAGAGGCGAAGATGCGGCGAATCTCGTCCTCGCTGTGCCGCGGAGCAGTTCTGCTGATCCGCGTGGAGGTGAGCTGCTCCCATTCCCGGCGCATCTGCTCGCGCCAGGTCCGACGTACTGCCACGGCGCGATCGATCCGTTCCTCGACGGCGAGCCACTGGGCGACCTGCAGGAGGATCACGACGCAGCGCTCGGTCCACGCCGGACCACCCTTGCCGGTTTCCGCGAACCGCCTCGCGAGCCGTAGCCACAGCTGGCGCACGATGGAGTAGCTGAGGCCGTCCCACGTGCGCGGATGGCCGCCGGGCCCAGTCCCAATGGCGCGGACGATGTCGCGGGCTGCGCGCCGCATCTCGCGTACGTGCTCGGTCTCGACGACGTAGAGCCCTTCGGGGACTCGCGTCGCGAGGTCGAAGCCTACCTCGAGGGCGAGCGGAGCGTTGCTGTCGTCCTCAGCAATCTTCGGCTCTCGGCCGGCCATGAGTGCGTCGTACATGGCTTGCGTCTGCCGTACGGCCTCGTGCTCGAGCTCCTCGATGATGACCTCGCGTTCGTCGCGAATCGAGAATCCCAGAGAGCGGCGCTGGAAGCGTTTCAGATGCCCTACCCACCACCGCACCTCGATCACCCGACCACGGTCCGTCCGCTCGAAGGCGGTCATCGTGTTGGGCGGCTCGCCCTTCTTGTACGTCCAGGCCTTGGCGGCAGTCCGCCTTCCGCGCTTTCGTCGTGGTGTCATGCTCGTTCAGGTTTCTGGCGATGGGTTCGGGCCGGAGGCCTCCTGTCACCCCGCTCTCTTCTCTTCTTGGTCTATCGCCCTCATCCGTTCCAGATCGACCCGATCGATGTGCCAGGTTCCGCCAACCTTCTTGGCGGCCAGCGCTCCCGTGCGGCAAAGGTAGGTGATCATGCTGACGGACTTGCCAAGGACGATTGCCGCTTGCTCGGCCGTGACGAAGAGCTCGAGATGACGCGCCTTCTGGATGGCCTGGGTGAGCTTGTCCCTGTAGAGGGTGAGCGCGGTGGTCGCGTCGCTCGCCGGCGCGAGTCGACGAAGATCTTCAACGTGTCGACCCAACTCGTCGGAAATAGAGATGATCGGCGCTGCGGCCAGTAGACGAGGTACGCCTGTCGTCATCGATGATCGTGTCGCGCCGCCGTTGACGGAGGTGTTGCGCATGTTTGATCCCTCGCAGAAGAAGTCGCGGCGAACGAACGAGGCGGAAGGCGAGCCGACGAACGGTTCGCTTCTGAAGGGAAGTACTAATGTGGCAGGCGTTGCCGTTCTGCGGCGGTGGGTTGCGTGGGTTGGTTTGGAGACAATGGCGCGAGCACGCGGCGCTCTCCAAGCACCGAGTAGAGCTTGCGCGCCAGTCGGTGCCATGATGGTCCGGTCCCCAACGCTAAACGGCCTGCAAGAAATAACTTGCGGCTGCCGACATTATTCACGTCCGCCAACCGACGGTTCAGACGTGTGGCCATTGACTCCGGAGGCTATATTCAGGCGTTGATACGCGTCGACAAGCAAGGTTTTGTGCGGCTTATTCGTCCATGAGCATGTACCAATGTTGGTAGCTATCGGGCCGGTTTATGGCACACTCCTGGCGCACCATTTTGCAAAGAATCGCCGATTCATGATTCGCTGTCGAGCCAGGTGCCGTGCCCCGGATCCCAGCGGCCGGAAGTGAGGCCGGCGAGGACGGGGTCGAGGAGCGCCGCGGCTTCTACGTGCCCGCTGGCCACGTGCGAATCGATACCCACATCGCCGGCGAGCTTCCGGTAGGGCACAGCCCATGCCCCTGGTGGATGGGAGACGTGCACGCAGGGCATGCTGCCCTCGCCCCTCGAACGTACCGAGCAACGCGGCGCGGAGGCGCGCTGCATCGAGGGTCATGAACTGCTTCACGAGCACACCAGGTCGACGAGGTCCTTGACGCGGCTACTCGGGTGTCCGCCATAAGTGCGAGTGTACGCATGGACTTTTTCCGCCACATGTTGTTCAAGCGGAAGCACCGGGACGTCGATCGGCTCGATACCCGCGAAGGCAGTAAATCGGACCCTCGCACTCGCTCCGGCTGCCAGCCGAGCGGGTCAAGGAAGCCGATGTCGATCAGGACCTCTTCAAAGAGGCGACCCGAGAGCTCGCTGCGAATGCGGAACTGGATCGTTCCACCAGCGTCGGCCCGAAGTCGCTCCCGTCCCGCAGTCGTAAACGTGAAGAAGTCGCCAAGGTCGACCAGCTGCGCCGCAACGAGGTCCGCGGTCGCGAGCTTTTCATCGTCGGAGCGAAGGAGGTCGATGTCCTTGGTTGTTCTGGTGCGTTCCCCTATGCGGAGATCGAGCGCCAGAGCACCCTTCAGAACCCAGCGGCCGGGCGCCGCCACCGCGAGCCGGGCGAGAAGTCGATCGAAGGCAGCGGCCTTACGCAACCGCACGAGCGACACGTTCGTGACCTTCGCACGAGCCAGAAGACGTTGCTCCAGCGCCTGTCGAAAAGCAGCCGCGGTTTCGTATTTCACGGAGCCCTAGCCTGCTCGATCGCTTGCTGGATAAGGCGGGCGACCCGTCCACCACTCGACCGAGCGGCACCGAGCAGTTTCTGCTCCGTGGTCATACCACGCTCAAGGGCCTGATTGACGGCGGCTATAAGCTGTTCGGGGGCGGTCCCTGCCTCCGCGGAGTCGATGATCGAGCGTGCGGCAGTCGTCACGCGGATGCCGTCCATGACCGTCAGATCTTCCGCCCCGAGCGACCGGGTCGATGTGTGGATGGCTACGCCTACGGAGGTAGGTCGATAGCGCTTGGATCGCGGGACGGTGAGATGAACGACTTCGGGGATCACGTCCGAGAGCCCGTGGAGGTCGAGTGCGCTTTCGTGCGAAACCACTGCCGCGTCCGGATCAGACGCGAGCCAT
>WHSP01000075.1 GCA_009380025.1 Gemmatimonas sp. | reverse complement strand
TCACTCGCGGCTCGTCGCAAGCCTTGATCTGCACGATTTCTCTTCGGCCTTCGCGGAGCCTGTTTTTCAACAGCCTTCTAGCCGGCCGCCGGCGTGCGGGTGGCACGCGTGAGGTGAGTGAAGCGCGTCGAGGATGCGGCCGCGGAAGAAGGCGTCAGACGCGCAGTGCCCTCCCGTTGCGCGAGATCCGCCCACGCGGCTTCCAGCGCCGCGCCCTCCATACCCGCCGGTGAAGCGACCTCCGCGTGAAGCAGATCACGCACGCTGCGATAGAACCCGCTCGGGTAGGCACCCTGGAACAGCATCACCAGGTCATCCGTCTCGCGCCAGTTGCGCTGAGCGCCGACCCGGGCGCGCACACGTTCGTAGAAAGGCGTGCCCGGCAGCGGGTACGCGACCGAGACACCGATATCATCCGGTGCTTCATAACGGATCAGGTCGCGTGTGCGCAGGATGTCGTCCCACTCCTCGCCAGGGTAGCCGAGCATGACGAACCAGCAGCAGCGGATGCCATGCGCCTTGAGGTTCCGAGTCGCGGAACGGATCTGGTCGAGCGTGCTGCCCTTGTCCATAGCGTCCAGCACCGACTGCGCGCCGGACTCGACCCCGACCCACACCTCCTCCGCACCCGCCGAGGCGAGGGCCGCGACCGCCCTCTCCTTCATCAGATTCACACGTGACTGCATCATGAACGGCACACACGCGTCCCGTGCGACGACCTCCCGCCCAAACGCCTCGATCCATGCGGGCGTCAACCCGAAGATGTCATCGGCGAACCAGACGTGGTCCGGCGCAACGTGGTCGCGCAGAGCGGCGAGCTCGTCCGCGACCCCGTGCGGGCTGCGCTGCGCGTAGCGCCGGCCCCAGATCGGCTTCGCGCACCAGTTGCAGCCGTACGGGCAGCCTCGCGAGGTCACCACGTTCCAGGACAGCCTGCCGTGCGCGTGAGTCCAGGCCTCTCGGTAGCCCGCGACGTCGACGAGGTCCCACGCGGGAAGCGGCGACGCGTCGAGGTCGTCGAGGAATGGGCGAGGCGCCGTTCGTCGTACTCGGGAGCGTTCGGTTTCGCCGCCTTCTGCTGCGTCGATCCCACTCGGCCGCTCCACCGGCAGCGCGAGGCCAGGGACCTCGGCCAGGCGCGCGCCACGACCCGCGCTCCAGGCAGCCGCCACATCCTTCAACGTCGGCTCGACCTCGCCGACGACCACTGCGTCTGCGCCGGCACCGATATAACGTCCAGGGTGGTCGATGGCGTCCGAGCCGTTCACCACCACCATGCAACCGCGAGATCTCGCCATATCCACCATCGCAAGCGCATCCTCGCGCATGCGTTCCGTGCACATCTTCGTGACGAAGTTGAAGTTGTCCTCGACGATCGCGACAATGTCCGGGCTCGTCTCGTCCAATGCCTGCTCGAACTCGGCGACGTCGCGCCTGAGCATCGCATCGAACACACCCACGTCGAGTCCACTCTCGCGTAGCGACGCGGCCGCGAGAAGGGTCGCCAGCGGCGGATACGGCTTCATCTTCCGCAGCTGTTTCTCGTCGCGGTGCATGAAAAACGAGTGCGCGAGCAACACGGTCGGTCCAGGCCTACGCAACTTCCAGGACTGGCTGCTGGCGGTGGCCCGTGCCGTCACGATCGAGGCAGGTGCATTTTGGTGGCGGATGCGGCGGCCCTCTTGCAGCTGAAAGATACGGACGCGGATGCCGAGCCTGCCGGGCCTATCCGTGACACACATGCCCGAAGCTCGGTGCTACAATCGATCTTGGCACGGCTGCTCCGAACACGCAAGGGAAGTTCGCTTCTATCTGGACCCGCGCGAGCGGGCCAAGGTGGCCCGAAGATGGGATGCCAAGACGAAGCTGTTTCTTGCTCGAGCCCTAGCGACTCTGTGGTGAAAATCCGTCCTGTGAGCCTTCGGATAGGTGATAGCTTGCCATTGGACTTGCACAGTGGCCATCCTTCGTTCATTCTGGTGCGTCCAGGGAGGGCCCGGCGGTCCTCGCACGGTCACTTTCGCAGGTACGCTGAGGCGCCATGGCCATTGTCCCGGAGGATCTCCACTATACGTCGGAGCACGAATGGGTGCGCCGAACCGACGAGGAGAACGTCGTGGAGGTCGGCATCACGGACTACGCCCAGAGTGAGCTCGGCGACGTGGTTTTCGTCGAGCTCCCCGCCGTCGGCAATCGCTACGATCTGATGCAGGGCTTCGGAACGATCGAGGCTGTAAAGGCGGTGTCCGAGCTGTACAGCCCGGTGGCGGGTGAGGTCGTCGCGGTGAACCAGGGGCTCGATACGTCGCCGGCGCTCGTCAACACCGACCCATACGGCGACGGGTGGATGATCCGCGTTCGTGTCAGTAGCCCGGCCGACCTCGACCAGCTCCTCGACGCTGCGGCGTACAACGAGCTGATCGGCTGAGAGCGGTCGGCTCCGGTGAAGCCGCTCGCTGTCACTTGGCGTCTCATAGTCACCGAGCCCGCCGATGGCGCCCTCAACATGGCCGTCGACGAGCTGCTCGCCGAAGGCGTACGGTCCGGTGAATCGCCGGCCTTCCGCCTGTACTCTTGGTCGCTCCCCTGTCTTTCCCTCGGTCGAAACCAGCCAGCCGTCGGCCGCTACGATGTTGAGGCTCTCCGATCGGCTGGCATAGGGGTCGTTCGCCGCCCCACCGGCGGTCGGGCCGTCCTGCACGATGCTGAGGTCACGTACTCCGTCGCGGCCCCCGCGAGGGCGTGGGGCTCGGCGCGTCGGGCGTACCGAGCGATCAATGAAGTGCTCCTCGAGGCGATCGCATCGCTAGGGGGCGCGGCCCACGTCCATCCTGCCGATCAGAGACCGCTTACTCCGCTTTCGACGACCCCATGCTTCGCCGAGCCGGCGCCGGGCGAAGTGGTCGCCGACGGTCGCAAGTTGATCGGCAGTGCTCAACTCTGTGAGCGGGGGGTCCTCCTGCAGCACGGGTCGATTCCACTGCGCAGGAGCCGCGCCCTGGATCGCTTGCCCGTGGAGCTGCGCGGGCTTATCGACGGCCGACCGGCCCACCTGGAGAACATTGTAGGGATCGCGGTACCGCCTGAGAGGCTGGAGGAGGCCGTCTCCTCGGCGTGGCGCGGAAGGATCGGTGCGGTCGAGCCAGGGTCGCTGACCGAGGCGGAGGTCGGGCGGGCCGAGGTGCTGGCGGGTCGCTATCGGAGCGACGAGTGGACCTGGCGGCAGTGACCGCCCTACCGCGTCGAGTCCCGCCTCGCGGTCGAGCGGGGGCTCGGTTGCACCGATCTTGCTGAATCCGACGTCGCTGCCTGCCTGTCATTCTCGCCCTCCCTACCGTCATTCCCGCGCAGGCGGGAATCCAGGACGGGGAAGGCTATCGCGGGAATGACGACTCGGAGCACCCGGGATGACGACGCCGGTTACCGGGGACGACGGCGGTTGGCCGACCTGGAACAACGACGGAGGGTTATTCGATGGATATGCCGCGTTCAATGAACAGAGTGCTCGGCCCGGTTCTATGCGTTCTGCTCATCGCGTGTGGTGGCGGCAACGACGCACCGATCGTGACCGGCGATCCAGTGCCGGGTGGAACCGGCATCGTCGCCGTCGACGGCGATTTCCAGGTCTTCAACCCCGTCACCAATACCGCGCTCATCACGACCGAGGTGATGAACTTCATGCTCTTTACCCCGCTGATTCAGTTCGACGAGAACCTCGAACCGATCCCCGCGCTGGCCGAGTCGTGGGATCTCGAAGAGACCGGCGTGACGTTCCACCTCCGTGATGACGTGTATTGGCACGACGGGCAGCCAGTCACCGCAGAGGATGTGGCGTTCACGTTCGAGATGGCCAAGCATCCGGACGCGGCGTCCCTGCTCGAATCCGCCTTCCTCAACATGGTCGAGTCAGCGGAGGTCATCGATCCACACACGATTCGATTCGATTTCGTCGCGCCGCACTCCCAGCCGATGCAGGCGTTCTGGTGGCCGCCGCTGCCGAAGCACCTCCTGGAGGGAGTCCAGCCAGCCGAGCTCGCACAGCTGCCGTACAACCGGGCGCCGGTGGGGAACGGCCCGTTCCGTTTCGCCTCCTGGGAGGCGGGGACGCAGCTCGTCGTCGAGGCCAACGACGAGTACCCCGATGGGCTCGGCGGTCGGCCGTACCTCGATCGGATCGTCTTCCGCGTCGTGCCCGAGGCGACTACGCGCCTGACGGAGATCCTGACCGGCGCAACCGATGTCAACTATGCCGTCCTTCCCGACGAAGCGCAGCAGGTGGAGGGGCAGCAAGGGGTCGAGCTCATCAGTTACCCGGGTAGACAGTTCGTCTATCTAGGGTGGAACAACGAGAGGCCTCCATTCGATGACGCACGGGTGCGCCAGGCGATGATGCTGGGGATCGACCGCCAGGCGATCATCGACGCGCTCATGTTCGGATACGCGGAGATCGCAACGGGGATGATTCCCCCGTGGAGCCCGGTTGCTCCGGACGTCGAGCCAGCCCCATATGACCCCGAGGCGGCCCGCGCCCTCCTGCAGGAAGCGGGGTATTCGCCCGGCCCGAATGGGATCATGATGAAGGACGGACAGCCCTTGCGTTTCACCCTTCTGACCTCCGAAGATCGACTTCGCCAGGACATTGCGATCGTGCTCCAGCAGCAGCTTCGGCAGATCGGTGCGCAGGTGGAGGTCCGCAGCAGCGAGTTCCAGACTTTGCTGCAGCAGCATCGGGCCCGCGAGTACGACGCAGTCCTCAGTGCCTGGATCCTCGACACGTTCCGGGTCGACCCCAACCCGCTCTTCTCCTGTGAAGAGGCCCGCACCCCCGAGTCGTCGAACCGCGCCGGCTACTGCAACCCGGAGGCGGACGAGCTCGCGGCTACCGGGCTGCAGACTATCGACGACGAGGAGGCGAAGCAGGTCTGGACGCAGTTTACCGAGGTCCTCAACCAGGACCAGCCGATCAGCATCCTCTTCTGGCAGGAACAGCCGGCGGCGGTCAGCGAACGGCTCCAGGGTGTGGAGATGGACGTGCGTGGGAAGCTGCTTACCGCGCCGGAGTGGTGGATTCCCGCCGCCCAGCAATAGCAGGGATCCGCGTGGAACATGCCGGCCTCAGCCGGTGTGCAACAGAGCGTCCCATCTACAATCCAATGCACGAGACCGATCATGAACACACACCGTTCACCACGGGTCACGTTCGCGGTGTTCGCCTCCGCGATAGTGGTCGCTGCGTGTGGCCCGTCGGACGGACCGCAGGGCGCACTCGACGACGAGGAAGTCCCGGCCGAGGAACGGTACGGTGGAACGGCAGTGATCGGTTCGATCAAGGACATCCCCGACATGAACGCGCTGACCTCGACGGAGACGCAGGCCACCGAGATGCAGCAGTTCATCCTCTTCGTCCCCGTGGTGAGCTATGACGGGGAGCTCGAGCCGCAGCCCGCGCTCGCCAGGTCGTGGGAGGTGAACGAGGATACGACCATGCTCACCCTGCACCTCCGTGACGACGTCTACTGGCACGACGGTGTAAAGACGACCGCTTATGATCTCGCCTTCTCCTACGAGATGGCCAACGTCCCGGCCACCGGTTTCCCCAACATCGCCTTCTGGGACCACTACGGCGAAGGGGAAGCGGTCGACTCCTTCACCTTCCGGGTCGAGATGGATCCCCACGCCGACTACATGGATCCCTGGCGAAGCTTCGCGCCGATGCCCAAGCACATCCTGGGCGACGTTCCGGCCGCCCAGATGGCCCAGCAGCGATTCGGTCGGCAGCCAATCGGCAATGGGCCTTTCCGCTTCGTCAATCGGGTGGATGGACAGAGCTGGACGTTCGAGGCGAACCCCGACTTTCCCGAGGAGCTCGGCGGCCGCCCCTATCTGGACCGGCTCGTCTTCCGAACGATTCCCGAGCCGACGACGCTACTGACCGAGTTGCTTACGGGCAATATCGATTTCTACGTGATCCCTCCGCCCGAGCAGGTGCCACAAATCGAATCCAACTCGCGTACGCGACTCATCCATTACCCCGACCGTACGTTCGTGCTTATCGGCTGGAACCAGAAGCGCGAGCCGTTCGACGATGTCCGCGTCCGCAAGGCGTTGACCCTGGGGTTGAACCGCCAGGCCATGGTCGATGCCACCCTCTACGGGTACGGTCAGGTGGCGAACACCACGGTCCCGCCCTTCTTCTGGCAGTACAACGAGAAGGCCGGAGCGGATCTGGCATACGATCCCGAAGCCGCGCTCGCGCTCCTCGAGGAAGCCGGGTATACTCGCGGTGCGGATGGACTCCTTCGCAATGAGGACGGCCAGACGTTGAGCTTTACGCTCGCTACGAACCGCGGGGACCAGGTTCGCGCCGTGATCGCCGAGATCATCCAGTCCGACCTTCGGAAGATCGGCGTCGACATGGAGATCCAGATCCTCGAATGGGGCACTCTCCTCGACCGGATCAACGATCCCGTGCGCCGCGACTTCGACGCGGTCCTGATTGGCTGGCGGACGGAGTTCCGGATCGACGATACTGATCTCTTCCACTGTGACCGGCGCCAGCAGCCCTTTCAGTGGGTCGGTCACTGCGATGCGGAGCTCGACGCGCTCCTGGATACCCTCCCGACGATCGTCGATCGGGGACAGTCCGGACCCCTCTGGGCCGGGTACCAGGAGCTCGTTTCGGCACAGCAGCCATACACCTTCGTCTATTTCCTCGAGCGCCTACACGGTGTGAGCAACCGACTTCGCAACGTACACGCCGACGCACGTGGCGACTGGGTGGGGGTCGACAAGTGGTACATCGCGCCGGGACAGCGGGGGATGCGGACGACGCTGCGCTAGGTGGTCTCACGCGGAGACGCGAAGCGCGAAGGTGCCACGGAGTAACCAAAAAGATTGGAAGATGATCAACCTTAGCGGGAAGCACCTGAAGCTATCGCCGCTCTTCGTCATGCTGGCCGCTTGCAGCGGTGGGGACGCACCGACGCCTGAGCTCGCGGACTACGGGGAGCCGGTGCACGGCGGCACGGCCGTCATCGCCGAGGGCGCGGACATGTCGATGCCGTTGACGATCGTGGGACAGACCGTTCTTGACGGAAGTCTCGGCGGCGACGTCCTGTACATGTCTATGCTCGCTACGGACTGGGGAGACGGCCGCCTGGTGTACCGGACGGCTGACGAAAGCCCGATGGCGATTGCACGGCGCTACGAGTACCTCGGGCCCGATTCGGCGAGCCTTCGCTTCCACATGCGATCGGATCTGCGTTGGTCCGACGGGGAGCCGATCACGGCCGAAGACGTCCTGTACACCTACGACTTGATCGGCGACCCGGAACTCGCCTCACCGGTCCAGGACTACACGGATGAGATCGAAGGCGTGGAAGCCGAGGACGACTCCACCGTCGTCTTCCACTTCACACGCCGTTATCCCGACATGCTCACGGACGCGTCGATGGCGATCATTCCGGAGCATGTTTTTGGTAACACGTCAGCCAGCGAGTTTCGCAGCCATACCGCTCTACTCGACCCAACAAACGGGAACCTCGTCGTCAGCGGTCCCTACATGATCGGGAGCTGGCAGCGAAGTGAGCGGATCGTGCTGGAACGCAACCCGGAGTTCGAGCCCCGAGCGTACCTGGACCAGTTGGTCTTTCGGGTCATCCCCGAGCCGACGACCCGCATCGTCGAGCTGCAGACAGGAGCTGTGGACTTTGTCAAGGGAGTGACCTTCGACCAGATTCCGCAACTCCGAGGGCAGGCGCCGAACGTGAGGTTCGAAACGGAGGAGAAGCGGGCGTACGACTATGTCGGGTACAACGGGGCGGGCTTCGAGCCGTTCGCTGATCCCGAGATCCGGCGTGCCCTCGGCTTGGCCATCGACGCGCCGTCGATGATCGAGGCACTCCAGATGGAGGAGTTCGCGGTCCCTGCCGGCGGGCCCTACCCTCCGATCTTTCGCGATCTTTATGACCCGCAGGGACAGGCGCCAGTCGGGTACGACCCGGACGAATCTCGGAGTATCCTCGAGTCGAAAGGGTGGAGCGACACTAACGGCGACGGCGTCCTCGACCGGGACGGGCAGCCCTTCCGATTCACTCTGGTGACGAACGCGGGGAATCAGCGCCGGGCCGATATCGCGCAGATCATCCAGGATCAGTGGCGCCGGATCGGGGTCGACGCCCAGATCCAGATACGGGAGTTCAACACCCTGACGGAAGAACTCACCGCCGGCAATTTCCAAGCGGTCGTCGCTGGCTGGAACGTCGGCCTGTCACCCGACTTGAGCCCGCTCTGGTCGGAGGAGTCGCCGTTCAACTACACGAACTACACGGCTCCCGGGTTGGCCGACCTGATCGAGGAGGCGCGGACGGCGCCGACTCCCGAAACGGCCGCCCCCCTCTGGCGACAGGCTGCTTCCCGCATCGTCAGTGATCAGCCGTATACCTGGCTCTTCTACATGGATGTCGTGGACGGCGTGAACAACCGACTTCGTGAAACCGAGGTCGACACCTACGGAGCCTACCAGAATACCTGGGAGTGGTGGATCCCCGAGGAGTTGCGGAGAGGCGAGTAGCATTCGACGGTCGAGCCGCGGCGATGATTTGCTGAGCTCGGCTATCGGCTAACGGCCGTGACAGTTGCCAGCCTCCCTCCCGGTCCGATTTCTGCGGATTTGAACGAGCCCCGACATGGTCCGCGCCCGCTGCGTCTTGCGCGGCGGGCGCGCCAACGTTGGAGGGTGCCCACCGCCGGAACCCGGCCGGTTGGAAGTGCGGGTAGGGGAAGGTCGCCCATGACGTAGGGGAGGTGCGGCAGTGACGTATGATTGTGCGGGGATGACACGTCTGGGCGAGCCGCCTTCGCGAGGCTCCAGCTTTACCGAAAACGACGACTGCCGGTGATCAGCTATCTCATCCGTCGGCTACTGGGCGCGATCCCGCTGCTGCTCGGGATTCTGACGCTGATCTTCTTCATCATCAATATCGCCCCCGGCGATCCAACCGCCCGTTACTTCAACCCGAACGTCGCGCCGGAAGTCATCGAGCAGATGCGGCGCAACCTCGGGCTCGACCAGCCCCTCCACATTCAGTATTTCCGCTGGGTCACTTCCTTCGCTCGAGGGGACTTCGGTAACTCCTTCGGGCAGATGCGGCCGATCTCCGAAATCCTCCCGACGGTCCTCTGGAACACGATCCAGCTGATGCTGATCTCGATCATCATCATCTTCGTTGTCGGGATGCTGATCGGAATGTATCAGGCCGTTCGCCAGTACTCCGCTTCGGACAACTTCCTGACGGTCGCGGCGCTCTTCTTCTATTCGATGCCGTCATTCTGGTTCGCGCTGATGCTGATCCTCATCTTCAGCCTCAAGGCGAGCCAGTGGGACTGGCCGATCCAGTTCCCGGCCTCGCAGATGACGAGCGTTGGCTATGAGTTCATGGCCCCCGGCGAGAAAATTTGGGATCGACTGATGCATCTGGCGATGCCGGCGATCGCGCTTGGTATTGGCAGTGCCGCCGGCATCGCTCGCTACATGCGCGGCTCGATGCTCGAAGTCATTCACCAGGACTACATTCGAACCGCGCGCGCGAAGGGCCTCTCCGAGCGTGTCGTCGTCTTCAAACACGCCTTGCGGAACGCGCTCATCCCGATCATCACCCTGCTCGGGCTCTACCTGCCCGTGCTGCTATCGGGATCGGTCGTGGTCGAGACGATCTTCGCCTGGCCGGGGATGGGGCGGCTCATCGTCGACGCGATTTTCCAGCGCGACTACCCCCTCGTCATGGCCACCAGCTTCGTCGCGGCGACGCTCGTAGTCGTCGGCAATCTCCTGGCGGACGTCCTCTACGCCGTGGTCGACCCACGCATCCGCACGGAGTAACCAATGCGCGGGTCCGGGAAGAAGCGGAGGAAAGTGAAACATGGTCCATAGTCAGACCGATCTCGAGTTCTCACCGCCCGAGCCAGTCGCCGGCGAAGACCCCACGGCGGGGACCAAAGGGCGGACGCCGGTCAGCGGCGGGCACCTCGCCCTCTCCGCGGTTCTACCGGGGTTCGGCCATCTCGTGCGCGGAGAATGGGTGGTGGGGATGGTGTTCGCCCTGACATGGGCCGCGTTCCTCGGCGTCGCCTTCATCGTCTGGGATCGGATCTTCGGCGTCTTCGGCGGTCCGCGCACACCTTTCGACGGGGTCCTCGCCGTGGGGACCCTCGGCGCGCTCCTGCTCGTGGTCTGGGGTGGGGCGCTCTACGACCTGGCCGTGCGCGCCAAGCGGCCGGTGAAACGGTATGGGGACTCGCAGTGGGCGATCGCCACGCGGCACTTCCGCCGCAATCGAATCGCCGTCGCGGGCCTGGTGGTGATGCTGGTTCTTTATGCCGTCACCCTGCTCACGCCGCTGATCGCCCCGTTTGATCCGGCCGCTCAGGGAGACATCGTCCAGACACGTTATCTGTCCCCGTCGTTCGAGCATCCGATGGGCACCGACAAGTTCGGCCGGGACGTCTATTCGCGCGTGCTCTATGGGTCTCGGATCTCGTTGTCGATCGGCTTCGTGGCGGTCGGGTTGAGCGTGCTTATCGGTGCAGCAGTCGGCTCGGTCGCCGGCTATTTCGGCCGCTGGACCGATACCGTCCTGATGCGCTTCACCGACATGATGCTCTCCTTCCCGCGCCTGATCCTCCTCATCGTCACGATCGCGCTCTTCGAGCCGACGATCTGGCTGGTCGTGATCGTGCTCGGGTTGACCGGTTGGATGAGCGTCGCCCGGATCGTACGCGGCGAAGTGCTCTCCCTGCGGAGCCGCGAGTTCATTCAGGCGGCCAAGGTGCTGGGGATGAGCGACGCCCGCATCATCCTACGCCACATCCTACCCAACACCCTCGCCCCGGTCATCGTCTACGCCACACTCGGTATCGGCACCACGATCCTGATCGAGGCCACACTCTCCTTCCTCGGCCTCGGCGTGCAGCCACCGACTCCGAGCTGGGGAAACATGATCGCCGACGGCCGCGATGCTCTCCTCACCGCCTGGTGGATCTCCACGTTCCCCGGCCTGGCTATCGTGATCACCGTGACGGCCTTCAATCTGCTGGGTGATGGACTCAGGGACGCGTTGGATCCGAGGTTGAGAACGTGAAAAGCTATATCAGCTGTCGGTCCTATTGGCCCTTGATAACCCCAACCGAGCCGGCAACTACATTTACCGCAGAGGCGCAGAGGGCGCAGAGGACCTTCGCCAAGGATGTCGTTCTCTGCGTTCTCTGCGCCTCTGCGGTAGAATCAGTTTTTCCGGGCCATCGCCGATAGCTGTTAGCTCCATGGAACCAATCCTGAAAGTCTCCGACCTCCGCACGTACTTTCGCGCCGACGCGGGTCTTGCTCGCGCCGTCGATGGCGTCTCGTTCGAGGTGCATCCCGGCGAGACGCTCGGGATCGTCGGGGAATCGGGGAGCGGGAAATCGGTGACGTCGCTTTCGGTGATGCGGCTGATCCCGGAGCCGCCGGGCGAGATCCAGCCCGGCTCGAAGATCCTCTTCCGGGACAACGAGGGGGAGAAAGATCTGGCGAGGGTCACGGAGGAGGAGATGCGGCACATCCGGGGCAACGACATCGCGATGATCTTCCAGGAGCCGATGACGTCGCTGAACCCCGTGTTCAAGGTCGGCGATCAGATCGTCGAGTCCCTCCGATTGCACCAGGGCCTGTCGAAGAAGGACGCGAGGGAGAAGGCGATCGATATGCTACGCCTGGTCGGTATCCCGATCCCGGAGCAACGGGTCGACGAGTATCCGCACCAGTTGTCGGGAGGGATGCGGCAGCGTGTGATGATCGCGATCGCACTCGCTTGTGACCCGAAGGTGCTGATCGCCGATGAGCCGACGACGGCGCTCGACGTAACCATCCAGGCGCAGATCCTGGAGCTCCTGAACCGGCTGCAGGAGGAGCTTGGGATGGCGATCATTCTGATCACGCATGATCTGGGTGTTGTGGCGGAGACGTGCGACCGGGTGATCGTAATGTATGCCGGTCAGGTTTTCGAGGAGGGTTCAGTGGAGGACGTCTTCCGGGACCCGCAGAACCCGTACACCGAGGGGCTGCTGCGCTCGATCCCCCGGCTTGGGTCGCATTCGGAGCGGCTGGCCGTCATCCCCGGGGTCGTGCCGAGTGCGACGGAATGGCCGACCGGCTGTCGCTTCCACGCCCGCTGCCCGTACGGCTGGGAGAAGACGGCTCAGGAGGAGCCGCCGCTCTTCGAGATCGGGCCCGGCCGCAAGAGCAAGTGCTGGCTGGTCGAACATCCGGAGAGACGTGAGGAGATCCGACGCGAGACGGGCGGGTTCACGCCAGAGGGCGCCCTCACCGGTACGGGCGCAAGTACGCCCGCAGCTGGTGCGCCAGACGAAGGAGTCGACGTCCAGGCCCGTGATCGAGAGGTTTGAGTGAGCATTATCGAGGGACAGGCGTCGCGGAGGGTCGCACAGGGAGACCGTGCTTTGCCGGACGTCGACCCGCTTTCCGGTGCCGACATCCCACTGCCGCCGCCGAAGGGTGACAGCGACCTTCGGGGGAGCACTCCGGATGACGTCGAGCCGCCGGCTGACGCCCTGCTGGTCGTCCGTGATCTCAAGAAGTACTTCCCCATTCACAAGGGCTTCTTTTCCAGGCACGTCGGCGACGTGAAGGCGGTGGACGGCCTGTCCTTCTTCCTCCGCAAGGGCGAAACGGTCGGCCTCGTCGGCGAGTCGGGGTGCGGCAAGACGACCGCCGGACGGACCATCCTCCGGATGGAGGAGGCCACCAGCGGCGAAGTCCTCTTCGACGGCAAGAAGGTCTTCACGATGGACCGGCATGACCTCAGACGCCTCCGACGACGCGCTCAGTATGTCTTCCAGGACCCGTTCTCGTCCCTGAATCCGCGATTGACGGTCGGTGACGCCCTTCGGGAGGTTCTCACCGTCCATCGGCTCGCCAGGGGTGACGCGGCCCAGCGCCGCATCGGCGAGCTGCTCGAAATCGTTGGGTTGAGCGCCGAGCATGGGGTGCGGTACCCTCACGAGTTCTCGGGTGGCCAGCGCCAGCGGATCGGCATCGCTCGCGCCCTCGCCGTCGAGCCCGACCTGATCATTTGCGACGAGCCCGTTTCCGCTCTCGACGTCTCCGTCCAGGCCCAGGTCATCAACCTGCTCCAGGACCTCCAGGACGAATTCCACCTCACCTACCTCTTTATCGCCCACGACCTCTCGGTCGTCGAGCACATCAGCGATCGCGTCGCCGTGATGTATCTCGGCCGAATCGTGGAGATCGCCGACCGCGACGACATCTACCGCAACCCGCTCATGCCCTACACCCAGGCGCTCCTCTCGGCAGTACCGGTCGCTCGCCCCGGGCACAAGCGGGAGCGCATCGTTCTGCGAGGCGACGTGCCGTCTCCAGCCAACCCCCCGAGCGGCTGTCCCTTCCATCCACGGTGCCACCACCCCCTCAAGGACGCCGATTGCGCCAAGATCGTCCCGCCGCTCGCCGACAAAGGTGGCGGGCACTTCGCCGCGTGTATCAAAGTGCCGCTGGGAAGCGCCGACTGAGGGGTCAGGAGCAAGGCGTAGACGAACGGCCGTCGGGGGAGACGCCGAGGACAGGGCCAAAGAGAAATCGTGCAGATCAAGGCGCGCGACGAGAGGCGAGTGAGGCGTACTTTTGTACGCCGCAGGGAGCGGCGAGGAAGCGCAACGCAGAGCTGCGCGATTTATCGACGGCCCTTGCGGATTAGCCATATTGCATGCATAGTACTCGGTCCGCCGGGCAGGCTGAAAAGTCGACCGCGCAAGGAGCTGCGGCTCACTTGACACTGTCCGGGGGCTCCGGTATGTTCCAAGCCACCCTTGAACACCGACGTCAGTTCCTTGGTGCGGCGCTCCCGCCGCGCCCTATCCGTTTCCCTGGAGGCCAACCTTGAGCTCGATCTTTACCCTCGCTCTTCTTCAGCTTCCCGGCCTGGAGGCCCCGGAACTCACCTGGCAGGAGTGGGTCAGGGAGACCTGGTTCGGCGGCGGCTTCATGATGTGGCCGTTGGCCGCTGCGTTCGTCATCGGCATGATCGTGATCGTCTGGAAACTGATCGATCTCACCTCGAAGAGTACCCGGACGCGACGCACGCTGCGAACCGTGGACGAGCTCGTGGCGGAGGGCCGGATCGCGGAGGCGGTCGAAGCCGCTGACCGCTCGAAGACGCCAGCCGGTCGGATCCTCTCGGAGGGTCTCCGCAGGCATGAGGAGGGAACGGAGCGGGTGGTCAAGGCGATCGAGAACGCCGGCATGATCGAGATGTCGAAGCTCGAGAAGGGTCTCGTCTGGCTCGCGACGATCTCGACGGTCGGCCCGCTGCTCGGCTTCCTCGGGACGGTCATCGGGATGATTCAGGCCTTCCAGGCGATCGAGCTCGCCGGCGAGGTGGAGGCGACGACGGTTGCGGGCGGCATCAAGGTGGCGCTGATCACGACAGCATGTGGTCTCGCCATCGCGATTCCCGTCAGCATCGCGCACAATTACTTTGTCGCGAAGATCGACGGTCTCGTGATCGACATGGAGGAGTCGGCACAGCGAACGATCGATCACCTGCACGACATCGAAGTTCGGCGGGGCGCTGCGGTTCGGTAACACGGACCAAATCGGCCGCTCCGGCGTACGATAGCGGGCCACCCAAGAGGTGGCCCGCTATTGTTTTATGGGCCTGATTCGTGCCTCATGGATCCGCAGTTCGAAGTGCCGCCTTCCACAGACTCGGGTGCGATGAGCAAGCGATCGATTCTCGCCGTGGTCGGAGCGGCCGCGGCGCTGATCGTGACCACCGCCCTGATGGGCCGCGACAACGGGCCCGGCGGCAGAATGCCGATCGCTGAAGGGCGCATGGTCGGCGGGGTGCCGCAGGGTGCTGGTGACGCCGTGCGGATCGCGGACGTGCCGGAGGAGATCGTGGCCCTGGTGGAGCAGGGCCGCATGTGGCGGGCGGCGCGGGCACTGCGGACGTATCTGCGAGGGGTACGCGACCCGGATCCGGAAACGATCCTGTTGGCCGCCCAGGCGGAAGGTGGGTGGGGTGGGTGGCGTGCGGCGGGTGAGTACCTGGAGGGTCGGGAGTGGCTGGACGATGTGTCGGGGGGTGAAGGCTGGTACTGGCTGGCTCGTTCCAGGGAGGATGCTGGCGACGACCGGGGAGCGATCGAAGCGTACCATCGGTTTCTGGCCCTAGCGGCAGGAGACGGGTCGGGGCTCCAGAGGGTGGCCGCGCTTCGTCGTGGGTTATCGCTGCTGCGGATCGGTGAAGCGGCGGCGGGAACAGCCGCGCTCGAGGCGGTGAGATCTCGCAATCCCGCGATCGGGGGGTGGATGCGCGTTCTTTCGGCCGAGGCGCTCGCAGAGAGCGGTGATACAGCCGCCGTCCGCGACGCGATCGCCGGGTTATCGGAGGAGGCCGGAATGCGTCGGCGGGGAAGGCTCGCATTGGTCCGAGCGTATGAAGAGGCGGACGATGCGCGAGGTGCCGTCCGGGTAGCCATCGAGCTCGGTGGGGGTGGGAGCGACGGTGAGCGAGTCGCGCTCGAGGCGGTCGCCGGGCGTCTTGCTTTCGAGGCCGGCGAAGTTGCTCTCGCCCGGCGCGAGTTGCGAGCCGCCATGGATCGCGCCCCCGGCAGTTCCGCGGCACGCGAAGCAGCCGGCGAGATGCTCCGCTTTCCGGATCTGACGGCCGAGGAGCGACTCGCCATCGCCGAAATCTACGCGCTCCACGGCAACGCTTCCCGGGCAGCCGAGGGCTTCCGGGCGGCCCTCGACGCTGGGCTCGGCCCGCCCCCCCGGCAGGATGAGATCCGGCTTTCCCTCGGACGTGCGCTCTACAATGCCGGCGACCTCTCGGAGGCCGAGGCCGTCCTTCGATCCCTCTTCGACGCTTCTCCGAACCTCGGCCGGCAAGCCCGCCTCCTGACCGGTCGCTCGCAGTATCGGCGGGGCAACCAGGCACAGGCGTTCGAGACCTTCCGCAATCTGGCGAGCCGATTCCCGGGATCCGCCCAGGGCGCGGAGGGGCTCTTCCTCGTGGCCGACCTCAGCCACGACGACAACCGGCTGGAGGAAGCCGCGACCACCTATCGTCAGGTCGCCTCCAACTTCCGAGGGACGGACCGTGCCGGTCTGGCGCTGATGCGGCTCGCGGGGATGCGCTACCTCGAGAGAGACTACGCGGGTGCCGCCGCGTTGTGGGAGGAGTATCGGTCGACGTATCCCAAGGGCGAACGCTGGCTGCAGTCGTCGTACTGGGCGGCTCGTGCGTACGAGAACCAGGGCGATACCAAGCGGGCAGCCGCCGTCTACCAGGCGGTACGCGAGCGCGATCCCCTCTCCTACTATGCCGTCCGCTCGACGGAGCGGCTCGGTCTTTCTTACTGGCCGGTTCCCATGACCGCCTCACCGACCACCGATCCAGCGGCGGAGGCGAGGGTCGCCGAGTGGATTGCATCGGTCGATCTGCTCCGTGAGGCCGGCTTACACGGCGAGGCCGACGCCGAGGCGCTCCGGATCTCCGAGCATGCCGGCAAAGACCGTTCGCTTCTCTATCCGCTTGCGGAGGCACTGAACGAGCGTGGCTACGCGATCCGGGGTATCAGCCTGGGTCACCGAATCCAGGGCTCCAGCTCAGAGGTGAATCCTCGGCTGCTGCGCATCCTGTACCCGCTTCCCTACCAGACCCTCGTCGAAGCGGAAGCGCGGGAAAAGGGCCTCGACCCGTTCGTCGTTGCCGCGCTCACGCGGCAGGAGTCGCTCTTCACGGCTCGGATCAGCTCACCGGTCGGCGCCCGCGGTTTGATGCAGGTCATGCCGGAGACCGGGAGTGTTCTCGCTCGAGGCGCCGGCATCGACGATTGGGATGCCGAGCTCCTCTTCCAGCCGGAGATCAACGTACACCTCGGCACGACGTATCTTGCCGAGCAGATGCGCCAGTACAATGGTTCTCTGCCTTCGGTGTTTTCCGCCTACAACGCCGGGCCCCATCGGGTCGATGCCTGGAGCGAATTTCCGGAGTACGGCGACGAGGAGCTGTTCACGGAGCGCATCCCGTACCGTGAAACGCGCGACTACGTGAAGATTTTGACCCGCAACATCGCCCTCTACCAGGGCCTGTACGGAGGACCGGATCGCTGAGCGAAGCGGTACGCGAAGCGGCGATTGGCCCCCACCCCGCGACCAGGTGGAGCGCCGCTCGACGCGGACAATTTCCCCGGAAGCCGACGGTGGATCACCCGAACAGTCGGATCGGCTTGGGTTTCAGGAGGAGTTGCTTCGGAAGCTGATCCACTCCTCGACGGTCGTCCTCCCCCTTCTGGTCTGGTTTCTTCCGCGACCCGTGGGCATCGCGCTGCTGGCCACGGGCGTCGTCGCAGCTCTCGGCGTGGAGCTTGCCCGCACCCGCTCGCGGTGGGCGCGCCACCAGTTCCTGACGCGGACACGACGACTCCTGAGATACCGGGAACGGCAACGGTTCGCGGGGGCCACCTACATGGTCGTCGCATACTTCATCGCCTTCGTCGTATTCCCGCGGCCCATCGCCGTCCTCGCCATGCTCTACGATGGCCTCGGCGACACGACGGCCGCGCTCGTCGGCAAACGATGGGGACGCCACCGGGCGACCTGGGGCAAGAGCCTGGAAGGGGCCACTGCGGCACTGTTCGTGAATGCCCTGCTCGGAATCCTGATTCCCGGGGTCTCGCTTCTTCAGGCGCTGGTTGGCGCAGGGGTCGCCGCGACCTTAGAGTTCCTCCCTCTGCCGCTGGACGACAACCTCCGAACGACCCTGGGTGGCGGATTGGCTCTGTGGGTTGTCGGGGTCGTTTGATGGCGGGTCATCCCAGTAATCCTCCAGCGCACGACGGAGTGCAGAACCACGCAAGCTCCCCTGGGAGCGCGGGCGTTTCTCCCGCACGCACCCGGCCCCCATTGCGGGCGGGACGCCCGCGCTCCCAGGGTGAACGCGCGTGGGCTCTGCTTTTCTTCGCTGCGCGGGAATGACGAAAGGGGGCATGGGAGTGACGAAGGCTATTACAAGGAACGTCCCACCGTTACGCTGCATTGGCTGACATCGCGATAGATCTCGGAACTGCGAACACTCTCATTCAGGTGCGGGGTGAGGGCGTCGTCCTCAATGAGCCTTCGGTCGTCGCTGTGGATCGCTCGTCGCGGAGGATCCGCGCGATCGGCCTCGAGGCGAAGCGCATGTTCGGACGGACCCCGCACAACACGATCGCGATCCGGCCGTTGCGCGATGGCGTTATTGCCGATGTCGACCTCGCCGAGCTTATGCTGCGGCATTTCCTTCAGTCCGTCTTGCCGAAGGGCCTGTTCCGCGCGAGGCCGCGAGTCGTGATCGGCGTGCCTTCGGGAATCACGGAGATCGAGCGACGGGCTGTCCGATCCGCAGCCGCGGCGGCAGGCGCCAAGGAGGTCTACCTGATCTCCGAGCCCATGGCCGCGGCCATCGGAGTCGGCCTGCCCGTCATGACGCCGCGCGGCAACATGGTCGTCAATATCGGCGGCGGGACGACGGAGATCGGCGTCATCGCTCTGTCGGGGATCGTCGCGGACGCATCGATCCGGGTCGGCGGCAACGAGCTCGACGAGGCGATCGCCGGTTTCGTTCGCAGGCACCACAACTTGCTGATTGGTGACCCGACAGCTGAGACGATCAAGGTCCAGATCGGTTCCGCGTCTGCGCTCGATGACGACCGTTGGATGGATGTAAAGGGTCGAGACCTCGTCAGCGGCATACCGAAGACAGTCCAGATCCATGCGTTAGAAATCCGCGAGTGCCTCCAGGAGCCGATTCAGTCAATCGTCGAGGCGGTGTGTAAGGCGCTCGAGTTCACCCCACCCGAGCTCTCTTCGGATATCGTCGACGACGGGATGGTGATGACCGGTGGTGGGGCACAGCTCCGTGGACTCGACCAACTCCTCGCAAGGGAAACGGGGCTTCCGATCCATGTCGACGCGGAACCGCTCACCTGCGTGGTGCGGGGGGCGGGTTTGGTGCTCGAGGATTGGTCGACGTACAGAACGGTCGTGTCCCTGTGATCGGGGGCCTGCCGACTGACCGACAACGGAACACCGGCGCGAGCGAATCCGATCGCCCGCGCCGGCGTTTCCACCTCCTTGTTGTCATCCCCGCCCCCTTGTTGTCATCCCCGCGAAGGCGGGGATCCAGTCACTGGATCCCCGCCTTCGAGACTGTGCCAAAGTGCGGGATCGAACGGCCGACACAGCTTCCTGGGAGCGCGGGCCTCCGGCCCGCATGGACGCCGTGTGCCTTGCGGGCGAGACGCCCGCGCTCCCAGAGGGTTCCGGTTCGAGGTCGATCAAGCGCAGTGCCCTCAGTCTTAGGGTGCGACGACGTTGACCGTACCCGTCATCCCTGAATGGAGCGTGCACCTGTAGTCGTAGGGCCCAGCGTCGTGGAAGGTTACCGCAAAGGTCTCGTCAACGACGAGGTCTTCTTCAGCGATCCAGGCCGAATGCCCCCCTGTAGGCGTAACGTCATGTCCGATGGTGCTCGTGTTGTGCCACGTTACCGTACCTCCTACAGCCACCTCCGCGTTCGCCGGGAGGAAGGACCCATTGTCCATCTCCACGGTGACCTCGTTCGGT
>WHSP01000074.1 GCA_009380025.1 Gemmatimonas sp. | reverse complement strand
GGACCGAGGGACTTCTACGCGTTCTGGACCACCGTCCTCGTGGCGGTGTGCGGGATCGCACTCCTGCTCTCTCTGGGCGGGATCTCCGCGGTCATGTCCTACACGGTGGCCCAGCGGACGCGGGAGATCGGCATCCGGGTGGCCCTGGGTTCGAGCCGCACCCGGGTGCTGACGGCGGTGTTCCGGCGCCCCGTCCGCCAGGTCGCGCTGGGCCTCGTCTCCGGGTTCGTTCTGCTGGCGCTCCTGCTGACGCAGCTGAGCGAAGGGCTTGAGACGATCCGGGCACTTGCCTGGCTGACCGCATATAGCCTCGTCATGGCCATGATCTGCCTCACCGCCTGCGCCACCCCAACCCGCCGGGCGCTGAGCGCGCGCCGGCGGAGGCGCTGCGCGTGGACGGCTGAGGCTCGGGAAGGTTCGCGGCTCGAACGGCGCGATGCGTGCTGCGTCTGAACCCGCCCTGGCAGAACCGCTCCACCCGCGCCTCACGCCCTACGGCTGCTATCGCTAGCGTTCGTAAAACGCGAGGTCGAATGACCGCCCGGATGCCGATCACATCGGGGCGTAAATGCCGACGAAACGTCGCAGCGTATCTACCGACACGCTTCGCAGAATTTGAGATGTACCGCACAGAGAGCGCAAGCGTTTGTGAACCAGCCCCGCAGCCGACATGGCGTTCTATGAGAGCGATTGTTAGGCTGCACAACGTCATCCCTCAGCCTGAACGACGAAGCCCGTGAAGGTCGCCGTGTCGGGAAGCCACAGCGTTGGCAAGTCCACTCTGCTGGCCGACCTGCGGCAAACCTCGCCTCAGTTTACGTTCGTCGACGAGGCGTACCTCCACCTCCTGGCGGAGGGCCACGATTTTGCGGCAACGCCGAGCGTCGATGACATTGAAGCTCAGTTGGAACGGTCTATTTCCCTGGTTTCTTCACACGCTGAATCCGATGCGGTGTTTGAACGCTGCCCCATCGACTACCTCGCGTACCTTGCAGCACTGAAGGTCGATCGCGAGACGCTGACTTACTGGATTGAGGCATCGTCGGCTGCCGTCTCGGCAATAGATGGAATTATCTTCGTCGGCGTTGAACAACGGGATCGGATCCACATCTCGCCAGATGAGCTTCCCAAGCTGCGCAAGAAAGTTGACGCACTGCTCCGAGACATTCTGATCGAAGATGAATGGGGACTGAGCCTTGCTGTCGTCGAAGTGCACGGCTCACCGACAGAACGCGCTCGACAGGCTCAGACGTGGATTCAGACGTGCGAAGCTCAGCGCCGGCGCGCCGATCGTTCGCCGGCAGGAAACAGAGTGCAGTCTAACAGACGCGGGTTAGGCGCACGTCCAATGGACCCGATGCAGCCCGGCCCTGAGTTCGCGATACGTCCCTCCATGGTGGCCGATGCTGGGTCGCTGGCGGCGATCTGGCAACGCTCGATCCGAGACTTGTGCTACGAAGACCACCAGGGCCGCGCTGACGTGATCGCCGCGTGGTGTGCCCAGAAGACACCCGCAGCGCTCGCAACCGCGCTTACCGACCCAACTCGCTACTGGCTGGTCGCGATCGACCCAGCCAGAGTCGTCCTCGGAGTGGGCCTGCTCGGGCGGCCGGCGCGGTATCGCACGACGGTGGTCGCGCCGGCCACCCCTGTGCAGAGGAAGAGGTTACCGAATTCGAATCAGATACCGGCTGGTCCTATCGACTTGGCTTCCCTTCAGTGAGGGTCGCGTGACTTCCGCGACCTTCGCCACGATCGTGAGCGGTTCGTTTGCTGAGCACCGTCCCGGAAAAGATCCTGTCACGTAGATCGCGCCACCGCCATCGGTGATCTGCCAATCCCGCCGAGTGCGCGGCGGCGGACCGATTGGACGGAGGTAGGGGACATCGAGGCACCTGCCCGTGACGCGTACTTTTCGGCCGAGTAGGTCCGGTGACGCGACGATCTCGGCAATCGTCGCGTCGACCGTATCGGAAGACGGGTCCTGACCGGCGTTCACGAGCTCACCTCCCGGTTCGCATGCCGCTAGCGCGCCACGAGCAACGCCCACGGCCTCTGCATCCTGCCTCAATTCTGCTTATATACTCAAGCATTTGTGTCCAGCAGGTGACGGTAACGCGCCAGGAGTACCGGGGCCGCCGAGCGACACGAAATCGCTTAGGAAGTCCGTCCAAGCCCTGCCTGGAACCTGGGACTGATAGCCGGCCAGGCTCCGAGACCCGTCCTGACCGAACGCGTCATCTCCAATTCCGCTGGGGAGCACGATGCCCAGCCCGCTCGACCTGCTAACATTGCGGTCATCCTCGCCACTGCCATTCCGGAAGTGGTTGCGTAGGCGAAATTCCGGGTCTAGCGCTCGGTTGCGAAGCTCGTCGATCTGTGCCTGGATGCCCTCGTCCGTGACCCGTACCTCCAGCGAGTCGAGAAAGCTCACCAGATCCTTCATTTCAGGGAAATGATATGGTTGACTCCCAGCCGCAGCGCTGGTGATCGCGGGAGCAAGGTCGGGCAGGTTCGCCTGCAGGCTTCCCGCCAGCTGATCCAAGGCGGATTCAAACTCATCAAAGCCCGCCAGATCGTAGGCCGATATCGTAGTGGCGTCCTCTTGACCTTCATAGGAGGCGTGGTACAAGTCCGCGATCGTCTCCGCCGCCGTACGACCGCCCATTGCTGGATCGCTATGGAAGGCGTCAAGGATCGGGCTGTATGGAAATCCTGTACCCGGAACCGTTTCTTCCGAGAACACCGTGAACGGTGCCGCACCCTCGATGTTGGCCAGCGTCTCATATCCGGCCATCAAGCACATATCGAATCCCAGTACGTCGATGTCGACGTCCGTGAGGGCACTCGGCAGCTCATGGAGCTGCATGACTCCGTCCTCCCCGCGCTGGTCTCATCGCTCAGCAATCCGAGATAGCCGCCGCCGTGATCCCAGAGCACGAGAAGATACTTCGTTGCCGGATGGTTCGTCTGCGCCCAGTGCACGAACTCGTTCAGCTCGGCGGGGTCCGTCATATTGCGGTTGCCGATGTCGATCGTTGGCCCATCAGGACCGGGCACGGACTCCCCTTCACCGGTTATCGCATATCGAAACGTATTGAAATTCGGCCGGTTGAAGCACGAGGCATCACATCCTGTCGCCGCGAGCGAGGCCGGGCTGAACTCCGCTTGGAGAACCACGTCGACCTGGGGGTCGACTCCTGCCGCTTCCATGTCATCGATGTTCTGAATACCGTCCTCAGATAGGTTGTTGTCGCCGGCCAGGTAGATCATAACCGTCCACTCCGGCTCCTCTACGCCGATGCGCGTGACATCATCATCGCATCCGGCAAGCGCCAGCCCATCACCGACGCCGTCATGGTGCCCCAGAACCGCCTGCCCGTCGTCCCTTTTGTGCCCATGGTACTTCTGCCCGGTTGGTACTACGATTGGAGCTGCAGAAGGCAGCAAAGCCTCTGCCCACGACCAGCCGTCGCGGTCGCAACTCATATGCCGATGGACGCGCAAGCGTCTGCACCCGAAGAAGTCGACCGCTTCGGTGAGCGGTCGTTCCACACGGACGTCAGCCAGCGCGGCCGGGACTGCTCAGAGTTTGGCGAACGCTTCCAGGTGCAACGGGGTTGACCAGAAGCGCTTCGGTAGCGCCCCCTGGTCCAACGGATTGTTTCAGGACTTCCGAATCGGAACGATGCTTCCGGTGCTCTCCACGGTCCTCTTCGTTGAGCTCGCGGCGATGTGAGGATGGTCTGCAGGCTGTCGAAGCAATCGAGGAGCGGGTGCCAGACCTGGTCTTTCTCGACGTGCAGATGCGGGAGCTCGACGGGATCGACGTGCTCACCATGCTGGGCGCGGAGTGCATCCCAGAGGCAATCTTCGCAACGGCGTAAGCCGAGTATTGGAGCGCGCGTTCGAGGCTCACGCGATCGATTTCCTGCGAAAGCCGTATCGTGAGGCTCGGTTCCAGGATGCTCCGCTCCATGCGAAGCAGCGGATTCAGGCCCGGCGCGCACTTCCGCCGGAGGATGACCTTCGCATTCGCGCCCTCCTCGCCCACATCGCCCACATCGCCAACGATCGGCCCGTCGACCGCTTGAAGATCGCTGAGGGGGAGTGGCGAGTTCCGGCTCATCCCGACGGATGAGGTTGCGTGCTTGGAGGCTGACTCGGACTACATGAAGGTACACACCGCACAAGGAGACGATCTCGTGGCGGACGACGCTAAGACGCGCCGGGGCCCTGGATCCAGAGGAGTTCCTACGGGTCCACCGCTCGTATATCGTGAACACGGAAGGTATCCCGAATCGAGAGAACCGTCCGTCTGCGGCGACACATCACCTGTGTTCCCTTCAAGTGGCGGGATGACGGGTTTCTTGACTGGTGTTGCCCTTTTCTTGCCGGCATTGCCGATCAGTCAAAACGCAACGACTCGAGCGGATCGGCTTTCGCGGTTCTGAGCGCCGGGAGCCAATTGGCCAAGAGCGTGACCGCGAAGACCAAGGCTACGACCACGCCGAACGTCACCGGATCCAGGGGGCTCACTCCGAACAACAGGAACTGCATCAGTTGCGTCGCTCCGGCGGCGAGAATCAAGCCGACCGCTCCACCGATCGCGCAGACGACCATCCCCTGCCCCACCACCATCTTGGTGATGTCCGCCATTCGGGCCCCAAGCGCTAGACGGATCCCGAACTCGCGCGTGCGCTGACTTACGGCATAGGCCATCACGCTGTAGATGCCCAGCGCGGCGAGTCCGAGACCGAGCGCGCCGAAAAGACCGAGCAGCCATGCACCGATTCTCTGCGGAAGCAGACTGATCGAAAGATGCTGATCACCGATCGCTACGTCGGTGATCGCGTCGTTAGGCGCGACATCCGCCACGATCTGACGAACCGGTTGGGCGAGGGCTCCAGCATCAGCACCAGCCCGTACGACGATCGTCAGCGCGTCTTCTGCCGACGGCCACTGATCGGCCGCGCGCCAGACGAACGGCTGCGGATCTTCTCCCAACCAGCGGTACTTTCCGTCCTCGGCGACCCCAACGACCGTGAACGAATCACCTCCGCTGAGCAGCCGCTTCCCGAGCGGATCCTGCCCCGATAGGTAGCGACGGACGAATGCCTCATTGACGATGGCGACCCGTGGGACGCCGATCCGATCGGTAGGAGCGAACTCCCGGCCCCTCACGAGGCGTGTTCCGATCGTCTGAAAGAAGTCCGGCCCGGCGTCGCTCGTGTCGATCCCCAGGTCCTCGGTCTCAGCCGGCGTGTATCCCTCCGCCCGGTACGCTCTCCGGCCTCCCCCTGACGCGCCAAGGGGCAACCAGGTGCCGTAACTCGCCGACGAAACGCCGGGCAGCGCCCCGATGCGTTGGACGACCTCGTGCCGGATGCGCGGCCGCTCCTCGGGAGGTGTCAACGGCTCGTCGAGTGCGATGCTGA
The DNA here is from genome assembly GCA_009380025.1 of Gemmatimonas sp. GTDB lineage: Bacteria > Gemmatimonadota > Gemmatimonadetes > Longimicrobiales > Longimicrobiaceae > WHSP01. The sequence continues at coordinate 14,263 of WHSP01000074.1, read as the reverse complement.
CGGAGAGCAGGCCATCGGTTCGGAAGCCCGGATCGACCGCTTGGGCCTCGAGGAGGCTCCGGAGGAGAAGCCCTCCGGCCGCAAGCAACACCACGGCGACTGCGATCTGCCCCGCCACCAGCACGGCGCGCAGACCGAGCCGCCGACCCCCACTCTCCACTCGATGGAGGGACGAAACGAGGTTCTCTCGCGTCGCGACCAGCGCGGGCGCGAGGCCAGAGAGCAAACCGGCCACGACCGTCACCGCGGTCGCGAAGCCGAGTACACGAAGGTCGGGCGTGATGTCGAGCCGGAGGGTGATCGGTAACGGAAGAAGGGTCGGAACCACCGCGAGCGCGCGGGTTCCGATCGACGCGATGACGAGACCGAACAGCGCGCCGAAGCCCGCCAGCACCGTACTCTCGGTCAACATCTGTCGGACGACGCGGCCGCGGCGTGCGCCGATGGCGAGGCGGATGCCAATTTCCCGGCGTCTGCCGATCGCCCTTGCCAGCAGCAGGTTCGCGATGTTCGCGCAGCCAATCAGCAGAACGCCGCCTACGATCGCCATAAGCAGTGCGGCGAAGCCGAATGCGGTCCCTGCGATCTGAGGCGGCACGATCGCCTCGCGCGCAGGGATCATCGTGACCGCGCGCGGCTGGGCTCGAACATCCGTCCAGGCCTCGGGATACTGCTCGTGCAGTCCGGCCGCGACCGACTGTAGCTGCGTGCGCGCCTGCTCGATCGTGGCACCGCCGGCCAGCCGGCCGACAGCGAAGAAGCCGCGAGAACCGCGGTCTTCCGCCGCCGCGCTGGAAATGCCCGGTGCACCCACCGGCACGAAGAACGCCGGCGCAACGGCAGGGAGCAGACCGAGGAATCGCTCCTCAGCAACCCCGACCACGGTGTACGAAGCTCCCGCCAGGGTGATGGTCTCACCCACGATGCTCAGATCTCCGCCGAATCGACCACGCCAGAACTCATGACCGAGAACGACCACGTCGCTCCGACCGCCCGCTCTTCCTTCTCCCGGGGCGAACGCTCGACCAGCCGTGGTGCGGGCACCCAGCACGTCGAAGTAGGTCGGCGTAACGACCTGGCCGAGTATCATCTCGGCCGGCTCGGAACCGATGGCGTCGCTGAGAACCACCGGCGCGATGGTGTACGCCGCCACCCCGGACAGCGCGGGAGCTCCGCTCTCGAAGTCCCTCAGATCCGGCAGCGAGGAAGCACCGTAAGGCGGCCCACTGTAGTCGCTCGTATAGATAGCAACGAGCTCGTCGAACTCCGCGATGCCTGACGGGCCGCGCAGGAGGACGCCGTTCACTACGCTGAAGATCGCCGTGGTCGCACCGATGCCGAGCCCGAGCGTCGCGATCGCGGCGATCGCGAACCCTGGACTCCGGCGGAGCTGCCGAAAGGCGTAGCGCAGGTCCCGGAGAAGAGTGTCAACCCAGGACCAGCCCCATTCCTCGCGACTTCGCTCGGCCAGCACCGTCTCGTTGCCGAACTCTTTGCGGGCCTGCGCTGTGGCCTCCCGAGGATCCACGCCCGCCTCTACGAGCTGGCTCTCCCGACGCTCCACGTGCAGCCGCATCTCTTCCTGCAACTCGGCGCTCAGCCGGTCGCGCCCAAGGAAGTACCGGAACCGCCTCCACATCTCGCCGGGTCTCATCTCGTCATCCCGGTTGAAGGATGAGGCCGATCGCTTCGCTCACCCGCCGGTAGGCCTCGACCTCCGTTTCCAGCTGCTTCCGTCCCGCTGGCGTCAGCCGGTAATAGCGGGCGCGACGGTTGTCCGCCGTTCGCCCCCACTCGCCGATGATCCAGCCCTTCACCAGCATCCGCTGCAACGCGGGGTACAGCGAACCCTCCTCCACGCGCAACACGCTGCCGGAGGCCCGGTGGATCGACTCCGCGATCTCGAAGCCGTGCGATTCTTCCGAGCGCGAGAGCGTCTTCAGGATGAGCATGTCGAGGGTCCCGGGAGGGATCGGATCGCGGGTCGGTAGGTCCATTACATAGATAGACTATGTTAGACGATGGCGTACGTCAACATCCGTGACCGCTGGGCAGCATGGCGCCTACGGCTGCCAGCTCACACCCAAGGAGACAAATCCGTCTCCATACCGGCCGCCTCGAGGCTTCCATCCGTCCACTTTCACGTCCGCGAACATGTCCGCCTCGAGCCGCAGCACGAGCGAGCGCACCGGGAGCTCGAGTCCGAAACCGAGATGGGGCACCCAACGGGAAGCCTGTTCATCCGCTCCGACCAAAGCCGAGCCCGAGGGGATGAGATCGCGGTCGTAGAAATGACGCCGATGCGCGATGCCGCCCATCAAGTAAGGCCGCAATCGCCAGGCGGAGATGGACGGCTTCACGACGAGATCTCCGCTCAGGACCATTACCGCAGCTTCCGTTAACGCGTCTCGATCGTACGCTGCGGCCGAGCAGTTGGCGCCACAGGACACGGTTCCGGCGCGGTATCCGGCGACCACGCTACTCGCGAACCCGTACTTCGCACCCACGCGAAGGCTGACGATAGAGGAAACCGGCGCCTCGACCGCAAGCCCCAACGAGTAGCCCCTGCTGAGATTGAGGAAGGAGGGCGATTCTGGCCCACCGGTGGACCCGAAACCCAGATCCCCGGTCGGCAGATAGCTGCCAATCGACGCAAACCAGACTTCGGCGGCGATTTCGTCCGACGAGTCACGAGATTAAGCAGGACGTAGGTCAACCGGATCACGTCCTCGCCAATCCGATCATTGGTCATAAGGCGGAGCGGCGGCCGGGGTCCGGCGAAATATGGCTTGCCGTGGCCAAGCACGACGGGGTGCAGGTAGATTCGATACTCATCGATCAGGCCAAGTTCGGTGAGGCTTCGCGCCAAGTCCGGGCCAGCAACTTCGATCTCCCCGGCACGCTCGGCCTTCAGCTCACGGATCACGCCCTCGAGATCCTCCTCAACAAGCGCGGCGTTGGGGCCGACCGATTTCAACGAGCGCGAGACGACCCATTTCGGCTGGCTCCGCCACGCCGCTGCGAAAGCGCGTTCCTCTGCATCCCACTCAGGATGATCGTCGTCCCAGTAACGCATGACCTCATACATTTGGCGACCGTACACACTACCTGCCTGCCCCTGAGCCTCCTCGATGAAGTGGCGGAAGAGCGTGGGGCTTGGCGCAAACGCCATATGGTCGACGTAGCCGTCCAAGGACTGGTTCATTCCGAACACGAGCTTAGCCATGCCCACTTCCTTTCCTATGCCGTACACCCGCGAGACTCTGTTTGCGCTATGCAACCGGTTGTAAGCGGACCCCGTAGCCGGCCGGTCAAGATTCCAGGACACCGACGTTCGGTCCCGTTCCCAGAAGCATCCAGTCCGGAACGGCGAACACCACGTCCGTCAAACGCAGCAATCTTCCCCACGATAGACGACGATTCCAGCCCGGAATCTCTCGCCAAGCAGGCGGCGGGCACGCTCAATCGAAGCCGCATCGTGACAACCGACCGTAGGCCGGTTCTTGAACTCCAGAGCCAGAAGGCCGCCCTGGGACTCCAGAATGAGGTCGATTTCGAGACCGCCGCTGGTCCGCAGATACGATGCTTCGTAGCGCATCCGTAGGCTCCAGAGCGTCGTCAGCACCTGGCCAACGAGGAAGCTCTCGTATTGCGTTCCACTGAGGCCTCCGATCTCGCCAGACAACGCGCGCTGCACGCCGGCGTCGAACCAGATGAGTTTGGGGGACTTGATCAACCGAACCGACGGGTTCCGCGACCAGGCGGGAAGCGTAAAGGTCTGATAGACAGCTCGAGGTACCTCAGATATCGCCGCGTGGTCGTGACCGGTAGCGCTGCGTCGCGTGCGAGCTCGGAGTACGACAGGATTTGCCCGGCCCGTGCCGCCGCTAAGCGGGACACCGACTGAACGTCTCTAAATCCCTGAGCCGCGCGAGATCCCTGAGCCGCGCGAGATCAGCCAGATCGCGCTCGAGGTACGTCGCCTGGTAGGCATCCAGCCAGGCGAGACGTTCGGATTCGGGGTACTGCAGGAGTGGTGGCAATCCGCCCCACGCGAGGACATGCTGCACTGCTGCTTGAGCCGCACCGGCCGCCGACCCAACCATCCCCGATTGAGCCGGGTCGAGCAACTCATGAACGTGGTCCAGCTCATCGAGGAGCGTGGCAACAAGCGGCTTATCGGGTCGGGAACCACCGAAGTAGGCGGCCAGCTCGCCCGCTGTCAGCGGCCACAGCTCGTAGAGAAACACGCGCCTGCGAGTGTCTCGCGCACCTGCTCGAGCAGAAGGACCTGCGAGGAGCCAGCGAGGACCGAGAAGTCGATGCGACCCTCATCGTAGCTCCACTTCAGCTTCTCGATCGCACCGGGGAGCTTCTGCACCTCATCCAGCACGGCCGGACCCACGACCTTGTCCCATGCTTCTGCGGGCACCGCGGCGAGACGGGCGCTCCGGTCAGTCCACTCAGGACCCAACTCGTTCGCGATTGCTTGAATTGCCCTCCGCGAACCGCTGAGATTTCCAGCGCGCAGAAGAAGGACGTGTGCTTCCGTGAACGGTTCATCGAGAACACGCCGTCTTCTCAAGATCGCATCGCCCCGCTCACGCCACGGGCGGCTGGGATTCTGAAGGCATTACCACCGGTTCTCGGCAGCCAGTGGGTGTTCCGCGGAGGAAGAGGCGTCGGAGCCGGTGTCGCGCCACATGCTGGACACGTGGTTGAAACGAGCGAAGGAGCGGGCCGGCATCGACGTGGAGCGGTTGGGATTCCACGGGCAGAAGCGCGCCGGAGTGCGTCGGAAGAAACTTCGTGCGCTACCCGATCCGGTCCGGGAGATTGCCGCCGCTTCCCCACCCCTTCGCCGGGAGTGGACAAGCACAGGTCCCGCAGCTTATTGCCCCGGCTGAGGCGACGCCGCAATCGGAACTGGAAACCCGAGGAAAGGATTGCATGTTCTGACGCTCTGCTCACGCGAGCGGTCAGGAGTACCCTCCGAGAGGTCTACGACGAAGTCAGCCTGGCCGATCTGGAGGTCGCGCAGCGAGAGTTGGATCAAGAAAATGAGACCCGAAAGGGTCCAATTCGACACCTAAATTAGACACCTGGGGAGAATATCTAAAAAAACGGGAAGCCTCCGACAACACGTAAATAGCACCGGGGTAAAAGGATGGTAGAATTCAGTCACCGAGCAGCTCGAGAAATGCTCGCGGCGATACGATGCGTACGTCCCTGTACTTCTCGACGGAGAGAAAGCCCTGATCACCAGTGACGACGAACGCCGCGCGGCCTTCAACGGCGACACCCAGATACTTGTCGTCGTCAGGATCTGGGCACACGCCGGTGATTTCGTAGTCGCCGCTGACGATCTCGGCCAGCAAGACGACGTCTTCCAGCCAAAGCTCCGGATCGAAGTTGCCGCGGATGAGCTTCCGCAGCTTGGGATACGAAAAGACCCGCCGTGTCTCCTCGACGATTGTCGGGGCGACGACCAGGTCGAACGCCTCTTCGCGGAGAAAACGATCAATGATCCGGCCAGGTGGGCCCTCAGGCCGAAGGACGGCACTAACGTAGACGTTTGCGTCGAGGACCGCTCGTAGCACGCGTCAGCCAGTCTTGCGCCGCGATGCCCGCCGCCCCCGTTTGCGCGCCCAACGCTGCGCTTCAAGCCCCAGCACCATTGCCTCCTCATCCGTGAGCGGGCCGCCCCTTTGGTGCTCGATGAAATCGAGAGCTTGTCGCCTGGCGAAACGCCGCATCTGCTCAAGGCGCTCCGCGGAAACCAACGCCGCAAGCGGCTTGCCCTTGCGCTCGATGATGAATTCATCGTGACGCAACGCCACGCGGTTCAGCAGATCGCCGAGCCTCTGGCGCACCTCGATCGTTGATATCCGTTCGGTCATAGATCATCTCCGCTGATCAGATTAGACGAGCTTTGCAGCGTCTGTTCGACTTAGCAAATGCTACAACTATTATAGTTGCATCAGACAGGCCAGGGCAAGAGGCGAGCCCCGCCGGGACGCACTTTTGAAATCGAGATGCGCTCGGGCTCGTAGAATCCGAATCCGTTCATCATGCGCCGCCGACAGCTGTCCAGGCGCGGGCGACACCAGTGGGGCCGATCCTCGCGGCGTCGGTCGCGCGCAGGCTGCCGCAGCGAGCCGCGTAGCCATACTCGTCCCAAGCCGTGATCTCGCTCCGGCGCCCCGCGACCGCTCAGGCCGCCATCTCGATCGCATAACCAGACAGGTTCGCGAGCACGTTCTGCTTGAGGGTGAGCAGATTTCCGTCGAGCAGACTCGCGGTCCGGTATGCGCCACCGCGGACGGGCCAGAGCTCGGCGTTATGGTCGATTGCTTCGGCTACGGCGTTGTACCCAACGGGGGGCCGGCATGGAGGGCATGCGGCCGAGGCTTTCTACCCGGACGCCCGGGGCAACCGACCGCCGCGAGGCCCAAAATCGTTGTGCGCCGCTGCGTCGGCCACGTTCTCGGGCGCGTCGACGGGCTTGACGCGATAACACGATGGCGTTATTCGTAACCACATGGTTACCAGTGGCGAACGACTCGATCAGACTTTCGCCGCGCTGGCCGACTCCACCCGGCGCGCGATTCTCGAGCGCTTGGCGCACGGCGAGGCGAGCGTCGGCGAGATCGCCGGGCCGTTCCACGTCTCGCGCCCGGCGATCTCGAAGCACCTCAGGGTGCTGGAGCGAGCCGGTCTGGTGCGGCGCGCGCATGAAGGCCGCATGAGCCGGTGCGAGCTCGAGGCGTCCCCGATGCGTGAGGCGGCCGATTGGGTGGAGCGGTACCGGGTCTTCTGGGAGGGACGGCTGGATGCTCTGCAGCGGTACGTGGAGCAGTCGGCGGCCCCACGGCAGGACGAGGAGCGATGAGCGCGACGGAGCTGCAATCCCTGCGACTAAAGCGGACGATCCGTGCGGACCCGGAGACGCTGTTTCGGGCGTGGACCGATCCCCGCGAGCTCCGGAACTGGTGGCGCATGGAAGAGCCGGGCTGGGGGTTCGCGGAGGCGTCCGTCGACCTCCGGGTCGGCGGGCGGTATCGGCTGGGGATGACCGATCCCGCCGGCAACGCGCACGTGGCCACGGGCGAGTATCGCGAAGTCCAACGCCCGACTCGACTCGTTTTCACCTGGGATTGGGGGAATCCGGCCCACCGCGTTGGCGAGACGCTTGTCACAGTCGAGTTGCACCCGGCCGAGGCGGGCACGACGGAGTTGGTGCTGACGCACGAGCGCTTCGCCGAACCAGAGAAGGTCGCGAGCCACGAGCGTGGATGGGCCCAGCTGTTCAACTTGCTCGATCGCTTCATCACGGAGGAAACGGCATGACCACCCGAGAAACGATGCAAGGGTTTTTCGACAACGTCGAACAGAGGGATGGATGGGAATCTTTTCTCGCCGATGACATCGTGTTCACCATCCTGACCAGCCCGGTGAAGCGAGTCACCGGCAAGGACGCGTGCCTCCAGGCGACACGGCCTTTCTACTCGACGGTCAAGTCGATGGAGGTGGGAGACCTTCTGGTCGATGGCGAACGAGCGTGCGCCCTGACCCGCTATGAGATGCAGCCTCCGGACGGGTCCGCAGCCTTTCAAAGCGATGTGGCCGAGATCTTCTCCGTTCGCGACGGGAGAATCGCGTCATTCTCGATCTACTTCGACCCGTCGCCGTATCCGAAATAGCGGGAAGTCGCGGCGTGACGCTCGCGAACCGGCGACCACCTGAGACGGGACCGGGCGAGTCTCAATGCATCTCGATGGAGGCGTCGTTTGGCAGCCGATGGGTCTCTGACGCGCCGCGTGAGGGCGGCGCTGGCGCACATCCCCCAGGTCGAAGAGAAGGCGATGTTCGGTGGCCGAGTATTCATGGTAAACGGGAAGATGTGCATGAGCGTAGGCCACGACCGGTTGATGTGTCGCGTCGATCCCGCCATTCACGAGAGTGTACTGGAACGGAACGGGTGCCGGACGGTGGTGATGGGAGGGAGGTCTTATCGTGGATATGTCTACGTGAACGAGGCGGGACTAGCCACTCGGGAAGACTTTGATTACTGGGTGGGCCTTGCGCTTGGCAACAACGCAAAGGCGAAGCCGTCGGCACGAAGGAGGCCGAAATAGCGTGCTTCTGGAAGCTACCCGCTGCGTCGTTCCTGGGCTGGGCGCCCGCTTGCTTTCGTAAAGAAGATCGGATAGCCGGGGGCAGAACACGGAGACGCAAGTGAGAAAGCTCAAGCTCATCGAACACATCTCGCTGGACGGCGTGATCCAGGTCTCCGGCGACGACGGCGATTTTCCCTACCGCGACTGGACCGCGCCCTATCGGACCCCCGCTGGGCGGGACGCATTGCTCGCCGCGCATGGCGAGCGCTTCGATCTGCTGCTTGGCCGTCGCACCTACGGCAGCTGGTCGGGCTACTGGCCAAAGGCGCCGAGCAGTCCGATGGCGGACCGCCTCAACGCGGCCACGAAGTTCATCGCTACCCACCGTCCGGAAAGTCTCGAATGGGGTCCCTTCGAGGGCGTTGGACCAGACATCGTCGAGGACATTGGCCGCGTCAAGTCGCAGGACGGCCCGGACCTCATCCTCTCCGGTAGCTCCACGCTGACGTCGACGCTGCTCGAACACGGGCTTGCGGACGAAGTCATCCTGGTCGTCTACCCGGTCCTGTTGGGCACGGGGAAGCGCTTCTTTGCGGAGGGCACCCCCGCACGCTCCTTTGAGCTCGTCAGCACGAACGCGATGCCGTCCGGCATCATCCTCAGCACTTACAAGGTTGCCGAGCCGTTGAAGGCCGGATAATTCGACGACGCGACATCGGCAGTGAGTACCGGAACGCCGTGACCAAATAGGCATGCACGATGTGCCGAGGTGAGCCTCACTCGCGCGCTGCTGAACGAATCGTTGCAGCTGACGAAAGGCGCGCACGGCTCCGGCCCGGCGCATGGTTGGTCCCCTTGGCGAAGGCGCGGGCACGATGATCGAGGTCTCGATACCCCAGCGGCCGCGCCGGGTGGGGACAAGGCCGCGTCAGGGGCCCCGATCATGGTCAAATGGCGGGGCGGTGCGGCAGGCCGAAGTGAGCTTCGCAGAGGGCCAGCACGGCTACACCAAGCGTTTCGCGCGCTACGGGGTGGAGTTGGCCTCTCACATGACGATCGAGGACGTGGCGGAACACCTGGGAGTGAGCTGGAACCTCGTGAAGGGGCTCCTGAAGGAGACCCTACGGCGGCGTTTCGGACGACCGCGGCTCAAGGAGCTTCGGCGTCTGGCGATCGACGAGATCAGCATTGGGCGTGGACACCGCTACTTGACGGTGGTGCTGGATCTGGATCGCGGCGCGGTGGTGTTCATCGGTGAGGGCAAGGGGGCCGAGGCGCTCGATCCATTCTGGAAGCGGCTGCGCAGCGCGAGAGCCCGGGACCCGAGGCCGTCGCCATCGACATGTCTCAGGCCTACATCAACGCGGTGCGCGCCCACCTTCCCGAGGCCACCCTGGTCTTCGACCACTTCCATGTGGTGAAGCTGATGAACGAGAAGCTCTCCGCTCTACGGCGAGAGCTCCAGCGTGAGGCGGAGAGTCAGGAGAAGGTCGTGCTCAAGGGCACGCGCTGGCTCCTGCTGAAGAACCCCCAGGACCTGGACGAGAAGAAGGAGGAAGCCAGGCACCTCGAGGCGGCCCTGGAACTGAACGCCCCGTTGGCCGCGGCCTACTACCTCAAGGAGGATCTCCGCCAGCTCTGGAGCCAGCCGAACCAGGAGCTGGCCGGGCTCTTCCTGGAAAGCTGGATCGGTCGAGCGCGCGCCACGGGTATCCGGCAGCTGGTCCAGATATCGAACACCTTGAGCCTACACCGGCAGGGGCTCCTGGCCTACTACGACATCCCGATCAGCACCGGCCCGCTGGAGGGGACCAACAACAAGATCAAGACCCTCCAGCGCCAGGCGTACGGCTATCGCGATCAGGAATTCTTCCGCCTCCGCATCTTCGCTCTGCACGAGACCCGCTACGAACTCGTCGGGTAAGCGGCGCGGACGGAAACAGATGAAGAGGCATAAATCACTACCACGAACTGCCCGTGCGCGACGTTGATCACATGCGATTCGACGCTTCGTACATGCGGGACATCGACTACTACTTCATGGACACAGCCGCCGGGATCGCATCACCGCTCCCGACGCAGGCGATGCCAACGGAACTTCGTCGGCTGATCGAGGGGCTGAGAGTGTCGGGCCTGTCGGGTCGCGTCGAGGTCGGATGCATCTTGCTGGGACTGGACTCCGAGGCCCGAAAGGGACTCGCCGATGCAGTCAAGACGTTGGAGCAGGGGCTGTCCGAAGGGCACCAGCGAAGCTTCCGTATGGGCATTGGGGACGTCGGCGTCAGCATCTCCTACGCCGAGGGCGCCGCTTGGGAGGAAGAGCTCCGCAGATCCGCCGTCCAGATGGAGCAGTCGGGAGGACGCCACTGGCTCGCCGTTCAACTTCGACGGGACGCACCGGGGGAGGTCAGAGCCATCGAGGTCATCGTCCCTGGGCGGTTTACAGCAACGGAGCTCGCGAGCGCCCGCGCTGCACACGCTCAAAAGACGAAAGAGACGATAATGCTGGAGCGCCCCGGACGGAACGACCGGTGCCCGTGCGGGTCCAGGAAGAAATTCAAGAACTGCCACGGCAGAAAAGTCGTCGAGGAGCTGCACGCCCTGGCATGTCTCGGGCAATTCCGCGATCGCAGTTCTGCGTGATTTGGCCGTCCTGATTGGAATCTACACACGGAAGGCCTGCTGCTCCCGAGCCCCCCTTCCCTCACGGTCCGAGAGTTCCGATCGGAACGACCGCGACTCCGTCCGGACGCATGTAAGCGAATCCAGTTCCCACGATGACCCCAAGCATTTGAGGACGCCCACACTGCTTCGTGTCGATCCTCTCGGCGAACTTCAACAGACTTGCCGCTGCCCCGTCGATTGCTCCGGTGCCCAGTTTGATCTCGAACGCGGCCCAACGCCCATCGGCCGTCTCGATGATCGCATCCACCTCGAGATCGGTGTTGTCCTTGTAATGCAGCACCTGGGCGTCGGAAGCCTGCGCGTAGACTCGCAGGTCGCGAACGACCAAAGACTCGAAAAGGAACCCGAGATAGTTGAGGTCGCCGAGCAGCCGCTCCGGCGTGGCCCTGAGCGTCGCCACCGCCAGCGAAGGATCGACGAAGTGCCGTCTTGGTGTGGTCCGGATGCGCGAGCGGGAGCGCAGGTGTGGCGCCCAGGCAGGCTGGTCTTCGACCACCATTAGGCGCGTCAAAGCGTCGTAGTAGCTGGTGACCGAATTCCTCGCAAGGGGCTGATCCGGACCTCCTACGTCCTCTGCCAGTGTGGTCATACTCACCATCGTGGCGACGTTGCGCGCGAGTGATCGCATGAGCATCAGCACGCGTTCGGGATCGTGGGCGATACCTTCGACTCGTTGGATGTCCGTCCTCCGGATCTCGTCCACGTAAGCCCGGATGGCCGTCAGAGCGCTTGCCAGCGGTTGATTGACGAAGGCGGGCCATCCGCCGGCGGCGATCCTCTCCACGAGCAGATCGATCGTTACGCCCGGGTCGGGCGCGCGCGGCGGAGTTCCCTGCAGCAACCTCGACACAGAGACGTCACCCGCCGAGTGACCACTCTCGTACAACGACATGGGACGCATCCTCAGTCGGACGATTCGTGCCGCTCCGGTATGACGTGTTTCGTCATCTCGCGGCACCGCCGATCCGGTCAATACGAACTGCCCGGGCATCTTTCGATCGTCCACGGCTCGCCGCACGTGGTTCCAGAGAACCGGAGCAATCTGCCACTCATCGATCAGGCGCGGTGTCGGCCCCTCCAAGATGATCGAGGGATCGATGGAGACGGCATTCCGCGCGTTCTGATCGATATCGAGGCGGACCTCGCTCGCGGCAATCTGCCGCGCAGTCTCTGTCTTCCCACATGCCTTGGGTCCCTCGAGCACGACTGCCCCCATAGCGGTGAGCAAGTGCTCCAGTTCTTGGTCGACTACTCGGCTTAGGTACATCAGGGCCGTTCTACAGGCGATGGAAGGCGGTTGGAACTGAACATATAGCAATGAATGTGTTGAGCAATATGCAACGGAATCGCTGACCATTTAGCAATGCATTCGGTGAGCAGATTGCAACGACCGTTCCGTAAAATCAGCTCCTCCTCTCTTCCCAAGCTCTATTCGATCCTCCTCTCCGTTTCGGGACGTGTTCGATTTCGAAACTGTCCTCTCCATGGACCGCCAGCGGATGTCCTCTGTATGGGCCACCGGCAAGAAAAGCGGAATGGAGGATACGTATCGCGATATCGCGATACTCCGGATAGCTGACTCCCATCACCCGGTTCGCCATTCGCGCTCCGCGCTCAAGGGTCACCGGGCGGCTGGCTGGGCGGCTTCTCCAGCAAGATCACCGGCAAGAACGCACCGGACGATCGCAATGTACTTCCCAGAGAAGGAGGAGCGACGCCATCCCAATCAGCCGCACCATCCAAATGACGGAGACCTGAATGCGAATCTCCGAGCTGTCGGACGAATGGCGCGCCCTCGCTGAGCAGCAACGGCGCCTCGGAGCCGAGCCTCAGGCGCGTACCCTCGAGTACTGCGCCGACGCTCTCCGGAGCGTCTTGGTGGCGAACGACGACGAGCTGCTGAACCTGCAACAGGCCGCCGACGAATCCGGTTACACTCCCGATCATCTCGGCCGACTGATTCGCGAGGGCAGACTCCCGAATGCCGGCCGGAAGGCGCGGCCGCTGATCCGCCGGAGCGATCTTCCCTCCAAGCCAGACTGGAATGCCCGAACGGGTACCGGTGGGTCCGGGAGCGACTATATTTCGGGCAGGCTCTTCCGGGACATCAGCACCTCCAAGTTCGGAGTCTGATGATGTCCAAGACCGAGAAGAAATGCTGGTCGGAATCGTTCGGGGTCTATGGCTCCACGATCCGTGTGTCAGAGCGGGGACCGGGTGGAATTCTCTACCTGCTCTGGGTTGACAAGACGGGTAAGCAGCGGAAGCGGAGCCTCGGGCACCGCGACCGCAGGCGTGGGAAGAAGGAGGCGCTGGCGCTGGCGAATCAGCTGGCGACCACCAGGGCGTCGATGGTCTCGGCGCCCAAGGCCGAGCCGCTCACCCTCGCGGAAGGGATCGAGAGGGCGTTCGATCCACTCGAGGGCATGTATCCGGTCCAGACAAGGCACGCGCTGGAGGGCCGACGGCTCGCCGGCCGCGGCGGCGCGATCCTGGGGAAGGACATGACGTGGGCGGAGCTGACGCCAGGCAAGATCCAGTCTCTGGTGCGGGTGCTCGCGCGGGACAGTGAGCAGGGCAGGGGAGCGCGCACGGCCGAGTACATGTGCGACATGCTGTACGGCGTCGCCGCGTGGCTTCGGCAGGAGGAGCTGATCCCCGAGACGGCGGCGCTGCCGAAGCGGAACTGGAAGGTGCGCCTGAAGCAGGAGTGGAAGGCGCTCACCGGGCACCAAGTGCAGCCGAAGCGGCCGCGTCATACGGTCGAGGAAGTGTCGGCGCTCTTCCGGGCGCTACCTGGGGCGGATCCCCGCCTTCGGCTGCTGGTGGAGCTGGCGGCGGAGCTGAGAGCCGGGCAGGCGGTTCGGGCCCGGCGTTCCGATCTGGTCCTCGAGCCGGTCGGAGGATTCGGATTGGGCCGCTTCGTCGTCCACGGAAATGGGAAGAAGCACGGCGAAGTCGTGGACCTGCACCCGGAGCTGCGGGCGTTGGTGGATGAGACGCTGGCGGCCGGCTACCTCTCCGATGCCGAGATCGCGTATCGACGGGAAGAGATTCCGGACTACTACCTCTTCCCCGCGGGTCGGCTAAGACGAGGGAAGGTGAGGGTCGATCTGGCGAAGGCGGGGCATCTCGGACCGACGGCGATCCGGGACATGTTCCGGGCGCTGGAGAAGCTGGCGGGAGTCGAGCACCAGCCAGGGCGGTCGCTCTACGGATTGCGTCGGCACGCCACCGACCTGGCGCCGGAGTTCGCGCAGGACGCGCGGGTGCTCAATCGCCTCAGCGGGCATCTGGACAGCGCGACCCGCGAACGCGTGTACCAGGATCCGATGAACGAGGTGGTGCTCGCCCGGGCCGCGAAGGCGCGGCAGCAGATGCGGAAGTACGTTCGCGACGGGAGCGGGAGCGGGAGCGGGAGCGGGAGCGGGAGCGGGAGCGGGAGCGGGAGCGGGAGC
>WHSP01000073.1 GCA_009380025.1 Gemmatimonas sp. | reverse complement strand
GGAGCGACGAGCTGCTGCGTGACCTCGAACACGCCCGCGCCCATCCAGACGGCGAAGGCGATGGCCAGGCCACCGATGACGGTGAGGCCCGGATAACGCACCAACATCCGGAGGCCCAGCTTGAAGTCGAGGGTCGAGACAGGCGCGTGCATCGAGGACCTCCCACCTGACGAGTCCGATCAGCGGACTCCAGCATTCGAGTTCGTCCGGCCGGCGGGTCGTTAGTGGAGGAAGAGGCGAACGCCGGTTTCGAACAACGTCATACCGTACTCCTCAGCCGCGGCGTGGACGCTCTCGTCCCGTAGCGAACCGCCCGGATGCACAATGTACCGGATCCCCGTTTGTGCAGCGCGATCGACGTTATCTCGAAATGGGATGAACCCATCCGACGTCAAGCAAAGTCCGCCAGAGTACCGCCTGAACCAAGCGTCGCGCTCCTCCGCTGAAAGAGGTTTGGGAGAATAGCCGAGAACCGATACCAACCGCTGCCGTTCTGGTGCCGATAGTCGGTCCCAGAGCAGAAACTGGTCGACTACGTTCGCCCGCTCCGGGCGCGGCAACGCCGCCGGGAGCTGAAGCCCCAATACCTTCGAATGTGTTTGGAGCATCCACTTCTCGGCCTTTTCGCACGCGATCCGGGTAGCGTGAATTCGCGACTGCTGACCTGCCGCCATTCCGATGACCTGGCCCTCGAAGGCGATTCCGACGGAATTGGATTGCGTGTACTTCAGCGCCGTGGTTCCGACGATCGCCGTCTCGAGGACCGCTTCGGCGACGGAGCCCTCGTCGGCACGGAAGAGTTCCGCGTTGATCGGCCTTGAGTTCCGCTCCTGCTCGAGACGAAAGCCGAACACGTCGCGCTCCTCCGTGCCTGTTGGCCGGTAGTCCGGATCCATCTGCAGGATGAGGTACGTCCCGCGCCGCTTCGCACGGAGTATCTCGAGCGCTTTGGAGTCGAAGGACGGCGCGATGATCAGATACGAGACCTCCGCCGCAAGATGAGCGCGAGCTCCTCGGTTACCGGATGACTGATCGCCACAGCATCGCCGAAGGAACTCATCCGGTCGCCCCCGCGTGCCCGAACATAGGCTTGAGCCACGGGATCCGTCGGCGGCTTGGAAAGGAACTGCGATTGAGCGAAATCAGCTGGGATGGGTCCGGCCACGGCAGCGCCGGCTGGGCTTACGTGCTTGAACGAAGCAGCTGCGGGTTTGCCGGTCACGTCCGCAAGCTCCCGGACGAGTTGCCAGCCCGTGAGCGCGTCCAGGATGTTGATGTAGCTTGCCTCGCCATTCAGCACGCGAAGCGGACTCACGTCGCTGGGTGGAAGGAGCCGGGCGAATTCCTGATGCGGGTTGGAGCCGTAGCGTAACCGGATATCGACCATGTTCGTGTGAGGAGAATGGGGCCTAGGTCCCGGGCTTCACCGGCCGAGGCACGCACGGTGCCCAACCAACTCCGAGGGCCAGCCGTCGGTCCCCGGGCCAACGGACCGGCCGCTATCGGGAGTTTCGGGAGAACCTTACGCACGCGAGGGCCGAGCTGACACGATTGAGCCGTTCTGGCGCATATCTGTCACACCCGGCCTGAGGATCCGCATGCCGTCTGGCAGAGCGGTGGCTCGGGCGGCGTGCACCGACCGAGACCGCGCAAACGTGCGTAGAATCACAATTTCACCAGGTGGCACGCGCAACCTGCCTGCCGGTGTGGAGGGGAAACGCAAGCTGCACGATCCAATTGACAGCACAGCCCCCTCGTGGCGATCCCATTCTTCTCAGCGTCCGAAGTAGGTTTCGCGGCGGGTCCGTCCGTGATGAGCTCATCGGCCGGCGGATGAACGATCCGTTTGCATCAGCTCGCCGGGCCCTTTCTCGAAGCGCCCTCAGAAGGAAGATCCTGCAGCGGCCGGGATGCTAGCCACTCCAGTTCCTCCTCGAGCGTCATGCGGTGACTCGCGGAAATTTCGTCTCTAGTCGCACGCATCAGCGCGACTGCATCGACGGGCGTTCGATGGGCTACGATTTCCTGGATTTTCGGCATTTCACCTTCCGCGGGATTCGGCACCGATTTGGCATCGCTCTCGGCGCTGGTCGTCGCTACCCGCCGCGACGGACGGCTTCGAGGGGTGCCAGGACCAGCTCGCGGACCCGGTCGACCACCTCCGGGAAGCTCGCCGGGGCGCTCGCGGCCCCACCGCTCCGCTCGAGGAACGCGCGCCAACGAGCGTTGCGCTCGGGCTCGCTGGCGAACGCGTCCGAGAGGCCGGCCGGCTCCCCAGCTGGGATCGCGGTGCCCCGGCGCTGGAAGGTTTGGGCGATCTGACGGGCCAGGCTAGCGGCGTCGATCGTCACCTCCGTGGCGAGAACGTAGAGATCGAAGTAGTCCTTGAGGCGTGTGTTGAGCACGTCGAGGCGAACCATAGCTTGGACCTTCTCCGCAACCACCGCTTCGACGGGATACACGTCGAGTTCCGGGGCCGGTAGGTCGAGCAGCGTCGGCAGCGCCGTCCTGGGCGGCGGATTGAGGACGGCGTCGCCGAAACCTACGTCCACCTGAAACGGGATGCGCGCGTTTCCGAGGCGCGCGACGACCCGAACACGGACCCCCGGATACGCGGCGCCCTCCCTCATCTCCGCAACCTGCAACTGCGCGTCGTCGAACTCGATCCCGTCGGGCTCCACCGGCGAGGCGAGAACGTCCCGGAACACCTCTTCTATCGCCGCTGGCCTAGCGTCTCCGAATCCGAGGAGGTCGAGATCTCGCGTGACCCGCCGGTCCAGGTCCCAGACGTAGAACAGCCATGCGCCCTTCAGGACGAAGCGATCCGCGTGAGGGGAGCGGGAGAGACGATAGAGGAGGCGCTCCGTCGCGAATCGCACGAGGACCACGTTGAAGTTCGCGTCCGACTCTTTCGCGAGCCTCAGGAGACGCGCGTGAATTGAAGCGGGGAGGTTCGACGGCCCCCTCCTCGGCGGGCTCACGAGATGATCGCTTCGAGGTACGGACGCATGACCTTCTCCACCCGGCAGATCTTCGCGAACCGAAGCATCTCATCCATCGTGACGAGCCGCCTCGACCACGCGTCGCGGAGGGCTTCCACGGCGACGTCTACGCCCACCTTGTTCCGGAACTTGAAGAGGTCGGCGATCGTCTTCGCGGGGCTGTAGACTTTCACCGGCATGCGTTCCACGGTGTGCGTCTCCACGCCTTCCGTGAACGCATCCCCCGTGAACCACACGATCCGCAGCGGGACAGCTGTCGTCGTGGGACGCTTCGAGTGGGCGCGGAGCGCCAGCCACACCTCGTGCGGCATCTGGGTTCCGATCTCGTGGAAGCTGAGGGCTGAGAGCAGGCAGACGACTCCACCCGGAACCGTCTTGGCCGTCTCCGCGTAGGTGTGCTTCTCGGTGATCGCAGCGTCCGGATGGCGGAAGAGGCCCGGTCCAACCTGCTCTACTTCGCCCTGGTCGCGAAGGCGGTAGAGCACCGCGGTCGGGAGCCCCGCCCTTTCGAGGTCCCTTGGCCGCACGAGCCCCCGCCGCCGAACCATTCTCCGCACCCGCTCCGTTGGTCCGTGCTTCACGTCTCCTCCCCGTTGTCATATGACGTTACTTACTATGATTTCACTACCTTTTACAACAGCGAAGGGTTCCACGGGCCTTCACAAATCTGGAGCAGTCAACTAACGAGGTCGAATCCCTTTGGACTCATAGAACTGGAAATCCGGTTCGATTCGATCTCGGGGCTTTGCTCCGTTGCGGTATAGCCCGTCTCAAAGTACCTCTCTTCGACGAGCGTCGCTCCATCGCCGAACCGGGTAACTGTGCGATACCAACCTTAGCCCCGGACCCAAGGCGGAATGTATCCTTGCGTTCGGCGCGAGATCGTCGATGGCCAGGACGATCTCCCGAGTTCTGGATGCGAACGCTCAGCATCACTCTGGAGTTCGCAGTGGCGATCCATGAGCGCGGTGGCGATAGTCGGCTACAAGCAGCTAATATCCTGCCCGAAGGACGAATCCACTTTAGGCTGGACAGCTCAAGCAACCGCCGGTATTGCTCTGCGAACCCGGCGTCGTGCACCGAATGATCCACCGGCCAGAGGACCTTGGAAGCTTCTGAATCCCTCGAGCAGTTCGCGGACGAGTGCGGATTGCGATTATTCGCCGAACCGCTTTGCGCTTCTCCCCGCGACGTTCTCGCTCCGCTCGGCAGTGTGGAGCAGCACTTCGTCGTCTCCCTCACCAGGGCGGGAAGCCCGGAACCGCCCGTCCGACTCGTCTTCATGGTGCCCGCAACCAGCGTCGCTGAACCTCAGAGGCGCGACGTGCTCTGGTGGGTCGCGGGAGACGCGTGGATTCTCGAACGTTCCGATCGAGACGTCGCCACTTGGGCGGCCACCTTTGGGTATCCGCCGGAGGAGCCGGGGACGCGCCGGCTCTTCAACCAGGCCGTGCGACAGTCTGCCGCGCTCGCGGCGTTGCTTGGCGAATCCGACATGAGACGGCTGATGGAGCTCTACGGAGCTAAGGTCGATCCGTACCCGCCCTCTACCTGATCCCGCACCAACGCCGCATGACCGCCGAGGATCATCCCGGCCATTCGAGATTCGCCGACTGGCTGATGGGCGACCGCGCCACCGGTCCCCTGCTCCGAGATCGAGGCAACCTCGCACTTGTCACGGCTTTCTGGATCGTAGTGGGCGTGGTCTCGTGGGTCGTAGAGTTCGCGATCTCCTACGTCGATCCGGAAGGTCCGATCTCGCTTGCTAGAGCCGCAACCCGATGGGTCTATGCCGTTCTCTGGTGGATCGCCAGCCTCGCTGGGATCTGGCTGGCCGACACGTTCACGGTTCGGAGCTGGCGGAACTACCCGCGAATGCTCTTCCATGCGGTCACGGGTGCAGTCATATCCGTCGCATGGGCCATCGCGGCGTACTACATCAACGTGGCGATCATCCCCGGCTGGATACCGCAAGGCGTCGGGAGGATGATCAACACCACCTCGTTGATGACCTGGTGGTTCTATACCGCCCTGATCCTGCTCACGCATGCCGTCATCTACGCTCGAGAGTATCGGAACCGCGAGGTACAGGCGCTGAAAGCGGCAAACCTCGCGACCGAGTCCGAGCTGCAGGCCCTCAAAGCACAACTCCAGCCGCACTTCCTGTTCAACGCCCTCAACTCGATCTCGGCGCTGATGCACCGCGATGTGCGGGCGGCGAACGAGATGCTCGCGATGGTCGCGGAGATGTTGGAGCGGGGACTCAGACGGGTCCGCACGCAGGAGGTGACGCTCGCCGAGGAAGTCAGGACCGCCGAGCTCTTCGTGCAGATCGAGCGGCTCAGGTTTCGGGACCGCTTGTCGGTCGTCTGGGATGTGGACGCGGATGTCGAAGGGGCGCTCGTGCCGCACATGCTCCTTCAGCCGATCATCGACAACTCGTTGCGGCACGGGATCCAGGCGAAGGCGGGTCAAGGCCGCGTCGAGATCTCGGCCCGCCGGGAGGGCGAGCAGCTGGACGTGCAGGTCAGGGACGATGGTCGTGGACTTTCCGGTTCGGGTGGAGAAGCCGGCTTCGGAATCGGCCTCTCCGTGACACGCGAGAGGCTGTCAAAGCTGTACGGAAGAAATCATTCGTTTATCTTGAGAGACGCGCCGGGAGGAGGAGCAGAAGTGCGGATCAGGATTCCCTACATCGGGGGCGCGCGGAACCGACCGCGGGAGTCGACCCATGTTGAGACCGATCCGGGTGGTGATCGTTGACGACGAATCGCTTGGGCGGGAGCGAATCCGCCAACTCCTCCAGGACCACGGGAATGTCGAGATCGTAGGCGAGTGTGAGAACGGCCTCCAGGCCGTTGAAGCGATCGAACATCTGTCTCCAGACCTGGTTTTCCTGGATGTGCAGATGCCCGAGTTGGACGGGATCGAAGTGCTTACGATGCTGGGCGATTCGCGCGTGCCCGAAGTGATCTTCACGACGGCGTACGCCGAGTACATGGAGCAGGCGTTCGAAGCTCACGCAATCGATTTCCTTCGCAAACCATATCGCGAGACTCGGTTTCAGGATGCGCTGGACCATGCGAAACAGCGAATCCACGCGCGGCGTTCGTTGCCATCCGAAGAACACCCTCGTATCCGCGCCCTCCTTGCACAGATCGTCAGCGACCGAGCGGCCGATCGGCTGAAGATCGCGGTCAAGAATGGCTTATTCCGCCTCGTTCCGACGGACGAGGTCACCTGCCTCGAGGCCGACGCCGACTACGTGAAGGTGCACACTCATGAGGAGACGATCCTGTGGCGGATGACGATGAAGCGCGCCGGAGAATCGCTAGATCCTGAGAAGTTCCTGCGCGTCCATCGATCCTTCATCGTGAACACGACATGCGTGCGGAAGGTGAGCCACATCGGGAAGGGCGAGTACTTCTTCGAACTCGAGGGGGGGAGGAAGGTTGGCACCGGCCGGAGCTATCGGGAGGCGGTTGAAGCCTTCCTGAACACGTGAAAGGGCCGCCTGTGAGCAAACCATTTCTCGTCGTGTCGGACCTGCATCTCGGTGCGGTACCGGATTCCACGGAGGCATCGTTCCGCCGGTTCCTGGACTGGACAGGCGAATCCGCCTCGGGGTTGCTCATCAATGGGGACCTGTTCGAGTTCGGCATCGCCTACCAATCGGTGGTCCCGACCAAACACTACAGGGTGCTCGCAAAGCTGGCCGACCTCGTGGAAGCGGGGATGCCGGTCTACTTCACGGGCGGGAACCACGACCGACTCGAGTGGGGCGGGCACGCTCTCGCTGATCTGGGCGTGACGCTCCTGGAGGACCGGACCGTGATGGATCTGGCGGGTCGTCGCACACTCATTACTCACGGAGAAACCGCCTGTCAGCGACCGCCTATCGAGCAGGGACTTGGCCGAAACCGGTTCTTCGTCGCGCTGATGCGGAGCATCCATCCGGACTGGATCGCACGGATCCAGCCGTACACTACGAGCACGCGTCGGCAGCTCGAACGGCTTGCGGCAGGGCTGGACGGAGGGCCGAAGACTCACGCGGTTGAGATCGAGACCTGGGCTCAAGAAGCGCTTCGGAAGGATCCAAGCCTGGATCTGGTAGTCGCCGGCCACAGCCATCTTCCGGCCGAGGTGGAGGTAGAGCCGGGGCGGTATTATCTCAATGCCGGGGACTGGATATCCCACTTCACCTACCTCGAGATTGCCGCTGCTTCGCCACCGTTTCTTAGAGAGTGGACGGGCACGAGTGGATCTGTTCCACCTTAATGGGCGGTACGAAAGCTCGGCGGGACTGCCGCAACGGGAGGGTTTTCCACACGCTGCGAGGAGAGGCCGTTTAGGTGCAGCTCCCAGCAGAAGCGTGTGGAAAACCCGTCGTCCACCCGCCGCCGCAGGCGTGTGCTGGTGCTCGAACCGAACCGGCAACTTTTACGCGAGGGCGGAGTGCCCGGTGCGGGGCTATTCCCCCTCGAAAGACCGGCCTCGTCCGTGCCCGTGTTGCCGCCGCCCACTTGTCCGCATGGTCCGATCGAGCGCTCAGTGGGTCATTGCGGGGACCGCCGCGTCGCCCACCTTGATCAGGCCCACTGCGCCCTTTTCAGCGTCAGCAAAGGCGTGCGTGACGAAGGCGTACACACCCGCTCCGCCCCCCTCCTCGAAGACGGTCTCGAAGACGGCCCCTCCACCCGCCGGCACTTGCCAGGTCTGCACGCTCTCCAGCACGTGGTCCGGGTTGCCGTCGGGATACACCCGATCGAAGACGGTGCCGACAATGTGGAAGTCACTCCGCAGGCTCGGGCCTGCGTTGACCACAAAGAGGCGAACCCGATCGCCGACTTCCACCTTCAGCGGATGTTCCTTGTACTGGAACGCTCGGCCGTTGAAGACCACATGGCTCGCATCCTTCTTCTGCGCCGCTTCCCAGTCCGGTCGCTGGAGCTGCCCCGCCTCGTCGGCCTCGGTGTAGAACTCGCTCTGCACGAAGACGAACTCCTTGTCGGCCTCAGTTCCCCACCCCTGCTTCGGGTCCACGATGATCGGGAGATACATCCCCTGCATAATGTGCATCAGCACGGGCGGAGTGCCGCAGTGCACCATGTAGACCCCCGGGTCGTTGGCAATGAACTCGAATTCGAGCTCTTCCCCTGGCACGATCGTCCTGAACGCCTTGTCCATCGGGATCCGCGCCGCGTGGAAGTCGATCGAATGCGCCATCGGCGTCTCGTTGGCCAGGGTGATGCGCACCAGATCCCCCTCGCGTACCCGGATCACCGGTCCCGGGACCGTACCGCCGAACGTCCATACCTCGTACTCCACGCCGTTCGCGATCTCGATTCGGTCGTGGGTGATCGGTATGCGGAAGTTTCGGATGGCTGCATCAGTCGCCGGCGAAACCGCCGCCACATACGCTGGGTCCGTCGCGGTGCGCACCAGGCCAAAGTCAGTGTGCTCGACCCGATCCGGTCCGGCCAGGCCTTTACCGACATAGCCCGCCACACCGAGGGCGCCGGCCAGTGCGATAGCTGAAACAATGATTCTGAGTCTCATCGGACCTCTTTCCAAGTGGTTTCTGTCCCACGGTTTGAAGGTACTCGAGTCCAGTTTGGGAGGCTGTCAGGGCGAGTTAGGCAGGGGCGTGGGGGTTCGGTGGAGAATCGTGTAGTGCGACGCCCTACCCACTCCCATCATCAGTTGCGAAACGAGCGACGGTCGCAGAGATCCACCTGCCCGAGGCCCGAGTGACCGATGTCTTCGAAGGCGCCCGAAGCTCGAAATTCGGACGTGTGCGCCTTCTTGGACAATGACCCTTCCCGACGCACCCCGGGGTTTCGGCGATGCTCGCCGAGCTAACCATCGCCGACCTACCACCTCAGTCAGAGTGGCGGATGCGCCGCGAGAATCCGTGATGATATAGCGTTGGGGATGTGGGCACCGAGCCAACTGCTGTCGGGGTAGGAATCCTGCAGTAAACAGTCGACAAAGGGCGACATCCGACACGCAGGATCCGGCGGTAGGAGTGAACGGAATGTCGGACGATTACGAATCGGCATCTACAATCGGCGGAGGGTTCAGCCGCCGGTACCCGGCTGGAAGGCATCGATCGGAGCCAACCTCCCCGGCCGTACGCCTTCGCCTGCTCGAGGCCGTCCTGGCCCATGCGAACGATGCGGTGGTGATCACGGATCCCGATAGCCGCATCGAGTACGTAAATCCGGCATACACACAAATCAGCGGCTACGGTGCGGACGAAGTCATCGGCAGGAAACCGAGCGAGTTCCTCCACGGTCCCGCCACCGATGAGGAAACGCTAGCTCGCATTCGTGCCGCGATCGATCGGCAGGAGCCGATCCGCGACGAGATCCTCAACTACCGCAAAGACGGTCGGCCATTCTGGGTCGAGCTCAACGTCGTACCGTTGCGGGATGAGGAAGGGGAGCTGACCCACTGGGCGAGCATACAGCGGGACACCACGGAGCGCCGGCAGTTGGAGGAGGAGAAGGCCGAGCTGTATGCTGACGCTCAGGAGGCCACGCGCCTACGTGACGAGGTCTTTCGCATCGTCGCCCACGACCTACGGAATCCGCTGAGCGTGATCGAGATGGCAGCGCAGCTACTGCAGGAATCGGCACCCGGTGAGGCGGCGTCATCCACGCCACAACTCCAGACGATCCGCAGCGCAGTGCAGCAGATGGACGATCTCATCCAGGATCTGCTGGATGTCGCCCGGATGCAGGCGGGACCGCTCGCGATCAAGCCGGAGGCTGTGGAGGCCGGGCAACTGATCGATGAATCCATCGAACTACACCGGGCGCTCGCTGCTGAGAAGGATCTACAGCTCACGGCTGAGGTACCGACTGAATTGCCGCAAATCCAGGCGGACCGCGGTCGTCTAATGCAGGCGTTGCAGAATCTGATTGGCAATGCGATCAAGTTCACACCGCCGGGAGGAAGAATCACCGTAGGGTGCCGAGCAGCACGGGGCGAGTTGAACTTCTTTGTCTCCGACACCGGGCCGGGGATTGCCAAGGAGCACCTCCCGCATCTCTTCGATGCCTTCTGGAAGGCGGACGAAGACTCACGTTCGGGCGCGGGTCTCGGCCTGGCGATCGGCCGAGGGATCGCGGAAGCTCACGGCGGTCGTATCTGGGCGGAAAGCGAACCGGGCCAGGGGTCGACATTCCACTTCTCAATCCCCACGGCAGGCCACTGAGGCGATGCAATACGCGTGGAGGACTATCTACTGCTGCTCCACGATGAATCCCCTCCTTTCGCGCTCAGCTAAAATGGTGATGATCGCCGTCACCTCGCATTGTGAGGTCTTCAGAGCCGCTCCCTGGCGTGGCCGGTGATGAGCATTCCCGACCGACTGGCGAGCGAACGCGTGGCCACGGATTCAGCTTGGGTTCGCTGTGGGCAGCACGCGATGGATCTCGCCCTGCCCCGCTTTCGAACGCGCTTGCATTGGCGAGAGTCACCGCCGCGATGTTATCAAGCGCCTCCCGCGTAAAGAACCCTTGATGGCCGGTTTTGAGAACGTTGGGAAAGGTAAGGAGGCGAGCGAATACATCGTCCTGAATAACAGCGCCGGACAGATCTTCGAAGAACAGGTCCGCCTCTTCTTCATAGACGTCCAGCGCCAGCGCGCCGATCTTTCCACTCTTCAAAGCGTCGATAATCGCACGCGTGTCGACAAGCCCACCCCCGACTCGTGTTGATCAGCATCACGCCCGGCTTCATCTGGGCGATGGCTTCGGCGTCGATCAGATGGTGTGTGCGAGGGGTCAGCGGTACGTGAAGCGCGACGATATCCGATCCCGAGTATAGCGAAGTCAGCGGTTCGTACAGCCCTCCCAACTCCTCCACTTCGAGATTGGGCACGAGATCGTGGGCGATGATTCTGCATCCGAATCCGCGCAGGATCCTGCAGAACACCGTTCCGATCGTTCCGGTGCCGACAACTCCGACGGTCTTGCCGTGTAGATCGAAGCCGAGCAATCCCTCGAGGGCGAAGTTGCCTTCCCGGACGCGGGCGTAGGCTCGATGGACCTTGCGGTTCAGCGTGAGGATCAGAGCGATGGCGTGCTTCGCAACAGCATATGGAGAGTAGGCGGGAACGCGGGTTACGACGATTCCATGCGCTTCCGCCGCACCCAGATCCACGTGGCTGAAGCCCGCCGAACGAAGGGTAATGAGTCGTACCCCACCTGCCGCCAGCTCGCCGATGACCGTCGCGTTCAGTTCATCGTTTACGAAGGGGCAAACCGCATCGAACCCGGCCGCGAGCGGCGCGGACTGCGCGGTGAGCCGCGTCTCGAAGAATGTCAGACTGTGATGATGAGCACGGCTCGCGGACTCGAGCGCTTGCCGGTCGTAAGGCTTGGCACTGAAGACGGCCATTTTCATGGGATCTCACTCGAGCATTCGTCCATCGGTATCCGCCCCATCACGGCAGAACCCATACGCCGCGGAGCCGAATCAGGAACCCCTCGTGCAGGCCAAGGCCTTCGCACTCGTCACGGAGGCCCCCCAAGAAGATGTAGCGGACCTCCACAGCTCGCCAACGCGAGTGTGAACGACCTCCTGTTAGAAAGCCTTGAACATTCTCTCGCGTGGGGCCGGGCCGACCGTCTCGTTGGAACTACTCTCGACCAACGTGGGGGGAGTGTAGAAGGGCATCGGCGGTATTGCGGCAACCAACCTGGATGGTGTCCGCGGTGTAGGTGCGCGGCGACGGTAATCGATCTGGATAGCTGTCTAAACTTTCCCCTCCCCAATATCTCATCGCTCCCGACGCCTCGTTATCAAGCACGGAGTAACGTGACTCGAGAGGCGTCACTGCCTCCGGGCTGGTTACGATTCGACCCCTTGCCTTGGGAGGAGGGATCCATGAGCTACCCGATCCGCACCATCGTCGCGGGAATCGCGACGGTCGACGAGACCGATCCCGCGCTGTACTCCGCTCTGCACGTGGCGGAGCACACCGGGACGATGCTCCACCTGATTCACGCGTTTGAGTTCCCGGTAATGGCATGGGAAGCGTACGCCCGCATGGGAATGATGCCGGGTTCAGCACTCGACCAATACACGCAAGATCTGGAGACTCGCTTGGAACTTCAGGCGAAAGAGATTTCGCCGAGTGCCAGGGTTCGAGTGGAGGCGATTGTGGGACCGCCGGCTCCGTTGATCCTCGGGGCGGCCGCGCGGGAACAGGCGGATCTGGTCGTGGTCGGGGCAACAAGGCGCGGCACATTTGCGCGGGCGATACTGGGAACGACCGCGCAGCGGGTGATCCGAGAGTCACGCGTTCCGGTCCTGGTCGTACGCAACCGAGCACCGCAGAAGATCTCACGCGTCCTTTTGACCACCGACCTGTCCGAGTTCAGCGGGGACATCCACGAGTTGGGAATCGACCTGGTGGAGTCCCTTTTCGGCGAGGACTCGCCTGAGCTACGGTCCTTGCACGTAGTCTGGAGGCCAGAAGAACCGCCCTTCTTTCCAGTCCATCGCGAGTATCTCGACGACGTAGCCAGTCGATCCCTGGAGGCGTTCATTGCTCAACGGCGTACCCGGGGACGACCCGTAGATCCGATCGTTCGGCACGGTGATCCCGCGAATGAGATCACGGCCGAGGTGGCCGACTGGCGAGCGGACCTGCTCGTCGTCGGAACACACGGGCGCATGGGTGCGACGCGATGGCTTCTCGGCAGCGTGGCCGAGTCCGCAATCAGGGGTGCTGAAACCAATGTGCTCGTGATTCCCACGAAACTCGAGCCGCAGTCGAGACGACCCAATGCGGCCCAGGGTTCGGCGGGGGCGGCGGCCCCTACCGGGTAGCGCACCAAATCCCGCCAGCACGTCTGCTCCGCACGATAGTGTCCGCCATGCTCGAACGGGAACGAGCGTACCTGGCCAACTGTGTGGGCCTCGCGGGGGCAACGGTCCCCTCCACCGTCCTACGGTCGGCCAGGTGGGGGTTGGACCGGCCTACGCAGCCGCCGGTCGAGGTTTGTCGGGGCCGGACCAGCCAGTATCTTCCAGTCCACACACCGTGCCGGAGTCAACGTGCGACGGTCCCGTCCGATTTCGAAAAGGTCGTTGATAAATCGCGCGGGTCCGCGTCGCACTTCCTCGCCGATTTCTGCCCCGAACCGAATGAGCCTCAGCGATCCTACGGTGGTGGAGGTATTCTTCTTGCAACCTTCGGCGCGGCATCAGCCCCTGAATTCGACCCCCGATCGGAATAAACCCGAATGCGATGGCTCCTCCTGGTAGCCGCCGTGCTGACGGGCGCCGCCATCGGTATTGGCGCCTTTACCTTCGTCTACGCCGAAGGCTACTCGTACCTGTCCGACGATCCGTCGGCGTGCGCTAATTGCCACGTCATGGACGAGCAGTATTCCTCTTGGATCAAGTCCAGCCACAGTTCCGCCGCTGTCTGCAATGATTGCCATACACCTCATGACCTGGTCGGCAAGTACACGACGAAGGCGAGGAATGGCTTCTGGCATTCCTATTACTTTACCCTTGGCGGCTTCCATGAACCGATCCAGGCCACCGGGCGGAGCCGGGCCATCGCGGAAGCGGCATGCCGAGACTGCCATCAGGCGGTAGCGGGTTCGCTGGTCCACGGCGAGGAGGTGCCCGATTTCTCGGATGATGGCCGAGTTACCGCAGCCACGGTCGCCCTGGTCTGTACCCGGTGCCATTCAGACGTGGGCCACTGGACCCGCTGAGGATCCGATTCTCGTGTACGAACCCGGAAGAGCATGGCAAACCCTATCACGACGGCGTCCAACGAACCACCTCCCCGCGGAAGCGGCCGCTGGCTGGTCCTCGCCGCGGTTACGGCCGCAGTCGTAACACTCGGCATCGCCGCGCTGCTGACGAACATCTTCGAACGACGGGTCGAGGCGCGGGACCGATTCGTCCGTGTGGTGGAAGTGACCGACACGACGGTGGATCCCGAAATCTGGGGGATGAACTGGCCGATCCACTACGATCTTTATAGTCGGACCGTCGACCAGGAACGGACACGCTACGGAGGAAGCGAGGCCCTTCCCCGCCATCCGAACTTGGAGGACCCCCGAGAGGTGACGGCGCAATCGAGGCTCGAGGAGGACCCGCGCCTACGCGAATTCTGGGCGGGATACGCGTTCGCGGAGGATTTCCGGGAAGAGCGCGGCCACGCCTACATGTTCAGCGACCAGGTTTACACGCGTCGACAGGACGTGGCGCAGCAGCCCGGGACCTGCCTCCATTGCCACGCGTCGGTCTACACCGTCTACCGTGAGGCTGGCGGAGGCGATCTGATGGAGGGCTTCGAACGGGTCAACCAAATGACCTACCAGGAAGCCGCGGCGCTGGCGGTGCATCCCATTTCCTGCATTGACTGCCACGATCCGGAGACGATGCAGCTTCGAGTCACCCGCCCCGGTTTCATCGAAGGGATTCGGGCGCTGCGTGCGGCGGAGGGCGTCGCCGACTACGACGTGAACGAGGATGCGACCCGGCAGGAGATGCGCACGTTCGTCTGCGGCCAGTGCCATGTCGAGTACTACTTCCAAGGGACAGAAAAGCGGCTCACCTACCCGTGGCACAAGGGTTTGAAAGTCGACAGCATTATGACCTACTACGATGAGGTGGGCTTTTCGGATTGGACGCACGCGACCAGCGGGGCGCCGACGCTGAAGGCGCAGCACCCCGAATTCGAGCTGTACAATCAGGGCATCCACGCGCAGAGCGGCGTGGCCTGCGCCGACTGCCATATGCCCTATATCCGAGCTGGTGCGGCGAAGGTGAGCGACCACTGGGTGCGGAGTCCCCTCCTCAACGTCAACAACGCCTGCCAGACGTGTCATGCCTGGTCGGAGGAGGAGCTGCGGGACCGGGTTCACACGATCCAAGACCGCACGTACGAGATGCGCAACATCGCCATCGACGCGGTACTCAGCCTTACCCACAGCATCAGGGCGGCTGCAGAACTAGACTCGGCAATGCCGCTCTGCAGACGGCACGGCAGTACCAGCGATGGGCGCAATTCTACACGGACTTCATCGAAGCCGAGAATTCAATGGGATTCCACGCCGACCAGGAAGCGGTGCGAATCCTGGGGAAGGCGGTGAACTACGCCCGTCTTGGCCAGTCGGCGTTGGCCGGTGCTGACGTTCCGTCACCGTCGGCGAACGTGGTGGCCACGGAAGCAGCGCCTCCTCCGCAGGATGTGACCCCCGGCGCGGAACCTCTCGAGCTGCCTGGGGGCGAGGTCGAGGTCAGGTAGTCGAGACCGAGGTGCCCGAAAGCCGCCGCAACTGATGCGTGGGAACACCCTTGTCGCGTTTCGAGACGGCGTACTCGGACAGCCGGGTGACGCAGCCGTCGAACCACTCATGCGACCGGTCATCGCCAACTTTACTAGACACGACCCATCGCGCCAGGCCTACCGCTTTCTTGATCTTCGGAAGTCTCAGGCACCCAGCGGTCCAGCACACCAAGATCTCGCCGAAATGCATCCGGATGGCTCCAGGCGCCGATGCCAGGGCCGTGGGTTACCGCGGCGGGCCCGCCCGCGACGAAACCGTCGGAATCCGAACTGATTTCATTTTTCCGGGGTTGCAAATCCGCGTCGATTGGCAACGGCATACCGCACGAGCGCGACCGTCCGATAGATGCCATGGACGAACTTGCTGTACGGCAGCGTGATGAAAAGGCTGAACACAAACCCGAGGTGAACTGCGAGAAGCATCCCCATCATGGGGGTCGCCCGTAGCGCGAGCAGGAGGATTCCGGTGAGGGAGGTCAGAAAGAGCATGGCGAGAAAGGCGACCTCCATTCCGAAGCGAGGCTCGTCTTTGAGGGGGGCGTCGCGAACCCATTTTGCGTGGAGCAAACCCGCTGGACCGATCAAGAGCCCGATCCCACCGAGGGTTCCCAACAGCACCGGAAGATCATAGAAGGGATACGGCGCTTCGCGCCCGAAATAGTGGTAGACGGCCGCGACGGTCGTCGAGCCATAGCAGAGGAAGAACCCATAGAACGTGAGGTGATGATAGATCTTCCTTCGATCTGTCGGACGCTCCCCCTCATTCATGCAACCGGCACCGCCTCCATCGAGGTACCGCAAAGTAGCGGCATCCTTCAATCCTTGGCTGATCGAGCGAGAGTCGCTTGTGACACAATTCACTCGGTTCATGTCCTTCCAAGACCTTCGAAGGCCCATCACCATCGCCAGGACCGCGTATAGAAACGCGGCGCCAAAAATGATGACCATCGCGTTATGTGGAAGTAGCTCGTAGAAGGCACCCGGCCCAACGTGAACTGCAAAAAGCAGCGAAGGGGCGTTGGATGCGGCAAATCCGAGGACGAACGCGGCCACGCCGAAGGCGGCTGCGAGACCGACGACCAGACCGTTTCTCGTGAAGACCCCTGAGAGGAAGCGAGGCCAGGTATAGGTCCGATAGGAATCTGCCCGCACCATGGCCAGAACTCGGGGGACATTGACAGAGAACTCGTGCGGCGGAGCGTACTGACAGTCGTACACGCATGCACCGCAACTGTGACACAGGTTGGCTAGGATAGTTCAGATCGCCGCTCGCAAAGGTCCGGTGCATCTCCATCGCCGGAAACACGGCACAAAGCCCCTCACAGTAGCGGCAAGCGTTGCAGATCGTCATCAAGCGGTCTGCCTCCGCCAATGCCGCCGTTTGGCCACTCGGCGGCGCAGCGCGAGTTGCGTCCTGACGGGGTTCACCTGGCTGCATGAGCGGCAGCCCCCTTCCCGGCGATGCGTCCAAAGACGCTGCCAATGGTCATTCCCACCCCGCCCAGATAGCCCTGACCAAGGATGTTTCCGACCATGATCTCACCCGCCGCGAACATGTTCTCGGATGCCCCCCCCGCCTGCATGCCGATCTTCGCGTCTTCGTTGACGGCCACTCCGAAGTACGTGAAGGTGATCCCCGGCCGGAGCGGGTATCCATAGAACGGTGGCGTATCGATTCGGGTCGCCCAGTGGCTTTTTGGCGGGACTATTCCTTCGGTCCGGCAGTCGTCAAGGATGGTCTCGTCGAACGTGCCGGGTTGAACCGCCTCGTTGAATTCGTTCACCGTGCGAGTCAACCGGTCACGCTTCAGGCCGAGCTGGTTGGCGAGCTCCCCGATCGACGAGCCCTCCATCGGGGGAAAAACGGAGGGCATGAAGCGGTTGACCGCTTTCGAGTCGATGATGACGTAACCGATCTGATCCGGCTGTTCGGCAAGGAGCCGGCCCCAGATCGCGTAGCGTTTGGTCCAAAGGTCTTCGCCCTCGTCGTAGAATCGAACCGCCTCCCTATTCACGACGATACCAAAGACGATGCAGTCGAGGCGGGTTACGATGCCCCCATCGAATCTTGGTGACCTGGCGTCGATCGCCACCGCGTGACACTGTTTGGGCTCGCCGACCGGCCGCGCTCCACGCTCGAGGAGCCTTCTAAGCACCGTCCCGCGATTGTAAGGCGTGCCGCGGATCAAGAAGTTCTCGGCTTGGTCCCCCCAGGACTCCTTCAGCCACGCGATATTCGCCTCGTATCCCCCCGCTGCTGCGACGAGTGCCTTCGCACGAACCGTTTGGTGCGCTCCTCTGTGGACGAGGTGTGCGGCTTCGAATACGCCATCCGAAGCGCTCAGATCCACAACTTCCGCCTCATAGAGAACCCCGACCCCAAGGCGCTCTGCGGTGGAATAGAGAGCGTTCAGCATCGCCCGGCCTCCGCCGAGGAAAAAGGCGTTGGTGCGGCCGAGATGGAGCGTACCCCTGAAAGGGGGTTGGAAATGGACCCCTTGGTCGGTCAACCAGGCCATCAGTTCTCGCGACTGATCGATCGCCTGACGAGCGAGCTTGTCATTGGTGTTCTCCGCGGTGACCCGCTTGAGGTCCTGCCAGTACTCGTCGGCGGCGTAGGCTCCGGTGAGAACGCCGTTCGGTTCGTCATGAGCGATCCTCAGATTTCGAGTATGACGAGTGTTTCCTCCTCGAAAGAACCGGGGTGCGGCTTCCAGGATAAGAACGGAGGCTCCCTGCCGGCGAGCCGCAATTGCAGCGCATAGAGCCGCATTCCCCCCACCCGCGACCAGTACGTCAAGCTCCTGTGTAAGGTCAATCATACGCTATCAGCCGCGTTCCCGGCCCTGGATCGCTGGCGGGGACTTCATCGATGGCCCTATCATGGGGACCGAAAGCTACTGAATCGATCCTGACGTTCGCGTCGGTCGCGCCCATGAGATCTCCATTTGATCTGAGCTACCCGTTCGATCGCAGAATCCGAGTCACGAACTCGATCGGGCACCACGATGTCGATCCACTACCGGGCCATATCCCGCCGCGTGGAGGGAGCTCCTGCCAGGCGTGGGCCACTGGGTCGCACACCTGGCAGAAGCTTCTGAAACCTGAGGGCGCGGCGGTGTAGTCGGCGCACGAGTCCGAGGGCGTGAATCTCGATGCGGTGGAAGCAAGGCCGCGAACGGAGCGCATGTGCATGATCGCCGGTCCGTAGAGCGTCGTTCTCGCGGAGATTCGGGGCGAATCGCTCGCGCGTCACGAGAAACGTTTCCTCGCGGCCACCCCCACCCGCCCCATCTGCGGTGCCTGCCTCGCCGGATACACGGTTCTGCGGCGTCTCTGGCCGCGTCGGGCTCGCGCTGGCAGAGCGGGGGCGCCGGCCATCCTCCAGGGCCGACTACGCGGGACTGCCCTGCGCGGCACACTTATCGGGCAACAGCAGCCCCGAAAGTCACGGATTATACAGCACGAGCAGCGGCCTTATGGTGAGCGTAAGCGCGCGCAATTTGCTTCATCAAGTGAGGCCCTTCGAAGATCATGCCGGAGATGAGCTGCACGAGATCGGCCCCGGCACGCAGCTTCTCGAGCGCGTCCTGAGGGGTCATGATTCCGCCGCACCCAATGATGCTGAACCGAGATCCATACGCCTCGCGGGTCCGGCGGATTAGATCGGTGGATAGCGCGGCACAGGGGCGGCCGCTAAGTCCGCCACGATAGTCCGGAGGCGCTTCCTCCGGACGCTCCAGGGCCGAGTAGTCCTTGTTCAGATTGCCGATGACAACCCCGTTGAGGCCACATTCGTCGATGACGTCCAGCAGCGCGGCAAACTCCTTCCAGGGCGGGTTGATTGGCATCTTCGCATAGAGGGGCCGTCCGTGCTCGACGCTGACGAGGCGCTGCAGCAGCGCTCGGAGCCGGGACGGTTCGGCGAAGCTCTCGCCGGCGAAGACATTCGGGCAGGAGAGGTTGATCGTGTAGTAGTCTCCGACCCCAACCGAAGCCAAGTGACTCAGGGCAGCGTGGTAGTCGGCGATGCCGCCCTCCATCGAGGCGGCATCGGGATCGTTGGAGCGGGCGATGCTGATACCGAGTACGAAGCCCGGCTCACGAGGCATCCGCTGCAGCCGCTCCGCGATCCGAATCACACCATCGTTGCGTAGTCCTTTGTTGACGACGAGACTGCCCGATCGGACCAGCCGGATCAGCCTCGGCGGCGGATTCCCCTCCGCCGCGCGGGCGGTGACGGAGCCGACCTCGACTCCCCCGAACCCGACGTGCTTGAGAATTCGAGGCAGGCGGCCATTGTAGTCAAAGCCGGCAGCTAGCACGACAGGCGCGCCATAGTGCAGACCATCAAGAGTGACGCTCGCGTCCGGGCCGCGATAGCCGTATGGGAGGGAGACGAGATTTCGCGTCAGTGTATTCC
>WHSP01000072.1 GCA_009380025.1 Gemmatimonas sp. | reverse complement strand
CGTCACGCGTCCGAGCACGTCCTCCGCCTGGGTGCTGAGGTCGCCGGCCGAGCTCATGATGTCCGACTCGATGGTTCCCGGCAGAACGTTCGCCAGCGAGGCCCGCTCAGTCGATTCCCCCGGTTCCACCTCGACGATCATCCCGCCCAGCAGCCCGGCAGACCGCACCGAAACCCGCGAGTCCTCCGGAACGCCGTACCGGTTGTAGACCTCGAGCGTCACGGCGACGCCCTCCGGCACCATCTGGAACTCCGTGACACGGCCGATGTTGACGCCACGCATTTGAACGGGGTCGCCGCTCCGCATTCCTCCGGCATTGTCGATGACTGTAGTCGCATAGTACCGCCCCCGGAAGGTGCCCACGTCCGTCAGCGTGAAGAGGCCGATGAGGAACGCCGCGATGCCGAGCATGACGAAGAGGCCGACTTTCACCTCGCGGTTCGCCGAGCGTGCAGGCAACGCCGCCAACAACTCGCCCTCGTGAACTCGGGACTCCTCCTTCGACTTCCGTGCCTGCGGCTCGAGCGTACTCCCCGCAGCCTTCATACAACCTCCAGAACTCTATCGGAAATGGTCATCGCGTCGCGCTCCAGGAAAGCACGGACCAGCACGTCGTCACTCACCCTGAACTCGTCCGGCGTGCCGACGAACCGGATGCGCCCGGCATCCAGCATCGCCACGTGATCCGAAATCAGCAGCGCACCCTCGATATCGTGCGTCACGACGATCGACGTCACGCCCAACTCCCGTCCAAGCCTCTCGATGAGCTGGTGAACGATCGCCGCGTTCACCGGGTCCAAGCCCGTCACCGGTTCGTCGTAGAGCAGGATTTCCGGACGGCCCACGATCGCGCGGGCCAGACCTACCCGTTTTCGCATCCCACCCGAAAGCTCTGCCGGTAGCTTGGACAGCACCGCCCTCGGATCGAGGTTCACCAGTTCCAACGCCTCTGCGACGCGCTTCAGCACCTCGCGGAATCGCAGGCTCCCGAGCTGCTCCTCCGGGATCCCGGTCGATACATTCTCGAACACCGTCATCGAGTCGAAGAGCGCTGCGTTCTGGAAGACGTAACCCGCTTTGCGCCGGATTCGCTCGATCGTGTTTTGGTTGCTGTGGAAGATGGATTCACCTTCGATCCGCACGTCGCCGTAATCCGGCGTGATCAACCCGATCGTCGTCTTCAGAAGGACGCTCTTCCCGGTGCCCGAGTGACCGATGATCGCCATCGTTTCGCCGGGCGCGACAGTGAGGCTCACGCCTGACAGAACGGGCACGTCGAAGGACTTGTATACGTTCAGATACTCGAGCATCGGCACAGCACCATTTTGTTGTTCCCGCAGCAGCGGGATCCTCCACATCTCCGGAATCCGGATCGCCTGCTCGGACGGGACGGATCCCCGAATCTCTTCGCTACCCTATCGCAGGAAGATCATCGGAAAGGTGGCATCGAGAATCAGCACGGCCAAAATCATATACACGACGGAAGTCGTCGTCGCTCGCCCTACCCCCTCGGCTCCACCATACGTCCTGAGCCCCATATGAACGGCAATGACAGGGATAATGAAGCCGAAGACCATCCCCTTGCCGACCGAGTAGTAGATGTCGAACGCGTGGAAGAAGAGGCGCGCGCCGTAGAGGAACGTTTCTCTCCCGAGCCCGAGCGTTGCTTCGGCCGTTAGCATGCCGCCGGCAATACCGATCAGGTTGGCAAAGGCCACC
Organism: Gemmatimonas sp.; assembly: GCA_009380025.1. GTDB lineage: Bacteria > Gemmatimonadota > Gemmatimonadetes > Longimicrobiales > Longimicrobiaceae > WHSP01. The sequence goes on along the minus strand of WHSP01000072.1, from coordinate 18,948 downwards.
AACATCGGAAGCACGAGCGTACCCGCGATGATTCGCGGTGCGCCAAGCGTCCGCACCGGATCGCGTCCCAGCGATTCGAGGGCATCGATTTGCTCCGACACCTTCATCGTGCCAAGCTCGGCAGTGATCCGTGCTCCCACTCGGCCGATGAAGACAACCGCCGTGAGCACGGGACCAAGCTCCAGGACGATGCTCGAGACGACCACGCTCCCGACCACGTAGAGCGGAACGCTGCCCGTAAACTGGTAGCCGCCCTGTTGCGACGTGACAACGCCGGACAGAATCCCCGTGAGCAACACGATCGGGAGACTCTGTACGCCCATCGAGTACATCTCCCGGACGACCTGCCGGAACGACACACGCCCGGTGAAGAGAGCCGTGAGCGCACCCCAGACGATGAGCGACAACTCGCCGGCGTGCCGGGCGACTCCTTCGGCACCGCGTCCGAGGGCGCCCAGCCAACGAACCGCCAGCGGCCTCCCGACTTTTGGAAGTAACGCCTCGGAAGACCGCCCTTCGCCCATATCCAGCTCGACCTGCATCAAACATCTCCGCCGAAGGTACGCTGCACCCGCAATTTCGAGTGTCTCTATGAACCCGCGAGTGCAGCTAAGTTCCGCTGTTTTCGACTACTCCTCGGCTGGACGAAGCAAGCGGTTGCGGATACCACTGAACGCCTGCACGGCCATCCGTCGACGCCTTGGGCGCCGAGGCTCCGGTCGAACCGGCGCGACCGACTGGCCGGTCGACGTGGCCTCGTCCTCATCCTGGTGCGTGTAATGCCGTCGGAAGAAGTCGGTGAAGTCATCGACCAGGGAGTAGAGTACCGGCACGAGCACCAACGTCAGAACTGTGGCGAACGAAAGGCCGACGATCACGGTTATGGCCATTGAGCCCCACCAGGCCGCCTGCTCGCCGCCCACGTACAGCTCCGGGCTCAGCTCGCTGAAAAAGCCGATGAACTCGAAGTTGAACCCGACCGCGAGCGGGATGAGCCCGAGCACTGTCGTCACCGCCGTCAGGACGACTGGCCGGAACCGCGTCTTGCCACCCTGCACCAGGGCTTCCATCCTCGTCAGCCCGTCCCGCTCGCGTAGGATGTCGATATAGTCGATCAGGACGATCGCGTTGTTCACGACCACACCTGCGAGCGTAATCATCCCGACACCGGTCATGATGAGCACGAACGGCATCCGGAAGATCACCAGGCCGGCGAACACGCCCACCGTCGACATGACGACGGAAGTGAGGATGATGACCGGTTTGACCACCGAGTTGAACTGCGAGATCAGGATGAAAGCAATGAGCATCAGCGCGGCAAGGAATGCGCCGATCAGGAACTCCTGCGCCTCCATCTGATCCACCTGCATGCCGGTGTACGACAGCACGTAGCCCGGCGGTAGGTTGTCGGCATAGCTCGCGAGCTCGGTCTGGACATCCGCGAGAACCGCATTGCTGTTCTCACCCGCCCGAACTTCGGAGCTCACCGTGACTACGCGACTCATGTCCTTCCGAATCACGCTCGACGACCCCTCCTCGGTTCGCCACGTCGCGACAGAGAGCAGGGGGATCTGACGCTCTTCGTGAAGGATTGTAAGGTGCCGAAGAGACTCCAGATCCTGCCTGAACGGTTCCGCCAGACGGACGATGATGTCGTACTCGTCGTCGCCCGAGCGGTACTTGGCCGCCTCCGTCCCCTGAATGGCGCTGCGGATGACGTACCCGACCTCGCGCGTGGATAGCCCGTAGAGGGCCGCCCGCTCGCGGTCCACCTCGACGACCAGCTCGGGCCGCCCACTGGTCATATCGCTCTCCAAACCCTCGAGCCGCGATGCGACCGGCGAAGCGCGAAGCTGAGCGACGACCTCGTCACCGAGTCGGCGAAGCTCCTGCGGATCCTCGCCCGTGATCTCGATGTTGACCGGTGGACCCGTCGGTGGGCCCTGGGCGGGCATGGCGACCGTGACATCCGCTCCGGCGATCCCTTCACCGATGGAGCCCTGCAAGCGGTCCATCGTGTCGAACACGTCGTACTCGCGTTCGGAGAACTCCCAGAAGTTGACGGCTACGGTCCCCGGCCCGCCGCCACTCATGTCGAACATATTCGCGGCGCCGCCGCTTGCATCCCGGACCGTTGCGACGACGGACCTGGCGTCGCTCATCCCCTCGACCTCGGGGAGCCGCCGCTCGATCTCGCGGGCGACCTCGTCCGTGAACGCCGCGTTCGTTCCGCTCGGCACGTCGACCTGCACGTACACGGTTCGCGGCGGGATGCTCTCCGGGAAGAACTCGACCCCCGCATTGAACCGCCCGAAGAGCGCGATCGCGCCGACAAAGGTCACCACGGCGGCACCGATCACAACGGCCCTGTGGCTCAGCGCCCAACGGAGCCGACGTTCGTAGCTCTCGACCATCGCCGGCAAGAACCGATTCTGGACCACGCGTGCGAACCTCGCCAATACAAAGCGGTGAAGGGCCACCACCGCGAGGCCCGTCAGCGTGAGAAGCACGGCTGTGAGCGGGTTGGCGATCCCGATCCCGAGCAGGACCAGTGCGGTGCCCCCGATGAGCGTCCGCCGGGCGGTCCGTGTCCACGGCCGCGACGGGGTCCCCTCGATCCGGACGAACATCGCCGCCAGCACGGGCACGATGACGAGCGCGACGAAGAGAGAGCTCGACAGCGTGATGATCAACGTGAGCGGCAGGAAGCGCATGAACTCGCCGACCATGTCGGGCCAGAACATGAGCGGAGCGAACGCCGCCAACGTCGTCGTCGTCGAGGCGATGATCGGCAGCGCCACCTCCCCCGTAGCATACTTCGCCGCCGAGACGTTGTCGTACCCGTTCTCCTTGTAGCGGTAGATGTTCTCGACCACGACGATTGCGTTGTCGACGAGCATTCCCAGCGCAAGGATCAGCGCGAATAGCACGACCATGTTCATCGAGATGCCCATCACGTTCATCACGATGAACGACAGGAGCATCGACAGCGGGATCGAGATCGATACGAGCGATGCGTTGCGCACTCCGAGGAAGAAGAGCAACACCGCCAGCACGAGGATCAGGCCCGAGATGATGCTGTTTTCGAGGCTCGAAACCATCATGTCGATCTCCTCCGACATGTCGGAGGTGATCTCGACGACGGTGCTCTGCGGATACGAGAGTAAGGCCTCGTCGATCGTTGCCTTTACGTTGTCCGCCGTCTCGATGACGTTCTGACCGGTGCGGTTGACAACGTCGAGGGTGACGACGGGGTTGTCGTTCAGTCGCGCGTAGCTCGCACGCTCCTCGAACCCGAAGTCGACCGTCGCTACATCCCGGATGTAGATGGGCAGATCGTCCCTCGTCGTGATCACGATGTCCTCGATCACGCGCGTGTCCGCGAACTCGCCGTCCACCCGCACCAGGTACTTCTGATTGCCGACATCGATCGAGCCGCCCGGGATGGTGAGGTTCTCCGCGGCGATCGCCTCGGCCACGTCCTCGAACCCGAGCTCGTAGAACTGTAGCTTCGGCAGGTCGACATCGACCTTGACCTCACGCTCGAGCCCACCGGACAAATTGACACTCAGGATCGAAGGGATCTGCTCTAACCTGTCCTGAAGGTCTTCTGCGACATCCTTCAACTGCACCAGCGAGTACTCCCCGGATACGTTGACCTGCATGATCGGGAATTCGGCCATGTTGAATTCCATGATCATCGGGTCCTCTGCATCCGTCGGGAGCTCGGACCGAGCGAGGTCGACGCGCTCCCGGACCTTCTGGAGCGCCTCGTCCATGTCCATGTCCGTACTGAACTCTGCCGTGATGCTGGAATAGCCCTCGACGGTCGTGGACGTGAGGGTTTCCAGGTCGGCAATCTCGTTCAGCTCGTCCTCGATGACCCGCGTGACCAGCGTCTCCATGTCGCCCGGTGAGACCCCCATATACGACGTGTTGACCGCCACCATCGGCATCGTGATCTCGGGATTCGCCTCCTTCGGCACCATGCGGTAGGAGATGATCCCCATGATGGAGATGATCGCAAGCAACACGAGCACGCTGATCTTGCTACCGAGCGCGAAAGACGTCAGCTTGAACTCTCGCAACTTCTTCGGCGGTTCTTCGCCGCCTGCGGCAGGGAGCTGATTCGATTCAGTCATCACAACCTCCCCGCTGTTGCCTGAACGATCTGAAGCTGGTCACCCGTGGCCAGACGAGTCTGACCGACGACGATAACCTGGTCACCCACGTCGAGGCCTTCGTCGATCATGACCTGGTTCCCCTGGCTGGGGCCGAGTGCCACCGGCCGGGACTCGGCGAACAGCTCGCCGCCGCGGTCTATCGCAACGAAGACGGCATACCCGTCCTCCTCGCGGAGAACGGCTTCCTGCGGAATCACCAGGGCCTCGGCCACCGTCTCGCGAAGTACGCGAACGTTGACCACCATACCTGGCTTCAGTCGTCCGTCCTCGTTCGGCACATGGAGCTCGATCGGGAAGCTCCGGTTCTCCTGGTCGACCGCGGCTCCGACGAAATTTACCTCCCCAGTGAATGAGACTCCGACTGCGCCCTCGATTCCGATCTGCACTTCACTTCCCGTCTCGATCTGGCCGGCGTACCGCTCGGGGACGCCCCCGGCGACCTTCACGGTTCGGGTATCCAAGATCCGGCCGATCGGCGTACCGGGGCTGACGAGAGTGCCGACTTCGACGAGCCGATCGTCCAGAACACCACTGATCGGCGCTCGGACCACCGTGCGATCGAGGCGCTCCTGCAGCGCACGGGCACCGGCCGCGGCGGTCTCCGCCTGGTATCGTGCCTGGAGGTAGTTGATCTCCGAACCGACACGATCTTCCTCCCAAAGCCGTCGCTGCCGCTCCCAGGTTTCCTGCGCCAGGGTGGCCTCCGCGGCAGCCTGCTCGGACTGCGGGCGGAGCACGCTGTCGTCGATCCTGGCGATCGGCTGACCCTCCTGAACGAACCCACCCTTCTCAACGAGCAGCTCGCGGATCGTTCCGGACTCCTCGGCCGAGATGGTCACGTCGTGGTCCGCTTCGATGCGTCCGACGATCTGCACGAAGTCGGCGAATGACGCCGCCTGAACTTCCGCTACCTCGACGCTCACGAGACGCCTGTTGGGCTCCGACGCCTCGGCAACGTCGGTTCCATCACTTCCTGCGCATCCAACGATTCCGGCAGCCAGCACGGCCGCAGCCGCCACGCCCATGATCCCCCGCTGTATGTCCCTCATGTTCATCCTCTTTGGTATGCCGGTCGGAACTGCGTGTACACCGATAAAGCCCTTCCACGGACGTGCTTCCATCAACGTGCCTCCGGGACGATCCCGACGGCCTGGTCGAGTTGGGTTCGCGCCGTCAGGTAGTCGTGTACGGCCTGGGCGTGATTGAACTCACTCTGCCGTAAAGCCACCTCGGCATCCGTCAGCTCGAGTCGACTGCCCAATCCTTCCCGGAACTGAATGCTCGCGATCTCGTACCCCCGTTGCGCTTGGCCCACTGCGACTTCCTGTGCCCTTGCGCGTAGACTCGCCTCCTCGACCTGGTCGAAGAGGGTCTCGACCTGATTGTCGACCTGCGCACCCACCAGATCGGTCTCGGTCTCGGCCTGTCTGAGCGTTGCTCGGAACTGATCGATTCGGGCCGGGCGACTGAAGCCGTTGAACAGCGGCATGCTCACCTGGAGCCCCACCTGCGGCGTCGTGGTGTTGATTGCCGATCTCCACCCGAAGGGATTGAGCGATCCGTCGGCCTGCGCGCTGTACGAGTAGTTCGCGAAAAACGAAACCGTTGGAAGGTACTCCGACTGCTCGGCGCGTAGCTCCGCGAGCCGAAGCTCCTCGTTCAACCCGGACTGTCTGAGGTCCGTCCGATTCTCGCTGGCCAGTTGCAGGAGCTCGTCGAGCGTCGTGCCTGCATCGATCGAAACACCGAACTGATCGGCGAAGCGTTCCAGGGCGTCTACGCCGTCGCCGATATCGCTCAACGAGCCGGCGACCGAGAGATCGGCTACTTCGTCCTCGAGTGCGAGTTCCACCGCGAGCGTCCGACGGGCCGCCTCAGCCTCGTTCTGCGCTCGGCGTAGCGCTGGCTCGAGGTTGGCGAGCTCGACTTCGAGACGAAGCACGTCGTAATCGCCGAGCAGACCCGCTCGCTGCATCGCCTGCGTCTCCTCGAGTGCCTGACGCACCCTGCGCACGCTCTCCTCGTTCAGGCGCGCTGCCTCCTCCGCCAGGAGCACATCGAAGTACTGCTGCTTCGTACGGGTGACGATTTCCTGGGTCCGCCCCCGTACGACCTCCTGCTGCAGGCTCTCGAATCGTCCGGCGGCGCTCACCCCGATGAACGAAGACGCCTGGAAGATCGGCTGCTCCAGCTGGAGCTGACCGTTCCAGCTGTTGTCGTTTCCGAACCGAACCAGTACCAGCTCGTCGGGGCCGGCATCCGGGTTGAAAATCTGCGCCGGAAGGAACTGTCCTGGAACCTCGAGGTTTCGCGTGTAGCTCGCGGAGGCGCTGATCGTCGGGTAGACGGCACTCCATGCCTCCTTTACCTGACCTTCAGCCGCCTGGAGCTCGAAGCGAGCCGTCGCCAGCTCTCGGTTGTTTGTCAGTGCCGTGCGGATCGCCTGATCCAAGGTGATCTCCGGCCCTCGAGTAGCCTCGGCTGCCGGTGTCCCCGAAGGGCCTTCCTGCCCCGCTGCGGCAGTCACGGCAAGGCCGGCCCACACGGACGCCATCGCTACCACACCCATCCATGTCCGTACGTTCAGTGCCCCTCTCATGTCTCCTCGACTCCGATGCTTCGATGGTTCATCCAGTATGATTCGCCGTCCCACGCATCCCTCTTACGGGGCAGGCGGCTTCGCGGTTTCACGGGGTACCCAACCGTTACCCAACGAGTCCATCGCCGTCTCTACGACTTCCATGAACGCCTCCTGTGACGGCAGCATCATCGCGCAGTGACCGCTTATGTACAGCGAGGTCAGCCCGTGGACGAGGCCCCACGCGATCAGCGCGCCCGTTGCCGCATCCTCCAGCTCATAGAGACCGGCGTCCATCGCTCGTTGGATCGTCTCCGCCAGGAGCTGCTTCGCTGCCGGCCCGCTATCGACCGAGCGGCAGTCCTCCATCCGCCCGACGTGCGGCACGTTCGGGAGCTCGAACATCACCCGGAAATATGCCGTGTTCTCCAACGCGAAGCGGGCATACGCTCGACCCAGTGCGCGATGCTGCTGTGCCGGGTCCGCCTCGGAACCCGCCATGGCCAGCTCTTCGTGGACGTAACCTCCCATCCGCTCGAACCCCGCTTTGATCACCTCTCCGAGCAACTCTTCCTTGTCCTTGAAGTACAGGTAGATCGTGGCCGGCGAGTATTCGATGCGCTCGGCGATCGATCTCATCGACAGTGCATCGAGACCCTTCTCCGATACGATGTCGCGCGCCGCTTCGACGATCCCCGTCCGAAGCGCTTCTTTTTCTCGTTCACGGCGTTCCGCGATTCCCAATGTGCTCCTCCTCTGGGCTGAACGTCCGCCGTATGCTAAACGGTGTTCAGAAAATTGTCAATGGTCACTCGACCCATGTCGGCCATCATGGCGGCGATAGGGTTCCGGTTGCCGGGTCGGGGAGCCGGGTTGGAGCGTTCTCAGTCGGGGTCGGGGTCGGGTGGGATCGGATCCCGACTGGTGATTGATTGGCGGGGAGGCGGGAACGTCCGTCGCGGAAACCGATGTAGGAGGGCGAGGCAACCCTGTGGGGCTGGCGGGTATCATATTCTTCGAACCCGCCGAAGCCATGGATGAGCATCTGATCGAGCTCGCGAAGAGAGGGGAGGGAGAGGCCGTCGGTCGGCTCTATGAGCGACACGCCCCCCGCGTCTATGCCGTCGTGCGTCGACTCTGCGGCAACGACGCAGAGGCGGAGGATCTCGCGCGGCTCGTGGACGAGGAAGCTGCGCCGAATGAACGGGAGCATTTGGAGGTCTGCGACCGGTGCGCCGCCGAGCTCGAAGCACTCCGGGAACAGACGCGGTCGCTCGCCGTGTTGTCCGACCCGTCGCCTCCGCCGGGAGTGCGCATGGCGATCGAGGAGGAACTGCGCCGCGAGCGTGACGGCCGGGCGGTCGCCCGACGCGCAGTGCGGCATAGGGCAATGCGGATCGCCGAGGGAAAGCAGATGACGAACGCGATACGAACTGTAGTCCTGGCGATGCTGGCGGCCACCGTGGTCGCAGCGGGCACGGCCGAAGCCCAGAGGCGGGGGGATTCCCCCGAGGCCCTCGCGCGGGCGTCGCGAGGCTGGCTCGGGTTCTCGTTCCGGGTCGATGATTCCGGCGCGGTAACGGTGACCGAGGTCAGGGACGGTACGCCAGCCGATGGGGCGGGGCTCCGGGACGGCGACACGATCGTGCGCTGGGACGGCCGTCAGGACGTGGTCGCCGCGATCGCCGGCGCCTCGCTGGATGTTGGCGACACGGTTGAGCTGCGTGTCAGGCACGAAGGCGAAACTGATCGCGATGTGACTTTGGAGGCGGAGCGTCGCCCATGGCAGGTGGTGTTTCGAACTTCGGACATGGACCAGGTCATTGCCGTGGACGTGGATAAGCTGAGCCACCGACTCGAGTTGATGCGCGACAGCTTTGCGGTGCACGCAGACAGCCTTCTCGCTCGGATGGGGATCCTGCTGGCGGACAGCTTGGGTCCGCGGATGCGGGTTTTCGATCGGGAGATCCGGAGTCGGGCAATGGTGGCGGATAGCCTTTTTGATGGCTTGACCGTCGAGCTGTCGATGCGCCGAAGCGGGATTGCGGGGGCCGAGCTGACCGAGATCAGCCCCGGCCTCGCCAGCTACTTCGAGGTGAGTGAGGGCATCCTCGTCCTTCGTGTCGCTCCGGATACGCCAGCCGCTCGGGCGGGCCTTGAGGAAGGCGATGTGATCGTGAGCGCCGGAGGGGAGGCTGTGAACGGCATCGAGGACGTGCGCCGTGCGTTCCGAACGTCCTCCGCAGTCGAGATCGAAATCGTCCGCCGCGGGAACCGGTACACTCTGCAAGTGGACGGATAGACCATTTCCGTCCGAAAAACCCTCGTTTTCGGCTTGGAAACCACGCCGTTGGTATCCGACTTTCCGGAGGCCAACTAGACTGACTTCGGGGCAGGCCGGCCCTTTGTCCTTCTGCGGCTCCGAGGCCCATGTCGGTATCGATCAAAGCTTCGGAGCATCGTGTCCAGACGGATCAGCCGATCGTGCCTCCTCCAGAACGGCTCTGCGCCAACCTCGAACGGAGTTGACCAGATGGATCTCCTCAGCACGTAGGAGGTCCGAGGGGGTGAGGACCCGTTCCTCGATCGTCCCATCTTCCAGCAGTTTCCCCCTGAGGATGCCTGGGAGCAGGCCACTCTCCATCGGTGGCGTCAGGAGTCGGCCACCGATTCTGAGGACCAGATTCGCGGTCGTACTTTCGGTCAACTCGCCACGACGATTGTACAGCATGACATCATCGGCTCCGGCGCATCCCTCGAGCGCCCGGCGATAGACCTCCCGATGGGTGGTCTTATGGAAGAGGAGTGGGTTTCGCTCGTCCACCGGATGCCGCGCAAGGGTAAGACGGAGAGGCTCTTCCCGGATCATGTTGGGTTCGGATTCCGCCCTTGCGATGCCTTCCGGGTCGACGAGGAGTCGAACCTTGTAGTGTCCCGGCTGGAGCCGGGTCGCTTCCTCCCGAAGGATCTCCCGGACGTGCTCGATGTTCAACGGGATCTCGAAATACGTGGCCGATCGACTCAGCCGTTCGAGGTGGTCCTCGATCAGCCAGTAGCCGCCGGGCGCGTCGAGCCGAAGCGACTCCAACAGGTCGAAGGCAGGAAGGCGGTGGTGGAGGAAGGCGCCCTTCTTCAAACACTCCTCGTACTCCGCTGCAGGATTCGAGTCGGCGGTGATTCCGCTTCCCACACCCAATTCGTACCTGCCCGCATCGAGGTCGAGAACGAGCGTCCGGATCGCGACGCTGAAGACCGCCTCGTCGGGCCCGAAGAAGCCGATCGCTCCGGTGTAGGGGCCCCGGGGCGAGTCTTCGAGCTTTTCGATGATCTGCGACGTTCGGATCTTGGGTGCGCCGGTCACGGAGCCGGAAGGGAAAAGGGCGCCCAGCATCTCCGCGATGCCGACGCCATTTCGAAGCGTCCCGGTGATCGAGGAGGTCAGCTGAAGCACGGTCGGATATCGCTCGACTTCGAACATCGCCGGCACCCGAACGGACCCGAACTCGGTCAGTCGGCCCATGTCGTTTCGCAAGAGGTCGACGATCATGAGGTTCTCGGCTTGCTCCTTCGGCGACGTGGCCAGTTCCTCCGCCAGAGCTTCGTCCTCTCGGGCCCAGCGGCCGCGTGGCCTGGTCCCCTTCATCGGTCGCAGCTCGAGCCGACGGTCCGATAAACAGAAGAAGAGCTCTGGCGACGCGGACAGCAGGAGGTGCCGTCCGACGGGGATGTAGGCACAGAAAGCGGCCCGCTGTGCCTGGACGAGGTCTGCGTACAGTGCCTCGGGGGACCCGCGGAAGGTGCCGCGAAGGCGGAAGGTGAGGTTGACCTGATAGGTATCGCCAGCGGCGATGAGGTCGAGAATACGTCGGACGTTGTACGTGTAGGCTGGCTTCGTGAGGGTCGCCCCCGGCGGGCCGAGCACATAATCGGCGTCTATCGGAGGGCGCTCTCCGGGTGGCTCCACTTCCTGCCTGACGCCGTAGAGACCGAAAAAGAGCAGCGGGATTCTGGGGTTGGGTGTCTGAACGGCGAGAGCAGAGTCGAAGGCAGGCGCTGCCTCGTAGGAAATGAACCCCGCCGCATAGGCCCCGTGCTCGACCTCGCTGGCAAGGCGGTGAAGGGCAGGGAGAACTTCGTCCAGCGACCAGGCGGTGACCTCACCCAGCGGATTCGAGAAGACGAACGAGCGGGTGGCGCGGGTGGAGTCGAGCGAATCGAATCGGATCGGATATCCGCCGCGCGGTCTGGAATCGTTCGTTCTGGCAGTATCGCCGATAGTCTCGCGCACGCAAATCGAAAGTTTGGGACCAGTCCTGGCCTGCGCCGGGATGTCTCCGACTGTCCGGGACGGTTCGCAGTATCTCGAGATCCGGACGAAGTCCCCGGGTGCGAACCGAGCGGCTCGTAGTCGAAAGCACGCGTCGGCGGCCGTTGCAGCTACCGCCGCCCGAGTATAGGTTTCCGGCGACATCTTGCGAAGGGGGTCATTGGAAGCCGGTGCGAAACCGGCGCGGCCCCGCCACTGTGAGAGGCACGGTAACGTTACCGGCCCGGCTCGCTCAACGAAGGGGATCCGACCTTCGATCCGCCACTGTCCCGATCCGACCGGGATGGGAAGGCGAGCGTAGCCGCCTCGAGCCAGGAGACCGACCCCTTTGCGCCCGCATCGAAACCCCTCGAGGGAGGGGGGCGGGGCGTTGATCGGGTTTTTGTCACCGACCCGATCGTTGGAACCGCGCCCGTCTCCCACTCCCGGGATGGACGGGCTTTTTCATGACCCCGATCGTTGTCTCGTACGCGTCGTCCCGGTCTGGGCGGGGACTTCTCGGTCTTGCCCTGATCGTCCTGGTTGCGGCGTGTGACAGAGGTGCGGACGGACGATCCATCTCTGTCGATGGTGGCGGCGAGGCCAACCAGTACGAGGTCAGGGACGATGCTGGTCGGGTCGTTCGCCTCCCGGGGCCAGCGCAACGGATCGTCTCCCTCCTTCCGGCCACTACCGAAACCCTCGGAGCGCTCGGTGCCATCGATCGGCTCGTCGCCAGGACGGACTTCGATGATCCGGAGCTGTCCTGGTTACCATCGGTTGGCGGCGGATTGACCCCCAACATCGAGTTGGTCGCATCGCTTTCTCCGGACCTCGTGATCGCGTGGGAGGAGGCCGGTGAGGCGAGGGTGAGGCCACGCCTCGAGGCGATCGGTATTCCAGTTCTCGCGGTAGCGACGCGGGATACGGCCGGTGTCTTCGCGAACATCGATCGACTCGGCGTCTTGACCGGATTGACGGAGCGTGCCGATTCGCTCGCGGCTCGGATGCGCGAGGAGCTCGCTGACGTTCGAGCGTCGGTTGCAGGACGCGAACCTCGGCGTGTCCTCTATCTGATCGGCGTGGATCCACCGATGGTCGCCGGTCCCAACGTATTCATTGGAGAGGTGCTCGAGGTTTCAGGTGGGCTGAACGTCTTCTCGGACCTGCAGGCGCCGTCCCCACAGGTTTCGATGGAGGAGATCCTTCGACGCCAGCCCGAGGTCGTGCTGCACCCGGCGACAGGCGCTTCGACTGCTTCCGCGGAGTCGCTCCAAACGATGCCGGGTTGGCGCGAGCTGCTCCAGTCCGGCGAAACGCGCTTCGTGGCGCTCCCGCCAGACGTACTGCATCGGCCGGGTCCCAGCATCGTCGAGGCGGCCTGGACGCTCCGGAACGCGATCTACCCGGAGCTCAGGCGGCCTGAATGACGCCTAGATCGGGTGTCGTGCGGCTCGTCGGCCTGGGCGTGTTGGTCGTCGTCGTGCTGGTCGCCAGCATCCGTATCGGGGCCGTCCCGTTGAGTACGTTGGACGTGCTGCTGGCGCTGCGCGGCGAAGGGGATTCGATGGTCGTGGCCATTGTCAGACAGCTCCGGCTGCCGCGCGCGGTCGTTGCCTCGCTCGTCGGCGCTGCACTAGCGGCGAGCGGAGCAACCTTCCAGGCGCTACTTCGAAACCCTCTCGCCGAGCCGTACATCCTCGGAGTTTCGGGGGGCGCGGCGGTGGGGGCGGTGAGCGCGATCGTGCTCGGGATCGCGGCGCGGGCGGCGTGGATCGTCCCCGCGGCGGCGTTCGTCGGGGCGATCGTCGCGATCGTTCTCGTCCTTCGGATCGCCGCTTCGGTCGGCCGCTCGCTCGATACCGGCATCCTCCTGCTTGCCGGGGTAGTCGCGGGCTCCTTCTTCAACGCTTGCATCCTTCTCGCCTTGACCCTGTCCGATGCCGAGTCTTTCCGTTCCGCCGTCTTCTGGATGATGGGGAGCTTTGCCGGGTCGAGCTGGTCGGCGGCCGGATTGTTCGCGATTTACTGCGTTCCCGCGATCGTGGCGCTGGTCGCGCTCGGCCGACCGCTCAACCTGATGGCGATCGGGGAGGAGACCGCGGCTCATCTCGGGACGTCGGTCGAACGGGTGAAGCTCACGGCCTATGGCGTCGCCTCACTTCTGGCTGCGGCCGCCGTCGCCGTTTCCGGCGTGATCGGGTTCGTGGGGCTCGTCATGCCGCACGTTGTGCGTCTAGCCTGGGGAAACGACTACCGCTTCCTCGTTCCCGCTTCCGCTTTGCTCGGAGCTGCGTTCCTGACCGCGGCCGATACCGTTGCGCGGGTCGCGGCCGCCCCGACGGAGCTCCCGGTAGGCGTGGTCACCGCCTTCGTCGGGGTTCCGTTCTTCGTCTGGCTGCTTCGAAGGCGAACGGCATGACGGACCGATGGAAGACCGGCGCCGGGGTACGTTCTTCCGAAACGCCGATCGGCTGGACCTGCGAGGGTCTACGGTTTCGATACGCTGGCGCGGCGGCAGCCGCGATCGATGGAGTGAGCGCAGAGATCCCCGCCTACCGCTGCACCGCGCTGCTGGGCCCGAACGGCTCGGGCAAGTCCACACTCTTACGCCTTCTGGTTGGTATCGCGAGACCGGAAGGAGGCTCCGCGCGCCTCGGAGGTCGCGATCTCGCCAACTGGTCGAGGCGCGAGCTGGCCCGGGTGGTTGGCGTCGTACCCCAGAGCGAGGAGGTCGCTTTTCCGCTCTCGGTTCGGGAAATGGTGTCGATGGGCCGATATCCGCACCTCGGGGCTCTGAAGCCCGCCGGTTGGGCGGACCGCGAGGCCGTCGAGGAGGCGATGCAGATGTGCGATGTCGCCCAGTTCGCTAGTCGAGATCTCGCGACCTTATCGGGTGGAGAACGCCAGCGCGTGCGCCTCGCGAGAGCCCTCGCTCAACAGCCCGCCGCACTCGTGCTCGACGAACCGACACTGGCCCTCGACGTCCGACACGAGATGCTCATCTTCGAGCTCGTTCGCGAGCTCACCCGTGCAAGCGTCACCGTGATCCTTGTGACCCACAACATCAACTTGGCAGCCCGCTACGCTGACAGACTCCTGTTGCTCGATCGAGGGCATCTGGTCGCCGCCGGATCACCCCTCGAGGTTCTCCAGCGGGATCGGCTGGAGAGAGTGTATGGCTGGCCGCTCCTCACCACCCGATTCGAGGGTCCCGGCCCCGACGCCGGAGCCGTTCAGATCACGCCCCTCGCACGAGACGTAGGGGATCGTGCCGACGCGACCGACAGTTCCCCTACCCCCGGCCGCTCGGATCACGGATGACAGACCGCCACAGTGGGAGTCTGGTCGGTCACCGCGGACAGCGGATCGATACGATGGTTCGTTGCGAGGCGGCCGCAAGACCGGTTCGACGAAGCCCGGTTGGTCAACGGCCAGAGTTCTCGCCAGCCGGCGTTCGGCGCTTCGCGAAGGCGGAGGTCAACAACCCGTGCGGTATGGTGAAGCTGATGAGGGGGATCGGCCGCTGCCGCTCGTCCGGCATCGATTCAGCCACGTACGCCGCCAATGCTGCCGCCGGCACCGCCGCCAGGACCGAGCCCACGAGCACCTCGAGAGGATGAGCGTTCGTGAAGAGAGCACTTCCCAGCGCTCCACCAACGATGCCAGCAGCCACCGGCACGAGCACATCATCGGGGCTGCCACCAGCGGTCGATTCGGCGATTGCGTACCCGGCTGCCGAGCCGAGCACGGCGCCGGCCGTCCTCACTACGGGATGCGCCCCACCTGTGGACGGCGCTGGAGCCAACACTTCGGACCCGTCAGTGTCGGCCATGGGGGCGATACTGCCGTTCTCCTGCGCACCTGCACGTCCTGCGCTGAGCGAGAGGGCGACGACGATCCCAACGATGACGCGGTTTGTGCGCAATGATCCGAGAAAATTGCAAGGTTTTCGCGTGGCGGCATTTTACTCGCCTTCTAGCCAGCCCCGCAACTCCAGTTCCGTCACTTCGCTAGGTTCCCATGAATCATCGCAAACCCGTCCTGCTCTCCTGGAGCGGCGGCAAGGACAGCACCTTGACCCTCGCGGCGCTCCGCGACTCGCCGGACTGGCGAGTCGTCGGCCTCCTCACCACCATCACCTCCGATCACGATCGCATCAGCATGCACGGTGTGCGGACTTCACTACTACATCTCCAGGCGGCTGCCCTGGGGCTGCCTCTCCGCCGAGTCGACATCCCGGTCGGCGCGACGGACTCCGCCTACGCCGAGCGGATGGGTCAGGCCCTCGAAATCGCCCGCAGCGAGGGAGTCGCTGCGGTCGCCTTTGGCGACCTCTTCCTTCGTGATGTTCGACGCTACCGGGAGGAGATGCTCGCCCAGGTCGGCATGTCGGCGATCTTCCCGATCTGGGGTGCCGAGACGTCCGAACTGGCGCGCACTTTCATCGAGTCGGGGTATCGAGCGACCATCACCTGTGCCGACACCGAGCAGATCCCAGAGAACTTCGCCGGCCGTGACTTCGATCTCGCGATGCTCGGGGATCTCCCGGACGCGGCAGATCCGTGTGGTGAGAACGGAGAGTTCCATACCTTCGTTCACACCGGTCCCATCTTTCGACGAGCGGTGCCTTGCCGACGAGGGGAGCGAGTCCTGAGAGACGGTCGCTTCATGTATCAGGATCTCGTTTGATGTGCGGCGACGTCCACAGGCCCCTATCGAGCATGCTTCCTGCACTCTAGCACGCGTAACCTCGACCGGCGAACGTGTGGGTGACGTTACCCCGGGCGCGGCGGAACGGTAGACGTCACCTCACGGCATCCCTCACGACCAGGGTATGGCTATTCCGAACGAAGCTCCGTACCGGGCCGAAGGTTCAAGAGCCGTCGCGAATGCCGGTGAAGCGGGCGTCCCTGGGCGTTCGATTCTGCTCCGTTCGCACGCGTGCTGACCGAGACCCCTGGCACGGTGGCGATCAGTGGGGCTTCCGGGTTCATCGGGAGCGCATTGAGCCGGTTGCTGGAGGGCGATGGATGGAAGGTGCGCAGGATCGTTCGCCGCAAGCCGTCGGGCGACGAAATCGAGTGGCGGCCCACCGAGCGCTGGATCGACCGCGAGGCCCTCGAGGGAGTCGACGCGGTCGTGCATCTGGCCGGCGAAAGTATCTTCGGGGTCTGGACGCAGTCCAAGAAGCGGCGAATCCTGGAGAGCCGCACCCACGGCACGCGTACTATCGCCGAAGCCTTGACCGGTCTCGAGCGGCCTCCTCAAGTTCTCGTCAGCGTTTCTGGCGTCAACTACTATGGCGACGCTGGCGACCGAACCCTCCGCGAGGACGATCCAGCGGGGACCGACTTCCTGGCCCGCGTCTGCGTCGCCTGGGAAGCTGCGGCCCAGCCGGCTGCGGACGCTGGGATTCGCGTGGTCCATCCGCGCTTCGGTCTCGTCCTGGATCCCGCCGGGGGTTCCCTCCGCTTGATGCTTCCTTTCTTCCGGATGGGCATCGGAGGTCGGCTCGGCAGCGGAAAGCAGTGGATGAGTTGGATCAGCCGCCGCGATGCAACCCGCGTCATTCGCTCTGTCATGACGACGCCATCCCTCGAGGGGCCAGTCAACGCTGTCGCACCGGAACCGGTCCGAAACGAAGACTTCACCCGCGCGCTCGCCGACGCGGTTCAGCGACCGGCTTTCCTGGCGGTCCCCGATTTCGTGCTACGAACGTTCTCTTGGGGTATGGGAGAAACAATTCTCCTGGCCAGCCAACGAGCCATTCCCGCCGCTCTGCTCGACAGGGGATTCTCGTTCGAATATCCCACGATTCGCTCGACTCTCGCTGCGGGACTGGACTGAAACGGCTTGGCAATACAAACTTAGGTGGTGTCGCGTGGAACCTGACCGCGGCCTGACCAGCCCCTTGACCATGATGCGTGCTCTGCAATCTCTGCTCTTCGTCCTCCTCCTCGCCGCCGCTGCTTGCAGTCCGCCGACGTCCTATACCCGTGAGACCCCGTTCCCTCTGCCAGCCGCCTTCGACTGCGCCCTCGCTCAACTCCAGGGCCTCCAATACGACATCGTTCTCGCGGATACGATCGGGGGCATCCTGCAGGGCCGCCGCGAGCTTACCGGAATCCGCGAGGCCGCCCGCAGGGGTGCCGCAGTGGCCACCGAGTTGATCACCGCTGGTCTCGCCGGCGGGAAGCGCGTTCGCTACGACGAGCTCACCGTCTTCGTCTATACCCGCCTCTATCCCCAGGGCAATACGCTCGAAGCCACAGCCGGCCTGCTCAGCGTCACTGACAACCAAATGCGGACCCGCGGGAGTCCGTCCGACGTTGCGCGTACCGACGCTCGCACCGTCGCGGATCGCTGTGCCCCCCGAATGTAATCCTCAGGGCGGGCTGTTATCAATCGATAAAGCGCGGGGATAGGCCGCCAAAACTACCGATTTACCGCTGAGACGCAGAACACGCGGGGAACGACTCGCGCAGGTCCTCGGTGTACTCTGCGTCTCGGCGGTAGAACTTTGCCGGCATCCGCAAGACGATGGACTTCGTCAAGCTGAAAGGCCCGGATGAAAAATCGGTCTTCAGTCGAGGCCGGCGTACTCGTAGTCGGTGTAATCCTCGCCGAAGGAGATCAAGCGCTCGACGAGGCGGGGGTTGTCGGTGCCCTGGGTCTGGGCGAGGGAGGTTCGGGCGAGGGCTTCGCGCCAGCGACCTGGGGTCAGCTGATCGCGGGTGAGCATGGCGCGAGCGACTTCGTTACCTCTGGCGTCGAAGGTACGGGCACGGACGGCAGCGAGATCGGGATATTCGCGAAGGAGGCTCTCCACGTGGACATTGAAGAGGTAGAAATAGGGCCCACTACGGGCCCAGAGACGCCCACCGCGGCGGAGGTAATCGGGGTTCATCGTACCGCGGATCTCGAGGACGTTACCGTCGATACCAACTTCAGTGTCGTCGCCGAACCAGGCCGCGACGGTCTGGGGATCTGGGAGGATCCAGACAGTCTGCTCGTCCTGCACGCAGCCCACCGCCAGCGCCAGCAGCAGGCTCACGACGAAACCCGTCAAGGAGGTGCCGAGACGTTCCATATCGGTAATTCTTGCCCGCTCATGTATGAAGAAGCAGGAGAGACCCCGGAGCGGCTCACAAGATCCCTTGAGCCGGAGTCGGGGTGTGGCATGATCGAATCATCCCCCTGGCGCTGGCATACGGCGACAACGTAGCATCGAAATCTCGAACTGGCACCGGTTGAAAGGGAGGAATCCAACCGGTGGATCGAGCTGCGGCGACCCGTCTTCACGGACGCTCGAGCAGCCTACGCATACCTCTGGAACACCTGGCGACGTAATGCTCAAGGAAACCGACGTAGCCCCCGACTTCACGTTGACCGCCGATGACGGGGCGACGGTCAGACTTTCAGACTTCCGCGGCCGAAGGGTCGTCCTGTTCTTCTATCCGAGAGCGGACACACCGGGGTGCACGATCGAGGCGTGCGAGTTCCGGGATCGGATCGAGGACTACGACGCTGGGGAGGCGGTGGTACTGGGGATCAGCCCCGATCCGGTGAAGGACGTCCGGGCCTTTCGGGAAAAATTCGGGTTACCTTACCGGCTGCTGGCCGACGGCGACCACCAGGTCGCGGAAGCATACGGCGTCTGGAAGGAGAAGACGATGTTCGGGAACCGGTTCTGGGGGGTGGAGAGAAGCACCTTCGTCATCGACGAGGAGGGACGGCTGACCAGGATCTACCGAAAGGTAAAGCCCGAAGGACACGCCGCGGAGGTGCTCCAGAGCCTTTAGAAGGCTGTTGGTACACAGGTTGCGCGAAGGCCGAAGAGAAATCGTGCAGGTCAAGGCGCGCGACGAGCCGCGAGT
>WHSP01000071.1 GCA_009380025.1 Gemmatimonas sp. | reverse complement strand
GCAGCCGTTCGATCGTTCTGCGATGCACCGCGACGCCGCGCACCGCGAACAATTCCTCGGCGATCCCTCGCCCGCTGAGCTCCGGCTCGGCTGCGGCCTGGCCTTCGACCCACGTCACGTCCTCCGATGTCAGCTTCACCCGCCCCCGGCGACCTCGCTTCTCGTCCGTGAGACCGACGACTCCCAGCTCCTCGAAGGTGTGCAGCGTGCCGTAGAACGTCTGCCTCGAGAAGCCGAACGCCCCCGAAACCGCCGCGACCGTTTGGCCCTCCACCGCGTGCGCCCGCAGCATCTCGTACTTCACCTGCACCTTGTCGAGCGGGTCGAAGAAGCGATACCGCTCGAAGAGTAGGGCGCGCACGCGCTCGGGGTGCGGATGGAGCGCTCCGGCGGCCTCCAGGAATTCGCGTTTCGGATGCGCGTCCGCCATGGCTCCACCTCCTTTCGGGGGTAGCATGGTGTCACGGCGGAGTTGTGTCAAGCATTATCTGTCGTTCAAGTCGCCCGTCTCCTCGTGTGGCGATAAGGGTGTCCATGGACATGTCCGTCTGCTTGACGCGCCCATCTGTCTCTTGATTGCTGTCAAGCCTATCCTGGTGATGCGACGTTAATTATCTGACACTTGCTGTATGGCGCGCGGCAGCCATCTCCTTGCGAGTACGGCGATGCCGATGTTCGACCCACCACGCCGTGTACCGATCCGTGGTCAGCAGCAACGGGATTTTGCACTTTGACATCCTAACCTGTGGAGGAAGGAGACGGCGCCGAGCTGGGCATGGAGCATCCGGAGAGCGCCTGTGGAGCAGCGTGCGGATCGCGCGCACGAGGATGCCGAGCACGGCGGTGGTGAGCGAGGAATCGAGGAGCAGAAAGGGGGCAGGCGCTTTGGCAGCGAGAAGACCACTGGCGCACGGCCAGCGGCGGCAGGACCTCGTCGCTGAGGTGGGCGGCGACCTGACCATGCGGCGGGCGTTGCAAGAAGGGCAGACACCGCGCCCTTTACAGGAGAAAGGGATCAGACGTTCGCTACCGCAGTCGTCGCAGGCGAAGCCGTAGGCGAGGATGCCGCAATACTTGCGTATCGTAGTCCATCGGCCGACCATGCAATATCAGGGTAACTCAGCACGGCTTGGGCGTGCCCCGCGGGCGATCTCACGAACGTCCACGAGCTTCGCACCAAAACAACGCTCCAGTACGCGCACGGCAGTGTTGGGGTCAGCTGTCGTCCCGCAGGTGTATATGTCAGCCGCAACGTAGCCCTGCTCCGGCCAGGTGTGAACGGCCAGATGCGATTCCGCCAGCAGGGCGACTCCCGTGACCCCCTGCGGGCTGTAGCTGTGCACCTCGAGGTGGAGGAGGGTCGCGCCGGCTAGGCGAACCGCTTCGCGCACCGCCTCGCGCACCGCGTCGGGGTCGTCGATCGCACGGGCACAGCCCCACAGCTCCACCAGCAGGTGCCTGCCGAGGGTGTTCATCGGCGGCCTACGCCTGCCCTGTCCGGGGTGCAGGCACAGCCTCGGAACCAGCCCCACCGGTGGATTCAGGGAGCTGCAGGCGAGCGCCCGGGAGTGCCTTGGTGTCCATCCCCAGCTTGGCTTTGAGCTCCAGAAGAGACTGGGAGGCTTGTACCTGCGCGGGGTTGCCCAGCGCGCGCTCGAGCTCCCGGTCCACTCCGGTGTCCTCCTCGAGGATCTCACCATAGGCCTGGGCCAGCGACTCCTCCTCGTCCACCCGCGCCTTCATCTTCTCCAGCATCGCCACGGTTCCCGTCGGGTCCATGCCGCTGAGCTGCTTGTTGATCTTCTTGACCGAGTTGGCCGTTTGGGAGCGCGCCCGCAGCGTGACCAGCTCGTTTTCGTAACGGCCCACGGTGCTCTTCAGACCACTGATCTTCGATTGGAGCTGATCGGCCATCCGCTGGTGCTGCTCGTATTCCGACGTGGCGCGGGTGGCCCGCTGAGTCGCCTCTTCCCTGCGGGCCAGGACCTCGGTGGCAAGCCGCTCGGCCTCGGCCGGCTCGAGTTGCCCGCTCTGACTCCGCTCGAGAAGGAGAACCGCCTTGCGCTCGTAGTCGCTCGCCACGCGCGTCTGCTCCTCGGCCTCCTTGCGCGTGCGGATCGCCAGCGCCTTGACCTCGGCCAGACCGGTCATGGAGCTGCGCAGGTCGGTCTTCAGATCGCGAATCCCCTGCTCGGTCATCTTGATGGGGTCCTCGAGCTTGTCCACGACCGCGTGCGCCTCGGCCGAGAAGAAGGTGCGAACTCGTTGAAACATGCTCATGATGTGCGGTCCTTTTCGAAAGCTGGAGACTTGGAACCCCTCGTCAGAATTGCGGCCTTCGCGAGTCGACAAAGGTCGTCATCCCCGCGAAGGCGAATCCAGTCGGCTGGATTCCCGCTTCTGCGGGAATGACCACCGCGGGAGAACCGGGATAACGTCGTCATAGCTCAGACACGCTGTACTCAGCGAGCTGCGGCGTGGACGAACTCGAGGAGCTCGGAGCCGTGCTCTGCCATGGCGAGGGAAAGGGCCTGAATCGAGCCTTCCAGTTCGTTCGGGTCCAGGTTCTCCAGCTGCAGCGTGTCGCGGAAAATCACCCGGCGCCCCTCCTCGTCGAGCACATAGGCCCCGTGGACAAGGGTGCGGTTCATCTGCAGCAGCCGTCGGAAGAAACCGTTCGTCCCCGCGCCCTCCGGCATCTCGAGAATGAGCTGCTCCAGGACCAGGATCGGGTCCTCGACGTCGACGATCAGATGGTTGATCCCGCTCTCCTCATCCGAGACGACGAGCAACTCCTCGGCTTCGTCCTCGCCGATGATCGCCAGGTTCAGGTCCAGCAGATAATCCCGGACCCGATCAAAATTTTTGGACATTAGATTCGCTCCTCTGCGGTTGGGTGTTGGACGTCGACCCGGCAGGTCGTGGTCGCTCACTCCATTACGACGATCAGCATATCCCCGGCGTGGATCTCGTAATCTGCCGGGGGGTTGGAGATCACCTTCCCCCCGGCTGCCTGCTGAACGCCCAGTACGATGCTGTTCTGCGCCTGCTTCAACTGGCAGAAGGCATCGAAGAAGTGGGCACCCACAAGCGTGTCCGGGGTGGGAATCTTGGCCAGGTTGTGCCCGCGGCGCGTGCTCAGGAGGTCGGAGACCACCTTGGAGACGCCGTGGTCCAGCGCCGCGCGGGAAAGGAGCATGCTGTTGAACTCGCTTGCAACGATGACCTCGTCGACGTTGGCCCGTTCGCAAAACTGCACATTCGCCGCATCCACCAGCTCCACGATGGTGTAAACCTCGCGGTTGATGCTCTCCACGGTAAGGGCAGCGAGCACCGCACGGGCGTCGCGGGCGACGATGTCCAGGCCGTCGTCGCCAAGAATGACTACCGTAGCGGCACCGGCCACTCCCGCCCGGCGGAGCGTCTCCTCGTCCACGGTCCCCCGGACGAAGTACAGGTGGGGGTCGGCGACCGGCTTCTCCGGCAGGTCCGCGATCAAAACCACAGCGGCCGTCGCAGCGCGGCGATCGGAGCGGATCTCGCGCAGGATCTCCCGTGCGCGTGGGTTCCACTCGCTAATGACGATGTGCTGCTCGAGTTCGTACGTCTCCATTCCTCGGTTGTGTCGAAGTCTCCGCTCGATCAGGGCGCTCGCCACCAGAGCGGTCAGCATGCTCACGCTTCCGATCCCCGCAACCATCAGCACGACGGCAACGGCGCGCCCCGCGCCGGTCGACGGGGAGAGATCGCCGTATCCGACGGTAGTCATCGATAACTTCCTCCGGATACCGGCCGGCGAAATACTGGATCAACCCCCGCCCCAGGAATGACCGGCGAGGATGAACAGTGGAGCGAGTTTCAACAGGAGACTTTTGTGGCGGCTTCGCGCGGCGAAAATCTCTACTTCGTTATGTGCCGTTTGACCCCTCGCCGGAGCCGACCACGCGCCGTAGATATGAGGAGAGAGCTGGAACGTCGTCTCGAGCGGTGTCCCAGACCGCCTGAAGGTCCACGCCCATGTACCCGTGGATCAGCTTATCGCGCATTCCTGCCATATCACCCCAAGGAATGGCGGAATGTGATGCCCTGAATTCTGGAGAGAGGTTCTTGGTAGCTTCCCCGATGATTTCGATCTGCCGAATTACGGCGTCATGGACCATCGACCGCTCACGGAACGCGTCTTCGGAAAGATCCTTCACGTACGCCGCAATCTTATCGGCGGCGTCAAGAATGTGCAGAACGAAGATTGCGTCACTCCGGACGCTCATAAACGAGTCGCGACTCGGCGTAGATATGGTCCCGCAGGTACGGGCTCACGGAGGCAGGTGTCAGCAGATCGACCTCCCGTCCCAGCCCCTCGGAAAACTCCCGCTCGATCCGAACGAGATCCAAGAGGCTCTTCCTCCGATGGAACTCCACAAGGAGATCAATGTCGCTCTCCGGCGTGTCCTCACCGCGTGCCACGGAGCCGAAAAGGCGGAGCGATGAGACATCGTTTCGAGCGCAGATCTCGTCCAGTGCATGCTGATCAATCTTCATGGTCGGAATCTCGCGCTGATGAACTTCGGGGTCAAATGGCACCTAACACACCCCCCAACGCCACCGACGCGCCGCCAAACGCCCGTGATCCGATCGGCAACCGCTATCCCAACCCTTCACCTCCTCCGACTTCCGTGACTCACTTCTCCGCGCTCCGTACGCTCCCCCTCGAGCCGAATGCCGGCCGAAAAGGGCGTTTGAATTCCGTCTAGCTCCTGATCGACGAAGCACCTCTTTCTGACGCCGCCGCGGCTGCGCCTGCGTCGCTGGACCGGGAATCGGGGACGCCGACCTGTTCGCCAGTGGCCGGATCCACGCCGATTGTCTGCGCCTGTCCCTGATCGCCGCCGACGTCGACCGTGTGGCCCATGGCTTCGAGTTCCGCGACCACGCTCGGGTCGTCGAGAAATTCTTCGATGTTAATCTCGTCCGGTAGCCATTGGTGGTGCGTACGCGTTGCGGCGTTCGCTTCCTCCATGGTCATCCCGAACTCCGCGAGGTTGAGCGTCAGGTGGAGCACCGTGTTGATGATCGTGCGGCCGCCCGGGCTGCCAATGACGGCGGCCAGCTCGCCATCACGGGCCAGGATGGTGGGGGTCATGCTCGAGAGCATCCGCTGCTCCGGACGAGCGAGGTTGGGCTCGGTGCCGATCTGGCCGGATTCCGAGGTCAGGCCCGGCCACGGGTTGAAGTCGCCCATCTCGTTGTTGAGAAGGAAGCCCGCCCCGGGGACGGTGATCTTCGATCCGTAGCCCGACTCGAGCGTGTAGGTGACGGAAACCGCCATCCCGTTCTGGTCGACGACCGAGTAGTGCGTCGTCTCCATGCTCTCGTACGGCATCGTGATGTTCCCGACCTTCGACACGCCGGCGCGGAGCGGATCGATGGTAGCGCGCAGCTCGGCCGCGTACTCCTTGCTCATCAAACGTTCGATGGGGACGTCGACGAAGTCGGTATCCGCCACGTAATGCGCGCGATCGCGGTAGGCGAGGCGCTGGGCCTCGGTGACGTGGTGGATGTATTCGGCGCTCTCCTGACCCATCGGAGCGAGGTCGAAGCCCTCGAGGATGTTGAGCATCTCGACCAGCGCGATCCCGCCGCTACTGGGCGGCGGCATGCTGATGATGTCGTAGCCGTTGAACGTACCTCGGATCGGCTCGCGCTCCACGGACTGGTAGCGGACCAAATCCGCCTCGGTGATCAGGCCGCCACCCCTGCGCATCTCTTCGGCGATGAGGCGGGCGGTTTCGCCGGTGTAGAAGCCGTCGCGCCCCTCGAGCATGATGCGCTCGAGCGTCCGCGCGAGGTCCGGCTGGACCCACAAGTCACCCGGCTGGTAGGGCACCCCATTGTTCGAGAATTTCTCGAGGCTGGCGGGGTAGCGCTGCATCTGGCCTTCGATCTGGTTGGCGAACGAGGTGGCCAACGACTCCGTGAGGACGAAGCCCTCTTCGGCCAGGCCGACCGCCGGTTCGACTAGGCCGGCCCACTCGGCCTGACCGTGGCGCTCGTGGGCGAGCGCAAATCCCGCCACCGTCCCCGGGACTCCCACCGCGATGTGGCTCCTCGCCTGCACGTCGCGGGAGTATTCGCCGTTCTCATCCACGAACATCTCCGAATGCGAAGCGAGCGGGGCCTTCTCCCGGAAGTCGAACGTGGTGGCGGTCCCGTCGGGGAAGCGGATCACCATGAAGCCGCCCCCGCCGATGTTACCGGCCGTGGGATGGACCACCGCCAGTGCGAGGCCCGTCGCGATTGCGGCATCCACCGCGTTGCCGCCGTCCTCGAGGAGCCGTGCGCCGACTCGGCTGGCGATCTCGTTCTGCGATACCACGAGCCCCGCGGTCGTCCGCACCACCTGGCCGACTATCTCGCGGTTGACGGATGGCTCGATCGTCGAGGGTGCGGCCGCGGGCGGTGCGCACGAGGCCAGAAAGAGACCGGTCGCGGCAAGGATCGGCGACAGGGTGGTACGAACCGCGCCCACGCGGCCGGGGGAGATGCGCCTTCGTCAACGACATCTTCGGAATCTCCTGACGGGGGAACGATGAGGTGGGGCAGCGCCCATGGCCGGCGAGGCGTGATGATGATAGAAGCGTACCGCTCCCGGCGCCTGGCCGCAATTTATTGTAACCCAGGTTGCGCCGCACTGGTGGGCCGCACCTGCCGATCGGGTCGCCGCACGCTTGACAAAGGGGAGATGCCGACGGAGCCACCACGCGCGGCGTGCGCTCCTACCGGCCTCCTCCCGCCCGTCCCCGAGGCACCCATGCCCGACTTGCGAGTTCCCCGCGAAGAGGCCCCGGACGGCGATGCCGGGCGGCGCCGTCTCCAGCAACTCGTCGAGCGCTTGCTCCGGAGCGACGAGGCGGCCATGGAGTCGCTGATGGAGCTGTATTGGGACCGCCTGCTCTGGTATTCCAGGGGAATTGCCGCGCGGAGGCAGCAAACGCTCTGCGCCTCTGCATCTCCGCGGTAGAATATTTCGCTGGACTAGCTATCCACTTGGCGCCACCTGCCACGAGATCTGGTGGCCGATGTCTCTTGGCAGCCGGCAATTCCCCTACATATTGTGCCCGGTGGCACGAAGCGTATACCTAGTTTCGCTGGAATCGCTTGCGTCTCGTCTATATCTATACCCTGATAGCTGATAGCTCCCCTACCCCACCGTCTTTGAGTACTGGCGCGCCGCCATCGTCAGCACGATTGCACCGTAGGCCGCCAGGGCGATCAACGGCACCTGTACCGCCTCGATGCTCGCCCCTCGCACCAACACCGCCCGCATGATGACGATGAAGTGCTTCACCGGGCTCAGCTCGGCGATCCACTGTGCCCAGGTCGGCATACTCTGGATCGGTGTGAACAAGCCACTCATCAGCAAATAAACCATATTGATGGCGAAGCTGATGAACATCGCCTGCTGCTGGGTTTCCGCGACGGTTGAGATCCAGAGGCCGATGCCGAGGGCAGCCAGCAAGTAGAGGACTGCAGCGAGGAAGACGAGGAGCAGGCTCCCACGCATGGGAATGTCGAAGACCAGCTTGGCGACACCGAGTCCGATCGTGAGATCGACGAGGGCGATGATCCAGAACGGGAGGAGCTTGCTGGCGATGAGCTGCGACTTCGTGACCGGGGTGACGTTGAGTTGCTCGAGGGTGCCGATCTCCTTCTCGCGCACGACGTTCATGGCGGCGATCGAGGTGGCGACGATCGTTACGAGGAGGACGAGGATCCCCGGGACCATGTAGTCGTAGTAGCGGAGCTCGGGGTTGTACCAGCCGCGGGTCCGCAGGTCGATCCGGGGGGCAGCGACGACGGCTGGCGCGGCCGTGGCTCCCTCGAGGGTCGTGAACGTCGGGCGAAGCTGTCCGAGCTCGGCAGCGTAGCCGGAGATGATGCGAGCCGCGTAGGACTGGAGCACCGCCGCACCCGCCCCGTCTTCCGCGTTGAAGACGAGCTGGACCGGGGCCTGGCGGGCGCGGACGAGGTCGCGTTCGAAGTCCGCGGGCACGTTGAGGATGACGGAGACATCGCGGCTCAGGAGAGCCTCGTTTGCAAGTGCCATCGAGCTGGACCGTGCGGAAACGTCGAAACGGCCGGAGGCGACGAGGCGCTGGACGAGGCCGCGAGAGGCGCTCGAATTGTCGAGGTCGACGACGTAGGTCCGCGCCTGCCTGACCTCGAAGGTCGCGGCGTTAGAGAGCACCAGCAGCTGGACGACGGGCACGATGATCATCAGCCGCAACATCGTGTGGTCACGGAAGATCTGGAGGAACTCCTTGCGCAGCAGGAATTTCAAGGTACGCATGGGCTACTCCAGGAAGGCCGTTGACAAATCGCACAACTCTATCCGGGAACAGAGGCTCCCTTCGGGGGCGCGCTTCCTCGTTCCTCCCTGCGCCGTCCAAAGGTACGCGTCCGTCTGGGCTCGTCGCGCCCCTTGACCTCCACGATTTCTCCTCGCCCTTCCCTGGAGCCCGCTCATCAGCTGCTTTCCAGTCGGATGTCGAAGCGACGGACCGCTATCACCAGAACCAGCGTCGTGATCGCGGCGAGGACGAGGGTCTCCCTCCAGAGGTGCTCCAGCCCGACACCCTTGAGCATGATCCCACGGGCGATGAGGATGAACCACTTGCCCGGGACGATGTTGGAGACGGGCTGGAGCCAAGCGGGCATGCTGGCGATCGGGAAGATCATCCCCGACAGCAGCGTTGTAGGAAGCAACAGAGCGATCAGCGAGCCGACCATGGCGGTTCGCTGCGAGCTGGTGACGGCCGCGACCAGGACGCCGAGCGCCAAGGACGTCACGATGAAGAGGAGGCACTCGGCGAACAGCAACGCCGTGCTGCCGCGGAAGGGCACGTCGAAGACGAGCCAGGCGGCAAGCAGGACCGTCACGACGTTGATCACGCCGAGGACGAGGTACGGGAGCACCTTCCCGACGATGATCTGCCAAGGGCGGAGCGGGGAGACCAGCAGCACCTCGAGCGTTCCCCGCTCTTTCTCACGGGAGAGCGAGATCGCCGACATCAGGGCGGACACAAGCGTCAGGACGAGCGCGATGAGGCCGGGGATGAAGAGGTTCACGCTCTCGAGCGTCGGATTGAAGCGCATCCGGACCTGTGGGAGGATCCGGGTGCCGGTCGCCCGGCCAAGGCTGAGCTCACGTTCGTACTCCTGCACGACGCCGGTCGCGTAGGCCTGCATCGCGCTGCCGGTGTTCGGATCGGTCGCGTCGGTAACGACGAGGAGCTCGGCGGCGTCCCCATTGGCCAGGCGCTCGGCGAAGCGGGGGCCGAAGACGAGCGCCTGATCGATGGCGCCGCGCTCGAAGAGCGGGGGCAATGCGGCGCTGGTCGGGACAGTCGTGACGACTTCGAACACAGTGGTCCCGTCGAAGCGGCCGCGGAGCTCACGGGTGGCGTAGTCGGGCGCGGCGTCGACGACCGCGACCCGCACGTTCTGGACGTCGGTGCGGAGGGCGAACCCGAAGAGCAGCACCTGCGCGAGGGGCAGCAGCAGGAGGATCGTCAGTGTCTGCCGGTCGCGTAGAATGTGATGCGCCTCCTTGAGGATGAAGCCGCGAAGAGCGTTCATCCGGATGGCATGGTTCGGGAAGTCGGCGTGCCCGCGGACCCAGCAGCCATTCCGGCGGCAATTTCGGCCGTCGGCCTGGCGAGCTGGACAAAAACATCCTCGATGGTGCTCGCCCCGAACTCGGCCTTCAGCTCCGCGGGAGTGCCGAGGGCGGCGATTCGACCTTCGACCATGATAGAGACGCGATCGCAGTACTCGGCCTCGTCCATATAGTGGGTGGTGACGAGGATCGTCGTGCCGTTCTGGGCGGCCTCGTAGATCATCTCCCAGAACTGGCGTCGGGTGATCGGATCGACTCCGCCCGTCGGTTCGTCGAGGAAAACGATCTCGGGCTCGTGGACCATCGCGACGGAGAAGGCGAGCTTCTGCCGCCACCCGAGAGGGAGTGACCGAACGAGCGTGTCGCCGTGGCTGTCCAGGCGGAGACGGTTGAGGAGCGTTTCAGTGCGCTCGCGGATCGCTGCGTCCGAGAGGCCGTAGATCCCGGCGTAGAGTCGAATGTTCTCGCGAGCCGTGAGGTCTTCGTAGAGGGAGAATCGCTGGCTCATGTAGCCGATCCGCCGACGGATCCGGTCCGCCTCCATGCGTACATCGTGGCCAGCAACGCGCGCCTCGCCGGAAGTCGGAGCGAGTAGGCCAATCAGCATCCGAATGGCGGTCGTCTTCCCCGCCCCGTTCGCGCCGAGGAAGCCGAAGACCTCGCCGGCCTGGACGTCGAAGGAGATCGCGTCGACCGCGGTGAAGTCATCAAACCGACGAGTAAGGCTGCGGACTTCGATTGCCGGCTGGATCTGGGCGAGACGGAGCTCACGCGGAGGCGCCGGGCCGGAGACGTTCTCAGGGCGGTTCACTCCGCACCTCCGCGTTCTCCGCGTGAGGCCAACGCAACAAACACTGGCACGGCGCTCATTCTGGCTCCAGACTCGGGTCGTCCATCAGCGCCATGAAGCAATCCTCGATTCCCGCACGGATCGGTTCGACCTCGGGTTGGAGGACGCCTTGACGATCGAGGTAGGCGCGAAGCTCGGAAGCCAGCGCCGCCGGGTCCACATCCCCGCGAGCATCGGTGTAGTGGAGGCTTTCGCCGAACGGGTAGACCGAGTGCGCGTGGGGGTAGCTCCGGAGGAGTTGGATCGACCGGTACCGATCGGGGGTCGCCACGCGGAGAATCGGCAGAGGGTGGCGATCGACGATTCCCGCGGGCGTGTCGACCGCGAGGATCCGCCCCTTCTGGATCAACGCGACCCGATCGCAGCGGTCGGCCTCGTCCATGTAGGGAGTCGATACGGCGATCGTGAGGCCGCCCGCGCGCAGGCCCGCAAGGAGGTCCCAGAACTCGCGCCTCGAGACGGCGTCGACCCCGGTCGTCGGCTCATCCAGGAAGAGAATGTCCGGCCGGTGAACGAGGGCGCAGGAGAGCGCGAGCTTCTGCTTCATCCCGCCGGAGAGCGCGCCGGCGCGGCGGTCGCGAAACGGCTCGATCTGCTGATAGATCGGTGCGATCAGGTCGTACTCCGCCTCGACGGAGGTACCGAAGACGGAGGCGAAGAAGTCCAGATTCTCTGCGACGGACAGGTCCGGGTAGAGCGAGAAACGGCCCGGCATGTATCCGACGCGCGATCGAATCGCCCAGAGGTCGGTTGAGGTGTCCAGGCCGAGCACGCGTGCAGAGCCGTCGTCCGGGAGCAGGAGGGTCGTGAGGATGCGGAACAGGGTGGTCTTGCCCCCGCCGTCGGGGCCGAGCAGGCCGAAGAGCTCGCCGGGTCGAACAGAGAATGAAACGCCGTCGAGCGCGACGGTTCCTCCGAATCGCTTGACGAGCCCGGCTACGAGCACGGCGGGATCGTCGCGGTCGAGCGGCGTTGCGCAGGCGTCGGTGGCCGTCATCGAGCGACTTCGGTCATGAGCAGGGAGGGTGTAGGATCGCTCGGAGACCCTCCTGGAACCGCGGGCGTCCTCGCTCGCCGCTGTCTGTCGTCGATGCGGGCGGGACGCCCGCGCTCCCGGGATGCCGGATCCGGTTGCTTCGTCAACCTCCCTCTGGATTCGGCGGTCCAGCCGCGGGATTCTCGGCACGGGGACGTCGTCCGGCCACGGGTCAGCATGTCTTCATCGGGAAGGAGGTGGCAGCGGGTCCGCGGTCGGCCCGTCATCGCCCGACTCGTCGTCGCCTGGTCTGACATCCTCCGGCTCGCCGTCCTCCGGTTCGTCCGTCGCCAGCAGGATCAGCTCGCCTGGCATCCCGATTTTGATGAGTCCGTCGGGGTTGGGGACCCGAGCCTCGATCGCGTAGACCTGGTCCGTTCGCTCCTCGCGGGTCTGGATGGGCGTCGGAGTGAACTCGGCCTCGGACGAGATCCAGACGATGTGGCCCTGGCGCCCGACGAGCTCGTCGGCGCCGGCGTCGACCTGAACCTGAACCTCGGCTCCGAGCCGCAGCTCCGCGAGTTGCGCTCCGGTCACGTAGGCCCGGAGCGTCAGCGTGTCCGTGTCGGCGATCCGGTAGAGCGGCGTACCCGCCTGGACGAACTCACCCGCCTCGACGTAGGTCATCAGCACGGTTCCGTCGATCGGATTGATGATCCGGCTGCGGTCGATCCGGTCCTCGATCTGGCGGATGCGGGCGTCGCCTCCTCCGGCCTCCTGCTGCGCGACACCCGCCTGTGCGCTCGCGGCCTGGATCCGATGCTGGAGGACCCGGACCTCGCCTTCAACCTGGTTGAGCTGCCGCGAAGTCGCCGCCTGGGCGTCGTAGAGACGCTTCGTCCGCTCGTACTCGTCGACGGCGGTCTCGAGTTGCGCCTCCAGCACGGCGATCTGGGCGGTGGCCTCCGTCGTCCGGATGTGGACGGCGTCGCGCTGCGCCGCGATCTCGTCCCGCTGCAGCGCCAGGGGGATCGTGTCGATCTGCGCGACGTCGGTGCTGGCGCCGATGCGATCGCCGCGCTCGACATCGAAGCGCACCAACGTACCCCCGACCTCGGCCGAGATCACGACCTCCCGAGCCTCGAAGTTCCCGTATGCGTCGGGTTCCGTATCGGCACACGCCGCCAGCAAGGGCGCCAGCATGAGCGCAGACGTGCCCAGGTGTATGCGTTTTCGCGAAATTCCAGTGCTCATGGCGTCAGGGGCAGCTCGATGCCGAGGGTGGTCAGGTAGGCGGCGCGGGCGCGAGCGAGCTCGGCTCGGTGGATGAGCCGTGCGACGCGCGCGGCCTCCAGATCGGTTACAGCGTCGACGTAGTCAGTCACGCTGATCACGCGCTCCCCGAATTGCAGCTCCGCCTGTCGGACGATCTGCTCGCGTAGGGCGATGATCTCGTCGTCGGTCGCTTGCACTCCCTCGAGCCGCTCCATCGATTCGAGCGGCAGCTCAACCTCGCGCCTCAGCCGGTCGCTCAACGACTCCGCCTGCGTTTCCAGGATCTCCTGCTCGATCTGGAGCGCCTGCCGCTCGCGCCGCCGGGTGCCCCAATCCCATGGGCGCCACTGCACCCGAACACCTGCGAGCCAGTACTCGCGCGGGTCGTTGGTGAACTGATCGAGCCCGGGCCGCCCGTACGCGAAGCGCCCAAACGCCGAGGCTTCCGGCATCGACCGGGAGCGGATGACACCTTCCTCCTCGGAGAGCCGCGCGCGCTCGGCCTCGAGGACGTCGAACTGCGGATGTTGAGCTAAAGTCGGGGATGTGGGGTCTGCCGCCGACGCGATCGCCTCATCTACCGCGTCGGCGAGATCGGGCAGCTCCAGCACGGTTCCCGGAGCGATCTCGAAGCCAGTCAGCCCTTCCAGGATGGCAATCGCCGCGCGCCGGTCGGCGCCTAGCTCGGCGAGCTGCTGGTTCGCCCGAAGCAGCTCCGCCCGAACGGCTGCCGTGTCGCCCGGCAGCGCGGCCCCCTCGACAACGCCCGTCCGGACTTCGACGAGACGCGCCTGAAGGTCCTGCACCACGAGCGCCGCTTCCGTCTCGCGGTCCTGGAGGAGGAGAGCGGTGAAGAAGGCGTCGTCGACCTGAGCGCGCAGGGGGTAGAGCTCGGCGACCACCCGCGCGCGGTCCGCTGCTAGCTCCGCTCGCGCGGCCGCTCGACGGGCCCCGAGACCGCTGTCGTGGAGCAGCCAGTCCACGCCGAGGGCGGTCTCGTATCGACCCTTCGGGGGCACCGGGACGGCAGCGCCCGCGACGTCGATCGGGATCGTCGCTACCTCCGACTGGTACGCGAGCTCACTCGTGACGCTGAACCGTGGCAGACGCTCGACCGACAGATTCCGCAGCCGCAACTCCGTCGCCTGTTCCCGCAGCTCGATCTGCTGGATCCGCGGATCGCTGGCGAGGGCTGCTCGATGCAGCTCGGCAAGGTCGAGCGTGTCCGGAACAGCGGCCGGAGCCGTTGCGAGCGCGAGCAGCACTGGAAGCGTCAGGCAGTTCATGGCCGCATCGCGTTCAGGAAGAACGCCGCCAGCGTGCGCTTGCGTTCTTCGATCAGCACCTCGAAGCCGCGCCCACCCTGCCCCAGCGCCAGCTCGAGCATCGGTCGCGCGGCAAACGGGAAGACACACAGCGCGATCAGATTGATGATGAACTGCTCGGGGCTGATCGGCCGCAGCGTCCCCGCTTCCACTCGTTTGTCGATCTGTCTCCGGAGCTTCTCCACGATCGGCGGAAGCAGATGCGCCGGGGAGACGCCCGACATCGTCATCGACATGAGCTGCTCCAGTCGCTCCGGGTGATGGTGGATTTCACTCATCAGGTAGCCTGGCAGGTACGGGCTCTCCGACAGGATCTCCAGCTCGTGTTCCACGATCTGCTCCACCTTCTCCTCGATCGCCGCCTCCGATCCCATGATCGCCAGCACCGGCGGAAACAGCCTCCGGGCAGCTCGCGTAAACACGGCTTCCGCAAGTCCCTCCTTGCTACGGAAGTAGTAGTGCAGCAAGGCCTTGTTCACCCCCGCCTCGTCCGCCACCTCCTGCATCCGCGCCCCGGCCGTCCCGCGCCGCAGGAAAACCGTGTGCGCCGCGTCGAGGATCGCTTCCCCGGTTTCTCTCTCTACTTCGTCGCGTTTCGCCATGGATGAGGGTTCGTCGGGCGGCGTATTGACCGTCTGGTCAAACCATATGGTTAAGATCGGGCCGTGTCAATGGTTCCCGGGTGGATCCGGGGGGTTCCAGCATGAACTCAACCGCCGAGACGCCGAGAACGCAGAGAAAAACCCCCAATCAAGTTCTGCGTTCTCTGCGTCTCGGCGATTGAATATTTCTTTGCAGGATAACGACTCGTGCTCTCAGATAAACAACTCGGCCTGTCGCGTCCCGGCGAGCGCGACCCCTTCGAGCTCGAGGAGGGTGCGCTTTCGGTCGAGGCCGCCGCCGTACCCGGTGAGGGATCCGTCGGCGCCGATCACGCGGTGGCAGGGGAGGACGATAGGGAGCGGGTTACGACCGTTGGCAGACCCGACGGCCCGGACGGCTTTGGGATCGCCGATCCGGTGCGCGAGCTCGCCGTAGCTGATCGTCTGGCCGTAGGGGATCGAGCGGAGACCCTCCCAGACGCGCATCTGGAACGGTGTGCCGCGGGTTGCGAGAGGCAGGGTGAACTCGGAGAGGCCCCCGGTGAAGTAGGCGATGAGTTGCTCCCGTGCATGTTTGAAGGGGGAGGAGGTGCGGACCCAGCTCATGCCCGTCCTGGACCGTGGCTGGACCTCGTCGTCCGGGTCGAGCATCCAGATCCCCGTCAGAAACTCGCCGTCGGAAGTCAGGCGGAGGTCCCCGATCGGGCTCTCCTGGATGTCGTAGTATCGTGTTTCGGTCATGCGACCTCCTGTCGTGGTTTGTCGAGTTCCGGCCTGTCGGACAGACTTTGCCAGAGGTGCATCGTGGCGTAGGCACGCCAGGGCTGCCATCGGCTTGCCGCCCGCAGGAGTCGGGATGGAGAGGAGTCGCCGAAGGCCTTGCGGATGCCGAGGTCGGAGTGCGGGAACGCATCCGGCCAGTGGAGGGCACGCATCGCGACGTACTGAGCGGTCCACGGACCGATCCCTGGCAGCTCCTCCAGGCGGTGAGTGGTCTCGTCGACATCAGCGCCGGGTTCGAGCCGAAGCTCGCCTTCGGCAAAGCGCTGCGCGAGGTGGGCGATGCATGCAGCCCGCGAGCGAGGCATTCCGAGAGACGCAATCCGATCCGCGCCGGCGTCCGCGAGGCGGGCGGCCGTCACCGGGAACCGGGAGAGTTCTCTCACACCCGTATCCGCGGATTCGGCGAACCGCTCGGCGATCCGACCGGCGAGTGTCGATGCTGCCGCCACGCTCACCTGCTGACCGAGGACCGCCCGGAAGGCGAGCTCGAAGCCGTCCATCGCCCCTGGCACCCGCAAGCCAGGCCGTCGCCGAACGTACGGCGCCAGGATCGGGTCGGCGACGAGGTGTGACGCGATCGTTTCGGGCTCCGCGTCGAGGTCGAATAGAACGCGGAGCCGGGCGAGCAGCGGCATCAGCGCCGGTGCGAGCGAAATCGAGACCTCAGCCTGTAGTGTCGATCGGTCAGCCACCGGGCTGACGGCGACCCAGCCCCGATGCTCCCCGATCGCCACCGTCCTGGCGTAGTGCCCATCGTGGACGGCCTCGACGCCCGGCACCGCTCGGCCCGCAAGAAAGCCGAGCAGCGCCTCCCAGTCGAATGGTGGGCGATAGTCGAGGGCGAGCGTGAAGGTCTCGCCACCCTGGTTCCGCCCGCTCCGACCACGCCGACCTCGCCGCAGATTCGTCGGGCTGAGTCGATAACGGCTACGGAAGAGTGCATTGAACCGCCGGACACTCGAGAAACCGCTCGCGAACGCGATTTCGGTCATCGACATATCCGACTCGGTCAACAGCCGCTTCGCAAGCAGTAGCCGATGGGTCTGCGCCAGCTGCACCGGGGTGGCGCCGTACTCGCGCCGGACCGCACGCCGGAGCTGCCGCGAAGAGGTATGCAGCGCCGCCGCCAGGTCCTCGACACCGCCGCCGTTCATCGCCCCCGCCTCGATCCGCGCTGCCGCACTTCGCGCCAGTCGGGCTCTCGCGTCCACTATCGACCGGCCCGGGGCCTTCTCCGGCCGGCACCGCAGGCACGGTCGAAATCCGGCCGCCTCCGCGGCGGCGGCGCTCGGGTAGAAACGGCACCGGTCGGGCCCCGGGAGACGCGCCCGGCACACTGGCCGACAGTAGATCTTCGTCGTCGTCACCCCGACAAAGAAGACTCCGTCGAAGCGCGAATCGTGGGTCGCCAGCGCCCGGTAGCAGCTCGTGGGATCGAGTGTCACGATAGCGTCATCCGTTTCAAAGGTCGGCGCGCCAGTTCCTCACGCGGAGCCGCGGAGATGCGGTGAGAGATTCCTCGGAGCTGCTCGTCGTGCCTCCGCCGCCTCCTCGTCTCCGTGTGAGACTTCCGTATGGATCTACTCTAGCGCACGATGGCCGAACTGTCTCGCCGTTTTCGGACTTCGAGGCTTGCCTCACTCAACCCGACGAGCCCAATCCGAACTCCTCGGCCAGCAGCGCGTACGAGCGCATCCGCTCCTCGTGGCTGAAGATCGTCGATGTGACGATGACCTCGTCCGCTCCAGTCTCCGCGATGACCTCCTCGACGGCAGTCCTCACCGTCGCGGGATCCCCAACGAAGACGAGCCGCCGGTATCGCTCGACCACCAACCGCTCCTGAGGCGTAAAATCATATGCGTCCGCTTCGTCCGGTGACGGGATCGGTCGAAATTCGCCTCGATTGATTCGCGTCCAGCCCAGGTCCATCGAGGATGCGAGATAGTCTGCACGCTCATCCGTCTCCGCGCACACCACCGCTACGGCGAGGATCACGTGCGGCCGGGCGAACTGCTCCGAAGACCGAAAGCTGTCGCGATACAAGTCGATCGCCGGCTTCGGCGGCGCGGGGCTGAAGTGTCGTGCGAAGCTGTAACCGAGCCCCAACTCGCCCGCCAGCCGTGCGCTCCCGCCACTCGATCCCAGCATCCAGATCGGTGGCAGCGTCACATCACTCGGGATCACCCGCACCCCGTGGAAGGGATGATCCCCGGGCAGGGTACCGCGCGACAGGCCGATCAACTCGGTCAGGTGCTCGCCAAAGCGTTGCGGTTCGAACGGCCGCAAGGCCTGCGATGTCCTCGGATCGGTCCCGGGCGCCCGCCCGATCCCCAGATCGATTCGCCCGGGGAACATCGCCTCGAGAGTGTGAAAGGCCTCCGCCGCCTTCAGCGGTGCGTGGTTCTGTAGCATGATCCCGCCTGAACCCACCCGGATCCGCTCCGTCACCGCCGCGGTCCGGGAAATCAAAAGCTCCGGGGCCGAGCTGGCAATGCTCGCCATTCCGTGGTGCTCCGCGAACCAGTACCTCCGATACCCAAGCTCCTCCGCCAGCTTCGCCAACTCGAGGGAGTTCCGAATCGCCTGCGTTGCCGTCGACCCCTCGACGATGGGCGCCAGATCCAATACCGACAACGGAAAGCCCTGTCCGTTCGGGCGATGTCCATTCTCCATGTGCATTCCCTAGTCGTTGAGCACTGCGAACGCCTCCAAACTACAGAATCTACCGCAGAGAGGCGGAGAGCGCAGAGGTGCATCGAGCCGTTCTCCGCGTCCTTCGCGTCTCCGCGTGAGACCTCTCAGATCTTGACATACGATATTGATATGATATCATATCAATATCACTCTTTCGTCGACTTCGAGGAGGCTGGCCATGGTACGTGAGGTTCCATTTCGGGCGAGGTCGGGCTGGGGGCCCCTCTTCGTCTGGCTCGGGCTCATCACGCTCGGAATCATCGGTACGGTCGTCGCGATCGGTACCGCCCCGATCCTCGTGCTCGTCAGCATTCCCGCCGTGTTGGCGGGCTTCGTCGCGCTGTTCGGGCTGAAGGCGATCCAGCCGAACCAGGCACGGGTCCTCCTGCTGTTCGGCGAGTATCGGGGGTCGGCGAAGGAGTCGGGGTTCTACTGGGTGAACCCGTTCTACACGAAGAAGAAGGTGTCGCTGCGAGTGCGCAACTTCGAGACGGGCTCGACCGCGATCCACGAAGCGAAGGACTCGTCAGGCAACGTCGTGACGCCGAAGGGGAGGTCAGCGTTCCGGCCGTCGAAGGTGAACGATCGGGATGGCAACCCGATCGAGATCTCTGCGGTGGTCGTGTGGAGGGTTGTGGACACCGCCGAAGCGCTCCTCGAGGTGGACGATTACGAGGACTACGTGGCGATCCAGAGCGAGTCGGCGCTGCGGAATCTGGCGAGTCGGCACCCGTACGACGGTGGCGACGACGAGATGTCGTTGCGCGGCGAGACGGACGAAGTCTCGCGCCAGCTCCGTTCGGACATCCAGGAGCGGATGAACAAGGCGGGAGTGGAAGTAATCGAGGCGAGGATCAGCCACCTCGCGTATGCGACGGAGATTGCGGCGGCGATGCTACAGCGTCAGCAGGCGCAGGCGGTGGTTGCGGCTCGCGCGAAGATCGTCGAAGGAGCGGTCGGGATGGTGGAGATGGCGCTCGCCCACTTGGAGGAGAACAACCTCGTGGAGCTGGACGCCGAGCGCCGGGCTGCGATGGTGTCGAACCTCCTGGTCGTGTTGTGCAGCGACCAGCACACGCAAACCGGTCATCAACACGGGGAGTCTGTATCACTAGAGGCGGACGCATGAGACCGGAAGGGATTCAACATCTACCGGATTTGCAACTGAGGGGAACGGCTCGTCGTGTCGAAGCGTGAGACATTCCTGCTGCGGGCGGAGCCGGCCGTTCTCGACGCTCTGCGTCGCTGGGCGGCCGACGAGCTGCGGAGCGCGAACGGCCAGCTCGAGTTCGTGCTCCGTCGAGCGCTGATCGAGGCCGGACGGCTGTCCGCGCCGAGCGGGAAGATGCCGCGCGGAAAGGCGGGGAATGGCGATGATTCGTAGCTCGACGCCGCTCACCCCCCACCCATCAGCGACCCCATGAGAATCGGTAGTCCGGCGAGACCCCACACGAGCGCCGCGGCGAAGTAGGCTTGCGCCCGGGGGACCCGCCCGATCTGGTGCAGACCGATCGCGAGGAGCACCGTGCCCCAGAGGATGAATACGTCGAGCCGGCCAACGAGGCCGAGCACAACCGGCGACACCGCGTCCGGATCGAGGAACCGCGCCGGCCCGATCGACAGCCCCTGGATCGACTCCATCGAGTCGACGTCCAGAACCAACCCCTGCAGGAGGTACAGGGCCTGCTGTAGCAAGCGCGGAAACTGCGCGTAAGTGGCGATCAGCACCGCACCGCCCACCGTCGCAACCGAATCGAACAGCTTGCCGATTCCCCAGAGCAAGACTCCGGCGAGTAAGATCGAGATCGGGTAGGTCACGACGAACCCGATCAGCCCGAACGTACTCGCCATCTCCCGTGCCTGCTCCATCTGCGCCGTCGTCACCTCCGTGTTGCCCTCCATCGCCCGCGTGAGCTCCTGCTCCACCACCGGCCCGAGAACCGATTGGCTGGCGAAATAGAGCACCACCATCAGCACCATGACGAGTAGCAGTGGCAGCCCCCAACGGCCACCGTCAGCGCGCCGGGCGAATACCTCCTGCGGAGAGAAGTAGATATCGATAAAATCCTCCCATAGGGAGACCTTCTCTTGCTCGTCGCCCGCGGCAGTGGTCGTCGTCTCGGTGGTTTCCATGGTTCGATCTGGAGGGCGTCGGGGTGGGTGCAGGCGGCGGGGGAGGACTACAAGCAAACCTATGTCGAATCGGCCACGAGTTCAAACCCCTCAACCCAGACCCATCCCGATCATGATTCGATGTGCATTCTCGCCTGTAGTGTAAACCTAAC
The DNA here is from genome assembly GCA_009380025.1 of Gemmatimonas sp. Classification (GTDB taxonomy): domain Bacteria; phylum Gemmatimonadota; class Gemmatimonadetes; order Longimicrobiales; family Longimicrobiaceae; genus WHSP01. Next base: position 392 of record WHSP01000071.1, on the reverse strand, counting down.
CGGTATTCCCGGGCTGAACCATGAAAGTCAATACGATTTCAAAGACGCTCATCAACATGGCCCTACACGAGCACATCGAGCATCGCCAAGAGGCGGCTTCGATGAGAGACTCTGCTGGATGTTAGCAGGTGCATACGACGCATACGTCATTGCAGCAGCACGAACGCATCGGTGTCCGCTTCTTGCCTTAGATCGCGGGCTTCTCCGAGCGGCACGGCAGGCATCCGTCGAAGTCCTGGAGGTAGGATCATGAGGGTCTACACGTATACAGAGGCTCGCCAGAGCTTCGCCGCGCTTCTGGAACAGGCCCGTCGTGAGGGTGCGGTGCGCATCCGGAGGCGGGATGGTCAAACCTTCGTCGTGACCCCGGAACAGACTGCGGGGTCTCCGCT
>WHSP01000070.1:19762-21094 GCA_009380025.1 Gemmatimonas sp. | reverse complement strand
CGCCGAGGTCGACGGACAGAGCGTCATCTACCACGTCAGCCCCGGTTTCTTCCTCCACGCACTCGATGCCGAGACCGGCCTGCCGCTCGAAGGGTTCGGAGAGTCGGTACTGATCGAAGGATTCCCCGAGACCGGTGTCGTCGACATGCTCGCCGACCTCGGTCTGCCGTACGACCCCTACTACGGGAACCCGGACTCCATCGGCAGCATCTCGAACTCGTCGCCGCCGATCGTGGTGAACGGGGTCGTCATCGTCGGCAATGCCCACCAGACCGGGCGGTTCGAGACCCGGATGGAGAACGTCCCGGGCGACATCCTCGGCTACGACGCACGTACGGGCGATCACCTCTGGACGTTCAAGGTAATCCCCCAGCCCGGCGAGTTCGGACACGAGACGTGGGAGAACGATGCGTGGTCGTTCGTCGGGAACATCTCGTCGTGGGCGCCGATGTCCGCGGACCCCGAGCGGGGGATCGTCTACGTCCCCACCGATCCGCCGACCAGCGACTACTACGGCGGCTTCCACCCCGGCGACAACCTCTTCGGGACGAGTGTCCTGGCCCTGGACGTCCAGACGGGCCGGCGGATCTGGCACTACCAGACCGTCCATCACGACGTATGGGATTACGACAATCCTGCCCCTCCGATCCTCCTCGACCTGACCGTCGATGGCGAGCGGGTACCTGCGGCAGTTCAGACGACCAAGCAGGGGATGGTCTACACGCTGAACCGTGAGACCGGGGAGCCGATCTGGCCGATCGTCGAGCGACCCGTCCCGCAATCGGTCGTGCCGGGAGAGCAGACGTCACCGACGCAGCCGATTCCCACGCGCCCGCTTCCCTACGAGATGCAGGGTCTGCCCGAGGAAGAGCTGATCGACTTCACGCCGGAGCTTCGGGCGCGCGCGCTGGAGATCCTCGAGGACTACACGTGGGGGCCGATGTTCAACCCGCCACTACACCGTGACAACGACGAGGGAAAGGAGGGCGCCGTCTTCTGCCCGAGTGCCGGCGGGGGCACGAACATCCCCGGCGGCAGCGTTGCCGATCCGGAGACGGGGATCCTCTACGTGGCGTCGGTCAAGTCGTGTGGTGGGGTCGTCCTCATTCCGGGTCACGAAGTGGACGATGGTCTCGTCGACGGTGACGCCGACGGCGATTCGAGGAGGAGGGCGACGACAGGCCGGACCGTCGCCGAGTGGGTCCACGGCGGGAGTGGTGGATTCTCCGGGATCGAGGGACTGCCGATCTATCGGCCGCCATACGGGCGGATCACCGCGATCGACATGAACACTGGCGAGCATCTGTGGTGGATCCCGAACGGTGACACGCC
>WHSP01000070.1:0-19752 GCA_009380025.1 Gemmatimonas sp. | reverse complement strand
CTCCTGCCATCGAGCGCGACCATGACCTCCAGACGGGAAGCACCGTGGTCGAGTGGGCACGCGCTGAAGCTGGCAGCCCCGGCGATGATAACGGCGGTGGAGGCGCCGAGGAGAACCCCTTCGCGGGCCTGCCCGACGACTTCATCTTCAAGGGGCCGCGGGGCCGGATCACCGCGATCGACATGAACACCGGCGAGCATCTCTGGTGGATCCCGAACGGTGACACGCCCGAGAGGATCCGCGACCATCCGCTGCTCGAGGGGGTCGAGCTGCCGAACACCGGGCAGTCGGCGCACGCGACGGCCATCGTCACGCGGTCGTTGCTGATGTACGGGGAGGGCCGCGGTGGCGAGCCCCGTTTCCACGCCGTCGACAAGCGGACCGGCGAGCGGGTCGGCACGATCGAGCTCCCCGGAACGACGGACACGGCACCGATGACCTACATGCGCGAGGGACGGCAGCACATCGTGGTGGCGATTTCCGGCGATGGGCTGCCGGGCTCCCTCGTCGCTCTACGCCTTCCAGAACGGCAATGATCACCGCAGAGGCACAGAGAACAAAGAGAAGGATTCCTCCATTCCCTCCTGGGGTGGCCATGGTCGCGCTCCTGGCCAGCATCAGCCTGGGTCATGGCAAAGCTATGGCCCAGGACGACCTGCGGATCACGCCCTTCGTCGGGGCGAGCGTGCAGCTCGAGTACGACGGGCTGGTCGTCCATGTCGATCCGTGGAGCAGCGGAGACTACTCCGCCGCGGGCCCGGCCGACCTGATCCTCGTCACCGACACACCCGCCGACCACCTGGACCCCGAGCTGATCGCAACGCTTCGCAAACCCGGCGCGCCGGTCGTGGTCTCCGATCTTCCGGAGGAGGCCCGCGATGATGGGAGCAGCGAGCGGCTTTCGCAGATCCCGGATGCGATCGTCATGGACAACGGGGACGTCAGGGAATTCTTCGGGATCGACGTCGAGGCAGTGCCGATGTACGACATCCTCCCGGGCGAACCTTTCCACGCCAAGGGCGAGGGGAACGGATATATTGTCACCTTCGGCAACACGCGAGTATACCTCGCCGGCGTGACCGAATGTGTCCCCGAAATGGAGAGCATTCGAGAGATCGACATCATGTTCGTCCCGATGAACCTACCCCATGGCCGAATGCCCCCGCTCGCGGCGGCCGAGTGCGTCAGGCAGATCAATCCGAACGTCGTCTACCCCTACCACTATCGCGAGCAGCCGATCGACGAATTCGTCGAGGCGCTGCGCGACTCCTCGATCAAAGTGCGCGTCCACGATTGGTACCCCGCGGGGTAGGCTCGCGCTACCAGGCTCGGCTTCAACCGTACGACAGAGCCAACGCGAACATCGTGAGCGACGTCAGAAGCAAGGAGGATGTTGGCCACAGAAGGCACTAAAACACAAAAAATTGGGCGTATCCTCTCGACTCGTCGATCGTCGCCGAGTCGAAGTCCCTCAACGAATCTCCTCCCTTTCGTGCCGCTAGCTCAGCTTCCCAAGAAGGCCGTTGATAAATCACGCATCTCTGCGTTGCGCTTCCGCGCCGCTCCCCGCGGCGTACAACAGTACGCCTCACGCGCGGCTCGTCGCGTGCCTTGACCTGCACGATTTCTCTTCGGCCTTCCCGCTGCCTGTTCTTCAACGGCCTTTAGCCTAGGCGGCGCACTACCACAACCAACTGTCCCCAGCGGCCCCGACGAGACGCTGGCGGCCCGCGATATCGTGTCTCTCGGGACACACGTTCGTGACCGGACCGGCAGCTTCCCGTGACCCGGGGAGCCTACGCTTTGTCGTTCTCCACGGCGCCGAGCATCCCACGCCGCCACGGCCCTTCGGGCGGCGCCGCCTTTTTCGATGTAGCCTGCCGAGCGGATAGAGAAACTAGAAATGATCAGAGTGCACATCCCCTGGCTGGCGTCCGGGCTGGTCGCATGCCTGCTCCTCCTGGAGCCGAGCATCGCGTCTGCCCAAGCTGGTTCCACCGGCTCCATTCGCGGCGTGGTCACGGATTCGGAGGGCAAGGCACTCGGGGGCGTTCAGGTGAGGACCGTCGACGCAGCCTCGGGAGAGATCGAGGTAACGTTGAGTCAGGACAATGGAAGCTTCGTTCTGCCCGCGGTGCCGGCCGGCCGCCACCGGCCGATGCCGTGAGCCGCTTGGCCGGCGTCTCGGTTCAGCAGGGGGTCGGCGACCCGCGGTACGTGTCGATTCGCGGCATCTCGCCGGAGCTGAACCAGGCAACGGCGTCAACGAACAGGCCGATTACTCCCTCAGCTTCGGCGCCGGCGACGTCTTCCTCGACGATCGTCTCGGCGTCTACCTGGGAGGCGGATACTCCCGCCGCGATTTCATCTTCGACCGGCTCGAGGGTCCGTGGATGGATCTGGACGGTGCGTCCATCCCCGCCAAACCAGATGCTGAAGGTCGTGGATGAGGGGCGGGACCGCTGGTCGGGATCGGCCAACGTCGAGTATGCGCCCAGCGATCGCACGCTCCTGTTCGCCCGCTCCGTCTACAATCAGGTCGATGAGATCGGCCAGCGCGACGAAGTGAATACCCGCCTCCGGTCGGGCGTGACCCTGAGCTCACCGGTCAACGGGATCGCGGAAGAGGCGAACATCGAGCTGAAGACCCGCAACCAGGACAGCCAGCGCAGAATCGCCAACCTTACGGTGGGAGCGGAGCAGTATCTCGGCGGCGATTCCAACTGCTCTGGGAGCCGGCGCTGACCTACTCGCCAGTGAGGATCGCGAGATCATCTTCATCAACTCCGAGATGCCCTCTCGCGTGCCGGCATCATCTTCAACGCCTTTGACTCTCTGTCGACCTGGGTCTGCATCATCCTAGGTCCCAATCCGGAGGCGGCATGGCTGCTCCGCTCCGCTGAGGCGACCTACCTCAAGCCCGCCATCGGCGAGGCGCTCGAGCTGACCGGCTGGATCGACGAGATGGGCGCGATGTGGGACCCTGTGATCGTGCGAACTCGGGCACGTAGGCCCGACGGCCCGGTCTGTACCGAGGCGAAGTTCAAGGCGGTACCGCTCTCGGTCGATCGGTTGCTGGAGGTGACGGGGCTCGATCGACTACCTGAAAACTGGGCGCGACTGTTGGAGGTACGCGGTGAGGCCCGGTAGTTCGTGAGCCGGGTTTGCCAGTGACCAGCTAGCGGCAACCATGCCGGCCTACGACTTCGTCTTCTTCGGGCGTCCACCCTTTCGCCCGTTGATGCGTGCAGCCATCCGTTTTGCCTCGCTCGACTTCTGCCCGCCTCTCTTCCCCAGTATTCGTGCCATCCAGCGTTCGGTCCCGAAGTAGCCGGCCAGCAGCGACGGCACATAGAGATCGGCATCGAGCTCCTCCCAGTGCAGGCCATCTCCTGTCGGTGTGATTTCGACCTTCGCGAGTTGCTCCGCCGTGGCCCCCTGAAGCCCCTGGCCGAGCTCAGCCGGAAACGCGAACAGGCAACCGTCCTTCAGCTCGACTTCGATGCGCTTCGTCCGACGACGGTACCGGGCCGATACGGCGCGCGGCTCGGTCTCGTCGGCGATCCGACCCCGCTCGCGGGCAGCTTCGATCTCAGCCCTCAGTTCGTCTTTCATGATCTGTCTCCATCGCTTGAGAAACTGCATCCTCATGCGGATAACGATCACTTTTGCCTTGGCCGCCCGTTGCTCACTTACGCCTCCTCTGATTTCTCGAATGCTTGGCGGCGAAAGATTGACTACAACGACACCTTCACTGCACACGGCATGAACGTGGGCAGGCTCATGATCCTTCGTGTAGACCCGAAAACTGAACCCGCTCTCACGGTGAACCGTTGGCATCGATGAATCTAAGGCAAGCGCTTGGGTTTATCAATTGTTGGGATTGCGGCGATCCGGCCGGGATTTGGCCAGGCCGGTCTCCGCCGATGCCAATGCCTTGAGCCGCTGGATGCCTACAGTTACGCTTCGTTTACCCCGTCGCGTCGCGCCATGCAGATAGCGAGGATCTCAATCAGTGATGCGGCGAAGAAAGGCCGGCGAAACCATAGGCGTCCGAAGACCAACCCGTCCGGGAGACCACAAATGAAGTTGATGTCAACACCTTTGCTCATCATCACGACGGTGCTCGCGTTCGCGATGCCTCTCGACGCGCAGGATCGGGCAGCGAGCCGGGACTCGATCTCGGTCGTTCTCGACGCCTTCCACGCTGCGGCCTCGGAAGCGGATTTCGATCGCTACTTCGGGATTTTCGCGACGGACGGGGTGTTCATCGGCACGGATGCGACTGAGCACTGGACGGTGGATGAGTTCCGCGCCTACGTGAAGCCCTATTTCGACGCTGGCCGAGGCTGGACGTATGTGCCGACGGCCCGGAACATCTACCTGTCGCCCGACGGAAGCACCGGCTGGTTCGACGAGCTGCTCGACAACGAGGGCCTGGGCGAGACCCGGGGCTCGGGTGTGCTGGTGCGGGAGGACGGTGAGTGGAAGGTGGCCCAATATCACCTCACCATCCCCGTCCCCAACGAGATCGTGGCTGAGGTGGTGGAGATGATTCGGAAGCCTGCCGCCCAGTAAGGCTTCGAGGGACGTTCATTTGGGAGCCGGGGAGATCTGAAGTCGTAATCGCCTAGGTTCTCGGACTGCCGTTACTCATGCCGCATCGTGAAGCCGACACCTTGACTCGGAGTCTGTTAGCCGCAGGCGCCGTCGGTGGATTCGGGTTCATCATCGTCTGGCTCGTGGCCGGTGCGATTCGTCCGCAGTACGATCCCCTCTATCAGCCAGTCAGCGCGTTGAGCCTGGGCCCGGGCGGCTGGGTTCAGATCACGAACTTCATCGTGACCGGCATCCTCATGGTAGCCTTCGCTATCGGCTCGCGACGAGGCCTCACGCCCGGGCGTGGCGCGACTAGGGGACGCATCCTGATAGGCGCGTTCGGAATCGGACTGATCGGCGCGGGTGTCTTGGTGATGGACCCGAGTTACGGGTACCCTCCCGGAGCTCCCCCGGGGATCCCGACCACACAGAGCGTCCGCGGTCAGCTTCACGATATGGCGTCGCTGGTCGTGTTCGCCTGCCTGAGCGCAGCGGCTTTCGTCTTTGGGCGTCGCTTTGCCACGCAGCCCGGCAGTCGGATCTGGGCCGCGTACTCGTTCCTCACCGCCCTTCTGGTGGCGGCCTTCTTCATCGCCGCGGGCGCAGCCTGGTTCGGCGGTGGACCGGGCGGTCTCTTCCAGCGGGTGAGCATCTCGGCCGGCTGGATATGGGTGGGGCTGCTGTCGATACGGATGCTCCGCCGGCCCAACTCCCCGAGGCTCGACTCGAGATAGCAGGGGCGAATCCCCCGTTTGCGTCCGATCCCTTCCCGGACCACAAGTGTGGGACGATCGCGCCGCTGCGAACACGGTGCGGCCGATAAATATCGGCCGGTCGACGATAGACGTTGATAATAGGCTTCGGGGAAGGCCGAAGAGAAATCGTACAGGTCGGGGCGCGCCGACAAGGAAGCACGAGCCCGATGGAGCCGCTGCTCCCAGGCAAGGCTGTGCGGTGTCAACGACTCCTACCGGGTAGTCAACAGCGACGCCAACGACCGCGTCACGTTTTCCAGCGCGTCGTTGTTGGGCAGGGTCACGGTCAGGCGGGGTCGGCCGTTCTCGTCTCGGTCTAGGCACTCGTCCAACCGCGCCTTGAGCTGACTGGCCATTTGCGCGGTCGCCGCGCTCTCCGCGCCCTTCGGTATCATCTCCGCGAGAAACGCGAACGCCGCGCTGAGCAGCTCTCCTCCCGCTTCGCCAACGCGTGCCTGACGTTCGCGACGTTCGATTTCCTCGTCGACGCGCCGCTTCTCCGACTCGTCGACCGCGGCATCCGGCGTTGCCCCAAGCAGCAACTCGAGGCGCCGCTTCAGCTCCTCCATGCCGGAGGAAAGGTCGACCTCGGTGACCTGCGAGTCCATGTCCAATGCGGCGAGGGCCAACTCGTGCTTGGCAGACAGCGTGGCCAGAAGCTTTTCCTCGATGGTACCCTCCGTTACCAGGATGTAGACCTGGATCGGATTTTTCTGCCCCATGCGGTGCACACGAGAGATACGCTGCTCGAGGATCGCAGGGTTCCAGGGCAGGTCGACATTGATTACGGTATTCGCAGCCTGAAGGTTGAGACCGGTCGCGCCCGCGTTGGAGGCCAGGAATGCGGTGCAGGCAGGGTCGCGCCGAAACCGGTCCACCAGTTCCTGGCGCTTCTTCTGCGGGACGGCGCCGTCCAGCCGGACGTAGGAGACACCCAGCTCTTCGAGCTGCGTCTCGACCAGCCCGAGCATCGTCGTCCATTCGGAGAAGAGGACAACCTTGCGATCCTCTTCCTCCGCCAACTCCTCGAACAGCTCGCGAAGGTGATCGAGCTTGGTCGAGTATCCCGGAGGCTGCTTATCGACCAAGAACGTGCTGTTCGCATTCATTCGGGCGAGCAGCAGCGCCTTCTGCAGCCGTAGCAGATCCATCTCCGAGATATAGCGCTTTCGAACGATGGAGCTGACGATCCTCATCTGGGCACTGTCGTTCTCGAGCTGTTCGTCCGTCGCCGGGATGCGGACGATCGCGGTGGTGCGTGGAGGCAGATCTGGCATCACCGAGGCGCGGGTCCGGCGCAGCAGGATCGGCCGGAGATTCTCCCGCAGAACATCGAGGTCCCGATAGCCGAGGACCTTGCCCTTCTCGTCGGTGATCCGATGGCGGTTGAAGAACCGGAAAGCGGGGCCGAGTCGTCGATAATCGACGAACTCGACTACTGAGAAGAGGTCGTCGAGCCGGTTCTCGAGTGGCGTACCCGACAACACGAGGGCGAACCGCGATCGCAGGTTCTTGACGATCCGGGTGGTCTTCGTCTCCCAGTTCTTGATGCGCTGGCCTTCGTCGAGAATGATCAGGTCCCACGGCACCCGCTCGATCGCTAGAATATCACGCAGGACCTGTTCGTAGTTACAGATCGTAAAGAACGGGGAGCTCCCGTACTGCGAAGCCCGCTCCTCAGCCGGGCCAAGGACCACCTTGCAGTCGCGTTCGGAGAAGCGGTGGATCTCGTTCCGCCACTGGGATTTGACCGATGCGGGGCAGACCACGAGCACCTTTTGGATAGCCGCCTCGCGGGCGAGGAGCTCAGCGAGGCCGATCCCCTGGATGGTCTTGCCCAGTCCCATGTCGTCCGCCAGGATCGCGCGTCCGGCCCCGGCGGCGAAAGCGATGCCGTCTAGCTGATAGGGGAGCAACTCCGTTTTGAGCAGCGTCGTTCGCAGGCGATGCCCGTGCGGGTCTCGGCGGATCTCGGAGGCCCGAGCCCTGATCCGCTCCATCAGCAACTGGTGGTCGACGTACTCCTCGGCATCCGGATAGACGTTTACCGGCACGCCATCGCGCTCGAGGAGCCGTATGCGTCGAATGAGGCCGACGAGGTCCGCGATAGGGCGATCCCGTAGTGGCTCGACGATCTCCGCAACAGCATCCGGGAGCCGCGCCGGCAATGCCATTCGCAGCTGCACCTCCTTCCCATATAGCAGGTGCACCGATATCCCCCTGCGCTCGTACGGCCGGTTCCGCTTCGACGCCGGGAATCGCCGGCGCACCTTCTCCAGCGTATGGCTGATGTGCTTGCACGTCCCGAGAGTGTTCTTGCGGAAGTCGGGACATGAGCAGTATGACTCTCCCCGCTCCCAACCCCGCAGGGCGACCCGGTACGATTTGCCGGACGCGGCGTTGGTCACCGCGTAGTCGGTCCAGATTTCGTCCGGATTTATCGACTTCAGCCGCATCTTCTCGGCTCGAGCCCGCTCCGCCCGCTCGGCCAGCATCCGCGCCGTCAACTCCTCTTCGTTCATGCTCTCGATCGGCACTCGCTCGGGGGGCGGAGCGGAAAGGCCGAGTGCCAACTTCTCTTCCAGGATGAGCGAAAAGGCGGCGCCGATATGCGCACAGGGACGACGACAGGTGTCACAAGTCCAGCCGAGCCAATCCGTCGCTGCAGGGTTGAGCGAAATCGTGACTTGCGTGTCGGCGAACCGAATCCGGAAGGCGTCCCGCGTCAGCTCCACCTGCTCCTCGAGATCGATGTCGTATGCGCCGCCCGCGTGCAGCAGGCGTTTGCCTTCGGCGCCTAGGAGCCTCACGGCCTGGGTGAACGTCAAGCGGGAGAGCCGATCGAAGAGCGTCCTCCGAGGGCCACTCTCCTCTGCCGGATCGGTAGTAACAGGCGATGGCCCGCCTGCAGGGGCGATCTGGATGCGCATATCCGTGGCTATGACCACATCGGCGGGTTAGGGGGGTCGAATTGGCGGCGTGAGTCCGCCCCGGCTTGGGGGGCGAGCATATGGGGTGGCGTCATCAGGTGTCAAGCGGGGCGAAGACGAGGAACGGCTGCCCACGTCCGACCGTTACGGTTCGGGGGCAAGAGTCGCGAGTCTCCGCTGCGACGGTTTGACCAGGGTGAGCTTCACCTGGGGGTCATTTGACGACCCGCGACGTCATTGATCTCCGCATTGCCAAGGATCCTCTTCTCGAATCCGTTCGCTGCCACCTCGATCATCGCTCTTCCGACGTTCTCCGTTGTCGTCACTTGCCGCGGTGCAAGCCGCTTCAGGATCGGATAGAACGGGGCAATGAGGAGATAGGCGACGCGGTAGAGGGCCGTCTTCGATCGCGCGCCCTTCATCGGCTGGATGTAGCCGGGCCGGAACAGGTAGGCCTTGATCGGTGAGTCGAGCAGGTCGTTCTCCGCACGCCCTTTTACCCGCGCCCACATTACCCGTCCCTCCTCCGTGCTGTCGGTGCCTGCCCCGGAGACGAAGCAGAAGGTCAGCCTTGGGTTCAGCTCAGCGAGAACATCGGCGGCCGCGACGGTGAGCTCATAGGTCACGTGTGTGTACGCTGCCTCGTCCATACCGACCGACGACACGCCCAGACAGTAGAAGCAGGCGTCGAGTCCCCTGAGCTGCTCCCGGATATCGTTGTAGTCGAGGAGGTCCGAGCGGATCAGCTCCCGGAGCTTCGGATGGTTGTGGCCCGACGGCCGTCGGCCGATGGAAACCACCGACTCGACACGGTCATCCGCGAGGCTTTCGATGAGAACGCCCGTGCCGATCATCCCGCTCGCGCCGAAGAGGACAACGTTCACGATGCGTGATCTACCTTATTCCGAGTTCGTTTCGCACGACGGGTTCGTTCGCGGCCGACTTGATGACGATCGTTCGGCCAGGTGTCGCCTACTCCACTCCCGAGTTCTCGTACCAGACGACGTTTCGGGTCGCTGAGCCCATCACCAGGATGTCGGGCGCGCCGTCCTGGTTGAAGTCGGAAACGTCGAGGCTCGATACCGCGACCCCGCCCACGTCGAGCGGGATCGTCTCCCACTCCAGCGACTCCGGGAGGTATCGGTAGATGTAGAGACTGGCGTCGTCGTTGCCGCCTCGGCCGCCCGCCACGACCTCATCGAAGCCGTCGCCGTTCAGGTCGACGACGACCAGACCGTGCCCTGAGCCGAGCCCAGTCCCGATCCGCTGGCGCGGCCATGGGAGCTCCTCACCATCGCCCTCGACGTAGACCACCACCTCGTCGCCGTGCCATGGCTCGACGGTCGCAACGAAGCGGCCCTGGTCGCCGAGCGCGCCGAGGCCGACTTCGCTCGATCCCCGGTCCGGCGCGGGCGCCTCGAGGCCCGTCCCGATCTGGACGATGGACTCCGCTGCGCCCTCGAGTGACGGGCGCAGCAACGATACCCCGACGGAGCTGGCCGTGAGCAGATCCTCGCTCGAATCGCCGTCCCAATCGACGACCGCGAGGCCGTGCGACAGCTCGAAGCTCGAATCGTTGAGGACCACCGCCTCCCACGCGCCCGCCGGGTCGGCTGGGATGGGGTACGCCCGCAGTTCGACCGCGCCCTCGTAGGTTGGTGCGGATGCTCCGACGCCGACGATCGGCAAGTTCAATAGCTCCTTCGTCCCGTCCCCCTCCAGATCCGCCCAACGGAGACGATGGGACGTCGGCACCGCGTCGATCGGGTAGACCGGCCAATCATCTTCGGCGGTAGGGTCGTCGGGCGCTTTCGCCCAGTGGATGAGGCCGCCGCCGGTCGAGTTGGACAGATCGAAGTCGCTCGCCAGCGCCAGGTCCACGTTTCCATCACCGTCGATGTCGTGCGCCGCGACGTTGATGAACCCGTCGAGGCCGGTGACGATTTCGTACGGCTCCCAGCCGGGATTCCGGTACCAAGTCAAGCGCGGCGTGCGCGAGAGCGCGAGGATGTCCTCGGCGCCGTCCCCGTCGATGTCGACAGCCAGTGCCTGGTAGCCGGACCGGAACTCCCCATCGACGGTGTGTTTCGCGAAACTCGGGAACTCCTCGCGCCACTCCACCGGCTGCGGTGGAAGGGCGCTGGCTTGCTCGCTCCCGCTGCACGCGGCCAGTGCCAGCGAGCACACTGGGAGGGGCAGAACCACCGATCTCGCTATGTGTAACCTGGACATGATCGAACCTCCGAGGGAGTTGGCCGCTGAGACACCGACGACGCAGAGGGAGGTGCACATCGAATCGTTCTCTGCATACTCGGCATCTCGGCGGTTCAGATCAGGTGGCTGTCGCCCGCGATGGCGACGGCGCCAACCACCATCGAGTCAAAACGTGAGGGATTACGACGTCCTCTTCCGCCTTATCTCACACAGGCCGATCGATTCGATCCAACCCAAAGAAACATGGAGATGCCGCGATGTCTATGATTCTCGACCCGCAGTCCAACCCGTCCCGCCCGCTGGACACTGCCCGGACGGACGCCTTCGGTGATCGCGTTCTCGCCGCGCTGAACGAAGCGAGCGTGCTTCTCATGATGTCGATCGGTCACCGGACCGGTCTGTTCGAAACGATGAGCCGGCTCGAGCCGTCGACGAGCGAGGAGATCGCTGCCGCCGCCGGCCTCGACGAGCGCTATGTGCGTGAATGGCTCGGCGCGCTCGCCGTCGGAAGGGTCATCGACGTCGACGATCTCGGCCGCTTCAGCCTTCCGCCCGAGCACGCGGCGCTCCTGACCGCGGCCGGTGAAGCCGACCTCGGCGTGTTCGCCGGCTACATCCCCGTCCTGGGGAGTGTCGAGGACGACATCATCCGCTGTTTCCGCGAAGGCGGCGGGGTCCCTTACTCGCGGTTCGATCGATTCCACGAGCTGATGGCCGAGGACAGCGGTCAGACGGTGCTCCCGGCGCTGCACAGCCACATCCTGCCGCTGGTCTCCGGGCTACGGGAGCGGCTGGGGCAGGGGATCGACATCGCGGACCTCGGTTGCGGCCGTGGTCGGGCGCTGCTCGACCTCGCCTCGCACTTCCCGGCGAGTGCTTTCGTCGGTTACGATCTCTCCAGCGAGGCCATCGCGCACGCGACTGCCCAGGCCGAGGCGCAGGGGCTGACCAACATCCGCTTCGAAGTACGCGACCTCTCCGACTTCGACGTGACGGCAGAGCCGCACGCGTTCGATCTCGTCACCACCTTCGACGCCGTCCACGACCAGGCGAAGCCGGCCAACCTGCTCCGGGGGATCCGTCGCTCACTGCGTCCGTCGGGTGTCTACCTGATGCAGGACATCCACGCCCACAGCCACCTGCACGGGAACATGGACCATCCCGTCGGTCCCTTCCTCTACACCGTCTCGTGCATGCACTGCATGACCGTGTCGCTGGCCCAGGGTGGCGACGGCCTGGGGACGATGTGGGGCCGCGAACGAGCGACCAAGATGCTGCACGAGGCCGGGTTCAGTAAGGTGGAGATCCACCAGCTCGACCACGACTTCCAGAACGATTACTACGTCGTGCGCCCATAGCGAGCGAGGTAGGAGACCGTCGTCGTTCGGCGAAGCCTGTCGCGAGGCGGTAAGCGGAGAGCGGGCTTGCCTCTGCCGCCCCGTCATACGACCTTGACGTCGCAGGCCCGGCCGCCCCCCGGCTCCGATGACATCGGCGACGTCTCGTGGGTCGTCCCGACCGTGACGCTGCGATTCCCGGCCAACATCCCGGGGGCGACATTCAGACGGTTTTACTCTTTATCCAAAGGGCGTTTGGTATGCGTTACCCATCGATTGTTTTCGCGCTGATTGCGGCGGCAGCGGCGGCGAGCTGCACCGTAGCGCAGACGGACGATCCTGCCCTGGTCGCTCAGGCCCGAGAGATTCACGACCGGGTCACGACGCTGGATACCCATGTGGACATCAACCCCGACAACTTCCTGGTCGACCAGCCCAACTACGTCAATGGTCTGGAAACGCAGGTCGATTTGCCGAAGATGGAGGAGGGGGGACTGGATGCCGCGTTCTTTTCGATCTTTCAGGGCCAGCAGGACGACTTCACCCCCGAGGGTTATCAGCAGGCGCATGACCTCGCTGTCGCCAAGGTAGAGGCAATCCACCGCCTCACCTCTGAGCTCGCGCCAGACCGGATCGGTTTGGCACTCACAGCCGCAGACGTCCCGCGACTGCAGGCGGAGGGGAAGATGGTCGCGCTGATGGGGATGGAAAATGGGTATGCGCTCGGCGAAGACATCACGAATGTGAAGAAGTTCGCCGACATGGGCGTGCGTTACCTCTCGCTGGCGCACAGCGGTTTCAGTCAGCTTTCCGATTCACATGCTGGCGAGACAGAGGGTTACCGCTGGAACGGGCTTTCGCCGCTCGGCCGGGAAGTGATCTCCGAGGCGAATCGGTGGGGCGTGATGATCGACATCTCGCATCCCTCTAAACAGGCGAACTTGCAGGCGATGGAATTGACCCGCGCACCCGTCATCGCATCCCACTCGGCCGCACGCGCCCTGGCTGATCACACCCGAAACCTCGACGACGAGCAGCTCCTTGCGCTCCAGAGGAACGGTGGGGTCGTACAGGTCGTGGCATTCGACTCGTATCTGACGATCGCACCTGAGCCGACGCCCGAGCGGGTGGCAGCTCTGACCGCCCTTGGCGAAGAGTTCGGTCTTCCGAATGATGGCGGCGTGCGGGCCGCTCTCCGGACCCTCGCCGAGGAACGGCGGGCGGAATACGAAAGCCGGATGGAGGAGCTCGACCGTGACTTCCCCCCACCCCCGTGGGCCGCCGTCTCGGACCTGGTGGATCACATCGACTACGTCGTGGACCTGATCGGCATCGACCACGTCGGAATCAGCTCTGACTTCGATGGCGGCGGCGGAATCGACGGCTGGGACGACGCCACCGAGACATTCAACGTCACTCTCGAGCTTGTCCGCCGGGGTTACACCGAGGAGGAGATCACGAAGATCTGGAGCGGCAATCTGCTACGGGTGATGAGCGACGTTGAGCTTGTGGCCGCGGAGTTGAACGCGGCGTCCCCTGAGTAAAGGATTGTCGCTCGCCGTTTCCGACAAACGCGAAGTCACCCCACCGACAACCCTATTGATCGGGTCCGACCCGACGGCGGGCCCGTAGCGGGTCACCCGAAGATCAACCATCATTGCACACGACGTCGTTGTAGACGTATACATTGTTCGATGATCGAATCCACGTCCCCAGGAAGAGCCACCCGCCGTCGATGGCGCTTACCCTCCAGAATTCCATTCACTCCAGCCGGGCGAGTAGACCCGCTCCTCGGCACGCGCTCAAATCGATGAGGACCATGTATCCCAGAGTACGCCCCCGCGGGAACGTCTGAGAGGTTCCGTTCCCGCTCCGGTTTCGTTGGCTTTCGGTTTGGCTTCTGTGCCTCACCTGCCATCAGGAGGACCGGTTTTATGGGCATTGCTTGTCAGGCTGAAGCAAGGCTGTCGATCGCACCATCGGGAAGGGTAGACAACGACGATGTGCTGATGGGGCGCATCCTCGAAGGGTGTCCGTTCGCGTTTGGCGAGCTATTCGAGCGATACTGGGATCCCCTGGTTGACTACGCCTCGGGCTTCGTTGGTGCGCTGGACGAGGCAGAAGACGTCGTTCAGGAGACCTTCGTCCGGGTGTGGAAGACCCGATCCGCCTGGTCTCCGAGCGGAACGATCAGCGCCTACCTCTATCGAATCACCCGCAACCTCTCCCTGAACGCGCGGCGGGACGTGCGCACTCGTCGCGAGCGCGAGGCGTGTGCAGGCGTCGTAATCGGCCTCGCGTGCTCACCACCCTGGACGCCCCTCCAGGAGTTCGAGGGCAAGCAACTCGAGGAGCGGATGAATGCCGCTGTCGCCCAACTCCCACTGCGGCGCCGGGAGGTTCTACTGCTCAGTTTCGTCAACCACTTCAGCCGTCAGGAGATCGCCACGGAGCATGGCGTGACCACTCGAACCGTGTCCAACCAGATGAGCGCGGCATTGTCGCAACTACGCCGTGTGGCTGCGGACCACCTTGAGCAGTGCTGACTCGAGCCCCTCGACCTTCTCCGGAAGGCCGAGGGGTAACTTCCAAGCGCCGTTGTGTTCTATAGGGGCCGCTGCAGGCGACGAGTCGCCCACCTCGGGCGGAAACTCCTGGGCGCGTCCGCCGACCACGGGAACGCGGGCGTCTCGCCGGCGCCTCTCGAAATCGGCGGCGGAGCGGCAACGCGGGCCAGAGGCCCGCGCTCCCAGGAGGTTGTTCGGGAGAGTGACCGTTTGGTATGACCGTCATGTGGTCTGGTCGGTTCACCCATGCGGCCCGCCTTGCGGTTGCCAATCACTCTCCAGCCTTCGACACGGTTCGACTCCACCGTCCCCGCCAGACCGGAGATCTCCCATGAAGCCTGCCTCCCGTCCGAAGGTACTCGTCCGGTTAGTCGTTCCCGCCCTGCTCGCCGTCGCGCTGTTGCTGGGGGCAGCGGAGGTTGCGGCAGCCCAGGGAACCATCACGGGCACGGTCCGCGATGGGGAGACCCTCGCACCGCTCTCGGCCGTGCAGATCTCGCTCGAGAACCGCGGCGTGGGTGGGCTCAGCAATCCGAGCGGAGCTTTCACGATCGAGGGCGTTCCGTCGGGTACCTACACGGTCGTCGCCCAACGAATCGGCTACCAGCTCCTGCGTCAAGAAGAGGTTGAAGTCACTGCCGGATCGACCACGACCCTCGAGTTCGTGCTCCAGCCCGCGGTGCTCTCCCTCCAGGGTGTCGTGGCGACCGGGCTGATCGACCCCGTCGAAGGGACCCGATCGCCCGTGACGGTCGCCCAGGTCACGCGGGAGACGATGCCGGTCACAGTCGCCGGATCGGCCATTCAGAACCTCCAGGGCAGAATCCCGGGCCTGCAGATAAACCGGCTGAGCGGTGAGCCGGGCGAAGAGGTGTCGGTCATGCTTCGCACGCCTACGAGCGTGGTCATGGAGGGTGAGCCGCTCGTGATCGTCGACGGTGTCATCCTCGGCTCGGGGACGGCGAACATCGAGTCGATGGACATCGAGAGTATCGAGGTGATCAAGGGCGCCGCCGCGGCATCGCTTTACGGGTCCCGTGCGGCGGCGGGCGTCATCTCCATCACCACTGCCCGAGGGCAGGGACTCGGCATTGGCGAGACCCAATTCTCCCTGCGGTCGGAAATGGGGTTCAGCCAACCCTACACGATGGAGAACCTGCCGTCCCACCACTACTTCCTGATGGACCCCAGCCAGACCCAATATGTCGACGTCGATGGGAACCCGGTGAGCCGGGACGCCCGGGTCTCGGCCGTGCCGAGCTTGGCGTTCATGGACCAACCGTACCCGACGCCCCTCTTCGACAACATCGGCACCGTTCTTCGGCCGGGAAACTTCCAGACCCACACCTTCTCGGTCGCCCAGAACACCGCCGAGACGAACTTCCAGCTGACGGTCAACCGGTATCGTGAGGAAGGGGCCGTCGAGAACAACGACGGGTACACGCGTAACTCCTTCCGTATCAATCTCGACCATCGCTTCCTCGGGGCTTTCGCCCTGGCGACCAGCCTGTACCACAGCCGCGACGACCGCGACAACCTGGCACAAACGCCGACCGGGGGCTCCTCCGCCCTCTTCACGGAGATGCTTCGTGCCCCCCGCGATGTGGATCTCCAGCTCAAGGACGACGACGGCGAGTACACTCGCATTCCAGATTCGAGTATCGCGTTCGAGAACCCGCTCTGGACGGAGACGAGCCGGGAGGACGATCAACAGCGGATCCGGACGTTGGCCAGCTTCAATCTGCGTTGGGAACCCATCAACTGGTTCTCGGCCATGGCCAACATCAGCTACGATCGCGGCGATGAGTCCAGCCGGTTCTACTTGCCCAAGGGCACCCCGCTCTCCGTCAGCCAGGAACTGCCCTCCGACGGCATCATCCAGTACGAAGAGAATCTGAACGATACCTGGAATGCCG
Source organism: Gemmatimonas sp. (assembly GCA_009380025.1). GTDB lineage: Bacteria > Gemmatimonadota > Gemmatimonadetes > Longimicrobiales > Longimicrobiaceae > WHSP01. Next base: position 3,434 of record WHSP01000070.1, on the reverse strand, counting down.
AAGCACAGGCGTCGCTCCGCCGCACGTTCGGTCTTCTGAACGCCCGTACGACCGTTCGCGGCCTGCTGGAGAGCAACGTGGTCGAGGAGCGGCTTGCGCGCGGCACCAACCTGTTCGTGAGCGGCGTGCCTCGCATCAATGCCGCGAAGGACCGACACGCTGAGTCACTTCAGGAAGACATCAAGGCGCTCGGCTACCTGGTGGACACGGCACTGGACTACGACGGCAAGTACATCGGGACCGTCCTCGTCCGTCGGGACGGGAGCTCCCTGTTCGGCCCCGACAACCGCTGGCACACCTACTATCGAGTCGCCGGCGCGTACCGGATCGCCGAGGAACCCTGGTTCAACGTCCCGAACGTCGACGAGCTGAAGTTGAGCTACGCGATCGGGACGGCCGGCGGCCGACCTCTCTTCGAGCACCAGTTCGAGACCTGGGAGGTGAGCGAGGCGGGAGTCAGCATGGGCGTTCTCGGCAACCGTGAGCTTCGCCCCGAGCATACCACCGAGCAGGAGGTCTCCGTCGAGGCGATCCTCTTCGGGCGCGTCGGCATCGACCTCACCCGCGCCTGGCATCGCACCACCGATCAGCTCGACTTCCGCCGGGTCCCGGCCTTCACCGGTTTCTCCAACCAGTGGGTGAACGGAGGGACGATGGTCGGTCATACGACCGAGCTGACCGTCGAGGCGCAGGTTCTTCAAACCCCCGATGTCAACTGGTCGATGATCTTCGTCGCCGATCAGTCGAAGGGGAAGATCGAATCGTGGCCGCAGTGCCGGACCGTGTCGTACCGCTACTACTGCGGGGGCGTCGAGAACAACACCCAGTGGTCGGGCCTGTACCTGACGAGGTTCACCCAGCTCGATCCGGAGGGGGATACGCGGTACCACGGTCCGGAGGGTCCGCACCACGGCGGCAAGGCATGGCCGCACCAGGACCAATTCCAGATCAACGACGATGGGTACCTCGTCTGGGTGGGAGAAGGCAACAACTACTGGGAAGGGATGGAGAAGGATCTCTGGGGGACAAGTACCACCATCGACGGCTTCCGCTACGACTGGGGCGTTCCGATCCAGATGCAGGACGAACAGGGAACGCGTCAGCGTGCCATCATGGGCCGCATGCCGACGTCCGGTTTCGGCTGGATCAACAATCTTCGGCTCGGCCGCATCTCCCTTCACTCGCAGGTCGACGTACGGCTCGACGGGACGGCCCACTGCGCGGCCTGTTCGACGCTGGCCAGCACCAACGACTATCCCCTGATGGATCAGTCGGGCAAGCCCGACGGGCTGAAGAAGCCGATCGCCTACTATCAGGCAATGACCCCTCCGGGTAGCTCCTTCAACATGGACGGCATGTACCTGAAGCTGCGCACGCTCTCCGCCAGCTACAGCTTCGGCGAGGAGCAGCTGCGGCGCCTGCGGCTCGGAGCGGCGGAGTCGGTGACGTTCGGCCTCGTAGCCCGTAACATCCTCACGATCACCAGCTTCCCGGGTCCAGATCCGGAGGTCGGGAACCTCAACGACCGGCTACCCTCGACCGGCGCCGGTGCCGGCGACTATCCGCGTACCCGGACGTTGACCGCCGAGCTCTCCGTCACCTTCTGAGCGACCCGGGAGAACTGTCATGACCCACTCGATCAGCCAACGATTGCTCAGATTGATGGTAGGTGCCGGCCTGCTCGTCGGGAGTGCGGGGTGCGGCGATTTCCTCGAAATCGAGAACCTGAACGACCCTGATCGCGAGCGTGCGCTCGCCCAGCCGCAGGACCTGGAAGCGCTTCTCGGCGGCACCTGGGCGGTCTACTTCGGCATCGTCCACGGGTCGGGCCCGACGTTCCGCCATCCGTACGTGCCGAACCTCTTCCCGAACGTCGCGACCCAGTTCACGTCGACGACGAGCACAGGAGGAACCCGGGAGAACGTCGAGGAGCCGCGCCGTCCGATCGACAACAACATCAGCGTCGGGTCCAATACCGGGACCTGGGGCCCGCGCATCCTTTACGACGACATGAACCAGATCGCTGCCAGTGTCCGGCAGGGACTGGTGACACTCGAGGAGGTTCAGCTCGTCGACGAGAACGGTGGTGACGGGAATCCGAGGGCCCGCGCCTTCGCGAAGTTCATGCAGGGGCTGGCCTGGAGCACCTCCGCTCTGATCCACGACAAGGTTTCCATCGTGGATGAGAACGCCGAAGTCTCGTCCGATCCGGTGCAGCAGGCAATCGAATCGTTCGTGCCCTGGGAGGAGGGTCTCGCGAGGGGGCTCGCGGCGCTGGAGGAGGCGATCGGCATCGCGGAGCAGAACAGCTTCTCCTTCCCGGCGGCCACGGTGTCGCACCTCTGGTTCGCGGGGCAGGACGAGATCACGAGCGATGAGCTCGCCCGGATCGCGAGGACGTACACGGCCCGCTTCCTCGTCCTCAGCGCCCGGAACCAGGACCAGCGGGAGCAGTCGGACTGGAACCGGGTGTTGGAGCTGACCGGGAACGGCGTCACCCGCGACTTCGAGATCGTTCTCGAGCCGGAGTTCCGGGAGAGTATCTACTACGCTCGATCGGAGCTGAACACAGCAGGTTGCGGGAACTGTTATCGATGGGACAACCGGCTGATCGGCCACGCGGACATCTCGGGTAACTATCAGGCCTGGATCAGTGCAACGAGAGACGAGCGCTTCCGATTCGACATCACGACTCCCGATCGGCGCATCACCGGGCCGACGCCACACTCCGACGGCGCGTACACGCGGTACCGGGCCGACGACAATGGCTTCCAGGCAGGCGCCGGACTCTACCTCTTCTCCGCGTATCAGTGGGCCCGCCACGCACACCGTGGATTCGAGGCCAACACCGGCACAGCGATCCTGGTCAGCGTGGACGAGAACAACCTCCTGCGCGCCGAGGCGTTGCTCCGTACTGGCGACACGGAGGGGGCCGCTGAGCTCATCAACATCACACGAACCCGAGCGCATGTGCTCCCGGACGGGAGCAGCCATCCGGGCTTGCCGGCGGTCACGGCGGACGGCGTGCCGATCAGCGCGGACTGCGTACCCCGCACCGATTCCGGCCAATGTGGTGATCTCATGGTCGCACTCTGGTACGAGCGGATGATCGAGCTCGCCGGCCTCGATGCGATCCGCGGATACGGCGATTCCAGAGGCTTCGGACTGCTTCCCGAAGGGGCGTGGACGCAGGCGCCATTGCCGCCCGAAGAGCTCGAGCTCCTCGGCGTCTCCAATTACACCTTCGGCGGGGAAGACGACCCCTTCGGCGCCGTCTACGCCCCCGCGGGGTCGGGTCGATGAGTGTCAGATCGAGTTTCACGATGATAGGCGTCAGGATAGGTGCCCTGCGCCGCCCTAGTCGTCGACGAAGTGCGCAACCGTCGGGTCGATGAGGAAGTGCCCTGATTATCTCAGCCGTCACTCCCATTTTT
>WHSP01000006.1 GCA_009380025.1 Gemmatimonas sp. | reverse complement strand
CGCCTCACTCGCGGCTCGTCGCGCGCCTTGATCTGCACGATTTCTCTTCGGCCTTCGCGCAGCCTGTTTTTCAACAGCCTTCTAGCCGGTGGCCGAAGCTTCTCGCTAGAAACACAGGGCGATGGCGACATCATTTACGTTGGTGCCGGTCGGTCCGGTACAGACGAGATCGCCCGCAGCCGTGAGGAAGGCGTACGAATCGTTCTGGTCGAGGGCCCAGTGGGGATCGACGCCGCCAGCGCGAGCCCGGACCACGGAGCCACCATCGGCGTATCCGCCAGCAGCATCCGTGGGTCCGTCGGTCCCGTCCGTGGCGAAGCAGCCGATGAGCACTCCTGCGCTACCTTCGAGCTCGAGGGCGGCGGCGAGAGCCATTTCCTGGTTGCGCCCGCCCCTGCCCTCTCCCCGCACCGTCACCGTAGTCTCGCCGCCCCAGAGCAACGCGATGGGATGCTTCGGGCCATCCCCTTTGACGGCGAGCGCTTGTCGCGCGATCGTCGCGCCGGCTGCTCGCGCCTCGCCCGTCAACCCAGTCGAAAGGATCCGACTCTCGAATCCGCTGGCCGTAAGCGCATCCGCCGCGGCGGAAAGGGCATCGGATAGCGACGCCACGACGACGTAGGAGGTTCGCTCCCACAACGGGTCTTCGGGACCGGGTGTCTCGGATCGGCCGCCGGACAACCCCGCCTGGAGGTGACGTACGACGGAGGGCGGAACCTCTAGATCGTGGCACTCGAGAACGGACAGAGCGTCGGCGAAGGTGGTGGGATCGGGCACGGTGGGGCCCGACCCGATGACGTCTGGCTTATCGCCGAGGACGTCCGATACCGCGAGGGTTAGCATGCGTCCGGCGCCCGAAGCCCGGGCGAGTCGGCCGCCAGCGATCCTGGACAGGTGCTTGCGTACGGCGTTGAGCTCGTCGATCGGCGCAGCGGCGCGAAGCAGGCCATCGGTCACGCGCTGCAGATCGCCCAACGATAGGCCCTGATCGGGTGCAGCCCAGAGTGCCGACGCACCGCCCGACAGCAGGCAGATCAGCAGATCCGACGGCGCGGCGCTGCGAGCCAGGCGAAGAGTCTCCGCTGCCGCGGCCATTCCGCGAACGTCTGGCACCGGATGCCGAGCCTCCCACAGATCGAGAGGCAAGGCGACCCCGTGCCGATCCTTCGTCGTCACAACCCCACCGACGACACGCGTCCCGAGCAGGTCGACCATCGCCCGCGCCATCGGCGGAGTGGCCTTCCCGGCTCCGACGAGCCAGATCCTCTCGAATTCTGACAGTGTCAGAGACTCTCCGGAACCGAGCTCGAGCCGCTCGCCATCCAGTTGGCAAAAACGCCGAACTGCCCCTTCCGCTCCTGCTGCGTCGAGCGCTGCCCGGAAGGCTCGTTGCAGGGCGGATCGGGCGGTCATTCGGTATGCCGGTTGCCGGGCATCGAGTGGCTCGGGGAGCGAAGGACCAAAGTGGTAGTCAACTACTGGCATCTGGCGTCTGGTATCCGGGTAACCCGTGGCCGCTCCTCGCTACGCCCTCGCCTCCACCGTAGGCACCGTGAAATGGAATCGGCTCCCGCTGCCGAGCTGGGATTCGGCCCATATCCGACCACCGTGTCGTTCGACGATCGCCTTGGCGATGCCCAGCCCGAGTCCGGCCCCGACTCGCGGGGCGCGATCATGCTCGGCCTGCCAATAGAGCTCGAAGATTTCGGGTAGGTGATCGGGTTCAATCCCGAAACCTGTGTCGATGACGCTGAAGCGAACTTCTCCAGGGGAGTCGACGGCTGCCTGTAGACGGATCGCACCCCCAGGCGGCGTAAACTTGATCGCGTTGCCGAGGAGATTCCCGAGGACCTGGTGAATCCGTCCCGCGTCGACGCAGACGTCGGGCAGCGAGTCCGGACAGTCGTGGTCGAACTCGATACGCCGCTCCCCAGCCAGCGGTGCATAGGTCCTGGCCGCTTCGCTCAGGAGGGCCCCAACGGCGTTGGAGGAGGAAGCGAGCGACAGCCGGTCCAGCTCGATCGCGGAGGCGTCGAGTAGATCGGAGATCAGGCGGTTCATCTGTTCGGCGGAGCGGGCGATCCAGTCCAACTGATCACGGATGGCCGGATCGATATCGGATGCGCTCGGCGACTCTACCACGGCGCTCGAGTTCAGCAGTACCGTTGCCAGGGAGTTGCGAAGATCGTGGGAAACGACGGCGAGGAGGCGTTCACGCGCTCGCACGGCTCGGCGACTTTCGCGATAAAGACGAGCGGTGTGCACGGCGATGCCGGCTCGCCGACCGAGTTCCTCCGCGACTGCTCGATCGGCCTCGGTATACCGACGGCGAGATGGGCCGAAGGCGAGGGTTACCGCGCCGAGCACCGTACCGCCCGTGGCGAGGGGCACTACCAACAGCGAGTGCAACTGAAGACACCGGAGCCGTTCGAGGTGAGCGTCGGAGGAAGCCATCGTGGCGAGTGCCTCGTCGTCCACGACCTCGATGCAGATCGACTCCCCTCTGAGCATCACCCGTGCAGCTGGATGCCGCTCCTTGAAGTGCCCAAGCGGTTGCCGCGGATCGCGCCGGAGAAGGATCTCCTGTACCTTGTCGAGATGGGCAAAGGCACGTCGCGAGATGTGATCATCTTCCAGTTCGTCGATGACGCAGAAGTCCGCCAGCGTCGGAACGCAGAGGCGCGCAAGGATCCGGAGAGCAGAAGCATAGTCGAGGTTTCCGTCCAACAGCGCACTCGCTTCGGCGAGCACCTGCGACCTCCGGGCCGCCCCCTCGGCTGCTTCCCGAGCCCCCCGTTCCCCAGCCAACACGTGCGCCTGGGCACGCTCCGCGTCCAGCCGATCCACGCCGTCCATCGCCAACGTGATCACGCCCTGCGGCGCCCCGCCATCGCCGTCGAGCGGCGCGACCGACACCAGCACGTCCAGGGTTCTCCCGTCCCGATGGATTCGCCGGTCCGGGAGGTCGACGAGCCGAGCCCCGATCAACGCCTCTTCGAAGGTCTCTCCACGATCCGAACCCGGGAGGGTCGGGTCCAGTCTGCCCAGAACCTCCGCCTCCGTCCAGCCGAACAGACGTTCCGCCGCAGGACTCCATAACCGGATCCGGCCATCAGACCCCTGCACATACAGCGCAAGCGGCGATGAGCGGATGAGGCTCTGGAGCGAGATCGACGGCGACGACTCCTGTGGCGCGCCGGAGGCCGACGTCTGGTGAAGGGTCATCCTGGTCGGGTAGAAGATAGACCGGTCGTAGACGAGTGCTCGCCTCGACCGATTCTTCAGGGACTCCACTTTGGGGCTTGAACGTGCCAAATCTACCCGTCCGTGTTGTCGATCGCCAGTTGGGCCCGAGGCACACCTGCGACCGTCGGGGCTCACTCTCAAGCCGGCACGCCCCCCCTTTCGTTCGAACTGACGGTTCGAGAGATTTGGTGCCTGCGGACGCCGAGCCTGCCGACGTCGTAGGGGTGCAGAGCCGCTCCCGGCCTATCGACAGATGGAACGAGCCCCGCAGGGGCCAGATCTCCGAGAGCCCCTTGAGCGGACAGCTCGAGTCGAAGCATTTCCTCAGAACCGATGACGTCGTGGCACGTGTGGACGGAACCCAGGGGTACGTAGTGGAGGGATTCACCCTCTACGCCGTAGTCGAAAGGGACGATGGAAAGCGGGAGGAGCTGGATCAGTTTGATCCACGGGCACGCGCGATTCAGCGCACGCCGGCCGAGGGATGACGACACCCGCCGTCCGCGATGCCTCCTGGACGCCAACGATCGAACAGGATGTCCAGGGATCCCGGGGTGAGCGGGGAATCCTGCTCCGTGCACCGGCCAGCGAGGCCCTGGCCTGGGACCTCGAGACGGAGATCGTCTCCACCCGCTGCCGATGGATCGAAGAGCGCCAGGCATGGTGGATCGCGAGCAGCTATTTCGAGACGGTCGTCTCTATCGTGCTTCGGTCATTCGGGTCGGTTCTGGTAATCGGGCTGGAGGAGGATCGCCTGCTGTCGCGAGATGGCCGCGTTGCCCTGCAGGGTCGATTCCTATAATCCGAGCCGTGACCGCCGCGGGACGAGAGCTCGCGAATTGTGGACAAGTGGTAGTTTTTGGGGAAATTCAGCGCCGTCGTGTGGATAAACCCACATGAAGCGGAGAATTTGTAACGATAGCATCGCGGCTCGCCGGGGAGCGAAAGTGGAAGATTGGATGGTGCATGGTTGAGGATGAAGTCAGGCTCGGCTACGTACTTCTCGCTACAAAATACCGCCATGCATCACGACCTGTGAGCGTGGGAAAGTTGCGTCGGGGGCGAAGCGAGTGACCGAGCATCGACCGGCCGGGGACGGTGTGGCGATCCGCTGTCGTGGGCTGCACAAGCGATTCGGCAACACCATCGCGGTTGATTCCGTGGACCTGGACGTAGCTCGTGGGGAATGCTTCGGCTTGCTCGGTTCGAATGGGGCGGGCAAGACGACTACGATTGAGATCCTGGAGGGGTTGCAGGAGCCCGATGCGGGGGAGGTGGAGATCCTGGGGCTGCGATGGGATCGAGACGAGTCGGAATTGCGCCCTCGATTGGGGATCCAGCTACAGGAGACCGAGTTGCCGGAGCGGCTCACCGTCGAGGAGACGTTGCGCTTGTTTCGGTCGGTCTACCCAACGGGCCCGAGGGTCGACCAGCTGGTGGACTACGTGGAACTGGGCGAGAAGCGTTCCGACCAGGTGCGCGTCCTTTCTGGCGGTCAGCGGCAACGGCTATCGCTCGCCTGTGCTCTGGTGGGTGACCCTGACATTCTCTTTCTGGACGAGCCGACGACCGGTCTCGACCCGCAGTCGAGACGCCACATCTGGGATCTGTGCCGCGACTTTCGGACACGGGGCGGCACGATCCTCATGTCGACCCATTTCATGGACGAGGCGGAGCGGCTGGCCGACCGCCTCGCGATCATGGACCACGGATCGGTGCTCGTTGCCGGCACGACGCGCGAGTTGATCGCCAGCCTCGGCGGTGACCATGTCGTCGAGTTCAATAGCACGCTCGAATTGGGCTCAGACGAGCTTGGGCATCTTCCTGCCGTTACGCGGGTGGACAACGCCGGTGCGCACCAACGCCTCGCGACCCGGGAGCCGCATCGAACGATCCCTGCACTCTATCGGCTGATCGATCGCCGCCAGGGTGAGCTCACCGCCCTCAACACCCACCATGCGACGCTGGACGACGTGTTCCTCTCCTTGACGGGAAGGCAGCTCCGTGACGATTGAGTCGGTGGGGCGGGCGACGGCCGTTGAATCGCAAGGCAAGCGTCTGCGGGATCCAAGATGAGCGCGCTGCAAGAACTCGTGGCGATGCGGATTCGAACCTTCATCCGCGAGCCCGAGGCGCTCTTCTGGACGTTTGGCTTTCCCATCCTGCTCGCGATCGGGCTTGGTCTGGCGTTCCGTGAGGAGACGGAACCGACGCCGGTACCGGTAGCGATCGAGATCGGTACCGCTGCCGAACATTACCTCGACGCGCTCTCGGCTGCTCCCGAAGTCGAACCGATCCTCCTGGATCGCGCCGCCGCCGAACAGGCCCTTCGAACCGGTGAAATCCCCCTCGTGCTCGCGGGAACCGGCTCCGTCCTCTTCCGCTACGACCCCGCGCGACCCGAGAGCCGTCAGGCGCGGCTCCTGACGGATTTCGCCATCCAACGCGCGGCGGGCGGCACGCGCCCCGTCGAGATCGCGGAAGATCCGGAGAGATTGCCGGGTGGACGGTACATCGATTGGCTCATTCCGGGCCTGATCGGCTTGAACCTGATGAGCACCGGGATGTGGGGGATCGGCTTCGGGATCGTCCACATGCGGCAAAAGAAGCAGCTCAAGAGGCTGATCGCCACGCCGATGCGCCGGACCGACTTCCTCCTCGCACAGATCCTGGCACGCCTCGCCTTCCTCCTGTTCGAGGTCCCGCCGATCATCCTGTTCGCCTGGCTCGTTTTCAAGGTGGAGATCAGCGGGTCTTTGCTGGCCCTTCTTGTGGTGATCATGGTCGGCGCCTTCACCTTCGCCGGGCTCGGTCTGCTCGCCTCGTCGCGGGCGCGAACGGTCGAGGGAGCGAGTGGCATCAACAACCTGGTCATGCTCCCCATGTTCGTTCTCTCCGGAGTCTTTTTCTCCGCCAGCCGGTTTCCCGACGCGATGCAGCCGATCATCAACGTGCTACCGCTCACGGCACTGAACGATGCTCTCCGGGCGGTCTACAATGAGGGGCTGCCGATCGGAGCCCTCTCCGGCGAGCTGGCAATCCTGGCCGTCTGGACGGTGCTGTCTTTCGGGTTGGCCCTGAAGTTCTATCGCTGGCAATAAGAGGAAGGGACCGCAAGTTGCAGCACCTTCCGACCATCTTTCCCCCGCCCGACCGATTGTCGCGCTCGACCATGCGCTCTTCGTCGATAGATCCGTGAGCACGATAACAGGACCGCAGAACGGCCTCGTCGAGGAGCTCTGTGACTACCTGACCCGAACGGCGGATTTCGACGCCAGCCTCCTTTGCGCGTTCGCGCGGGAGTTCTTCGCCAAAGTACCCAAGCCGTTGCTCGAGGAGCGGACGCTCGAACAGCTCGCGGCGATCACCTGGGGGTCGTTTCGCTTTCTGGAGTCGGCCCACGACGCCGAGATCGACGTTGAGATCGTGGACCCGGAAGACGAGGGATGGTCCGCGCCGGTGACCGTCATACGGGCGGAGGTGCGAGACCGACCGTTCATCGTGGATACCATCCGGGAGTACCTCAGCGCGGAGAATCTCCCGATCCAACACTACGTCTATCCCGTGATCGGCGTGGTGCGGAACGAGCGGGGAGAAATCGTCCAGGTGACGGATCCGGACAGCGCGAGCGCGAGGGCGCTCGTGCACTGCGAGATTCCGCGGCTTCCCGACCCGGCCCGGCGGGAAGAGGTCCGACGGGAGATCGCGCGGCGTCTGGGCGACGTGGTCGCGGCGACCGATGACTTCAAGCCGATGCTCGAGGCGCTGCGCGATACTGCGGCGATGGTCGAGAGCTACGCCGATCTACAACCGGAGCGCCGCGACGAGTTCGAGGAGATCCAGAGGTTCCTCGAGTGGCTAAGCGATGGGAACTTCGTCTTCCTCGGCTATCGTGCCTACGAGATCGACGAGTCGAATGGCGAGCGGGTGCTGAAAGTCGAGCTGGGGAGCGGGCTGGGAATCTTGCGGCGCGAGGAGGATTCGGCCTGGGCCCTGGGGATTCCGGTGATGGACGTCTCGGAGGAGCTCCGCCGGAGGGTGCTCGAGGGGCCGGTGCTGATCACGAGCAAGACGAATGCAGAGTCGACCATCCACCGTCGTGCGCGGATGGACTACGTCGGCATCAAGAAGCTCTCGTCATCGGGTGAGGTGATCGGCGAGCGTCGCTTCCTCGGGCTCTTCACCTCGAAGGCCTACGCGGAACACGCTGACGCCATTCCGATCCTGCGGCACAAGCTCGCAGGAATCCTCCGTGTTTCCGGCGCCGCACCCGGCTCGCACGACTACAAGGAGATCAACACGATCTTCAACTCGATGCCGAAGGAGGACCTGTTCCAGGCATCGCTAGAGGAGCTCGAAAAGGAGGTCCGAACCGTTCTCGACGTCCTCTTCTCGGACGAAGTTCACGTCTCGCTTAGACCGGACCCCCTTGGCCGAGGCGTTAGCGCCATGGTGATCCTTCCACGGGGCCGATTCAGCGGGGAGGTTCGCCAGCGGATCCAGGAAGCGCTGGCACACCGCTTCGCGGGAACGATCCTCAACTACCACCTGGCGATGAGCGCCGGGGACCAGGCCCGCCTACACTTCTACGTCTCGGCGAGCGCCGAGCGGGTGGCAAACGTCACACCCGACGAGGTTTCGAAAGACATCCACGAGATCATCCGATCGTGGGATGACCGGCTGCTCGACGAGTTGTCGCGATGGGTGGGTGTGGCCGAGGCGCACCGATTAGCGGCCTTGTACGGACCCGCGTTCCCCGAGGAATATCGCGCCTCGACTCTTCCCGAAGTGGCCGTGCGGGACGTCGAGGAGCTGGAGAGACTGCGCAGTGGCGGTGGCTCGGTGGCGATTGCGCTTCGCGAGCCCCGGGGTCGGGGGCGGGCGGATGCATTTCGAAGCGTTTCGGACCTCAAGCTGTTCCTGGTCGACGAGCTTCTCGTCCTCTCGGATTTCATGCCGATCCTCGACTATGCGGGATTGCGCGTGATCGAGGTCGCCCCGCACGCCATCTCGGGGCCAGGCCTACCGGACCTGATGATCTACTCCTTCGCCGTGCAGGACCCGGAAGGCAATCCGGTCCCGGCGTCGAAGAGCGAGCTGCTCCCCGAAGCGTTGCTCGCCGTCCGCAGGGGCGATACTCCGAATGATCCGTTCAACGCGCTCGTCCTGCACGCCGGTCTACGCTGGCGCGAGGTGGACCTCATCCGGATGTACGCGAACTACGCCTTCCAGTCCGGCCTCGTCCCAACCCGGTACGCACCAGCCCGCGCGCTCGTCCGCCATCCGGAACTGGCGCGTCTCCTCGTCGCGCTCTTCCGCGCTCGCTTCGATGCGAGCGGGCTCATTTCGAAGGGCGAGGAGACGTTCGAACGGGGCGTGTCCGCCCTGAAAGCTGCAATTGCTGGTGAACTCGAGACGGTCTCGACACTCACGGACGACCGCGCCATGCGCCGCCTCGTGACTCTCATCGACGCCACCGTCCGAACGAACTACTTCAGACATGGAGGTGCCGATCCGACCTTCCGTAGTGGCGGGGTCCCTTACATCTCGATCAAGGTTCAGCCAGGCGAGGTCGAGGAACTGAAGCGATCTCGCCTCCTGTACGAGATCTTCGTCTACTCGTCCCGGATGGAGGGTATCCACCTCCGTGGGGCATCGGTGTCCCGAGGCGGGATCCGGTGGTCGGATCGACCGGACGACTTCCGCACCGAGGTCCTCGGCCTCGTCCAAACCCAGATCGTCAAGAACTCCGTAATCGTCCCGGGCGGTTCGAAGGGCGGGTTCATCACCAGGCGCGTCCTTGCCGAGCGCGAAGAAATGTTGGAGGAAGCGGCGGAGCAGTACCGTACCCTGATCCGCGGCCTCCTCGACCTAACGGACAACCTGGTGGGCGGCGAGGTCGTCCCTCCGGAGGGGGTTGTCCGCTACGACCTCGACGATCCCTACCTGGTCGTTGCTGCTGACAAGGGAACTGCGCGGCTATCCGACATCGCAAATGCCGTGGCCGCGGAATACCACTTCTGGATGGGCGATGCCTTCGCCTCCGGAGGGTCCCACGGGTACGATCACAAGAAGGAAGGGATCACCGCCCGTGGCGCCTGGGAGTGCGTTCGGCGGCATTTCTGGGAGATGGGGAAGGACATCCAGACCGAGCCGTTCACGGTTGCCGGGATCGGAGACATGAGCGGCGACGTGTTCGGCAATGGAATGTTGCTTTCCCGGAAGATCAAGTTGGTTCTGGCGTTCGACCACCGTCAGATCTTCATCGATCCGGATCCTGATCCGGAGATTTCGTACCGGGAGCGGGAGCGGCTGTTCAAGCTGGGGCGCTCGAGCTGGGAGGACTACGACCAGTCGAAGCTATCCGTGGGAGCGATGATCGTCCCTCGGGCGTCGAAGGAAGTGGCCCTGACGGCGGAGGCGCGGGAGGTGCTCGGGCTCGAGGACGGGGTCGATCGGCTCGATGGGGAGGCGCTCGTGCGGGCGGCTTTGAGGTCGCCGGTCGAGTTGTTGTGGAACGGCGGGATCGGGACGTACGTGAAGGACAAGGAGGAGACGAACGCGGAAGTAGGTGACACCAGCAACGATCCCGTACGTATCGATGCGGCCGAGCTCCGCTGCAAGGTGATCGGGGAGGGAGGGAACCTGGGACTGACGCAAGGTGCACGCATCAGCTATGCGCTGCGCGGTGGGCGATTGAATACCGACGCGCTGGACAACTCCGCTGGCGTCGACATGTCCGATCACGAGGTAAACCTGAAGATCCTGCTCGCGCCGATGGTGAGGGATGGGGAGACAACGCTCGACGAGAGGAACCGGCTGCTCGAGCGGATGACGGAGGAGGTGGTGGAGCTGGTCCTGAAGCACAACGGGAGCCAATCGCTAGCGATCTCGCTGGACGAGTCCCGGAGTTGCGAGGCGCTGGCGGACTTCACGGCTCTGATCTCCGCGTTCGAGCGGGATCGACTGTTGGATCGATCGGTCGAGGGGATCCCGAGCACGGAGGAGCTCCAGGACAGGGCGCGGGACAAAGCCGGGCTTACGCGACCGACGCTCTGCGTGCTGCTCGCCTTCGCGAAGCTTCAGGGGAAGGCCCGGCTGCTTGCGTCTAGCTTGCCCGACGATGGAACCACGGAACAGTACCTGATCGATTATTTCCCGAAGGAGGTCGTCGGGGCGGCGGGAATCGAGCGGCTCCGAAAGCATCGATTGAAGCGGGAGATCACCGCGACGGCGCTCGTGAACGATCTGGTCGACCTGATGGGGGCTTCGTTTCTCCAGCGCGTAGCGCGGGATACCGGAAGGCCGATCGAAGCGGTAGTAGGGGCTTGGTTCATCGCGAGCCGAATTTCAGGGGCCGCCGAGATTCGGGAGGACCTGGAGCGTCTGGAAGGCTACTACCCCTCGGAAGTGATCTATCGCTGGCTGTTCGGTCTCGCGCGGGTACTGGAGAGAACGACGCGCTGGACACTGGCCAACGTCGAGCCGAACGCGCCGGTGAGCGAGGTCATCCAGGACCTACAGCGCGGTCTCTCCCAGCTGCGCGGGGAGTTCGCCCGAGTCGTCGCCGGTGAGGACCGGGCGCTCTTCGAAGTGCGGCTGGAGGAGCTGAAGGGAGTCGGTCTCGAACACGCTCTCGCCGAGCGGCTTATCACGCTCCGTTTCCTGCCCGAGTTGTTGGACATCTTGCGGATCGCGAGAGAGTGCGAGCGAGACCCGCTGGAGACCGCCGAGGCGTATTACCTCATTTCGGAGCATCTGGGCGTCACGTGGATCCACCGGGTGTTGCGCGCGACCATTCGGGACGAGCCGTGGGAGAAGCGATTGGCGCAGACGCTGACGGCGGATCTACAAAGGGCACATCGCACGATCGCTGCGCATGTCCTCCAGTGTCGGTCGGACGAGGAGCCGCTCGTCGAGTGCCTTGCGGCCTTCGAAAGCTCGCACGTCCGCGAGACCCAGCTCTTCCGGGAGGTTCTCGCGGAGCTGAAGACGGCCGATCAGCCGCCCCTGGCCGCGTGCGCGGTCGCGATCCGCGCTTTGAGCGACGCTTCGCATTAGAAGGCCTTTGTGAAAAATGCCGATGCAGAGTGTGAATCCAGCTACGGGAGAGGTGCTGGAGGAATTCGAGCCGGATCGACCGGAGCGGATCGAAGAAAAGCTCGCGCGTGCTTGGGCCGCGTATGGCGAGCACCGAGCCACACCGTTCGCCGATCGAAGCCAGCGAATGATGCGGGCGGCCGAGATCCTCGAAGAGGAGAAGGGCCAATTCGCGAGGATGATGACGGAGGAGATGGGGAAGCCGATCGGCGCGGCGGTCGCCGAGGCAGAGAAGTGCGCGTGGGCGTGTCGGTTCTACGCCGAGAACGCCGAACGGATGTTGGCGGACGAGGAGGTGGAGACGTCGGCGCGGCGAAGCTTCGTCAAGTACCTCCCGGTGGGGCCGGTACTCGCGGTCATGCCATGGAACTTTCCGTTCTGGCAGGTCTTCCGCTTTGCTGCCCCGGCACTGATGGCCGGCAACGTGGGGCTGCTGAAACATGCCTCGAATGTGCCGCGCTGCGCGACGGCGATCGAGGACATCTTCCGCCGGGCGGGTTTCGTCGTAGGAGCGTTCCAGGCGTTGCTGATCGACTCGGGCGCCGTCGCGGCTGTGCTCGACGACCCGCGTGTCCGCGCCGCGACGCTGACCGGCAGCAACTCTGCGGGCGCAGCCATCGCGGAGCGGGCGGGGAGGCGGATCAAGAAGACGGTGCTCGAGCTCGGCGGTAGCGATCCTTTCATCGTCATGCCGAGCGCGAAGCTCGAGAGCGCGATCTCGACGGCGGTCACGGCGCGCACCATCAACAACGGCGAGTCCTGCATCGCCGCGAAGCGGTTCATCGTGCACGAGGCCGTCTACGACCGTTTCGTCGATGGGCTGGTGAAGGGCCTGGAAGGGCTCGAGCTCGGAGACCCGCTCGACGAGCAGACCCAGATCGGCCCACTCGCGACCCCTGCCATCGCCGAGGAGCTCGACGACCAGGTGCGCCGAACTGTCGCGGCCGGGGCTCGGGTGCTCACCGGTGGAAGGCGGCTCGACGGGCCCGGTAACTTCTACCTCCCGACGGTCCTGTCCGATATTCCGCCCGGGTCACCCGCGGCATGTGAAGAGCTCTTCGGGCCCGTTGCGGCAGTCTTCGAGGTCGGCGGTCTGGATGAGGCCATTGCCCTGGCGAACGACTCGATCTACGGCTTGGGTTGCAGCGTCTGGACCCAAGAAGAGGAGGAGCGTACCCGGTTCATCAACGAGATCGAGACAGGCCTCATCTTCGTCAACGCGATGGTGGCTTCGGATCCGCGCCTCCCCTTCGGTGGGGTGAAGGAATCCGGCTATGGGCGGGAGCTGGGTGTATGGGGGATCCGGGAGTTCGTGAACGCGAAGGCGGTCTGGATCGCCGGAGACGGGTAGGGGTTCTAGCTCGTTGGCATCCGGAAATTCGGATACCCACGGCGTGGTTTCCAAGCCGGAAACGAGGGATTTTTCGCAAGGTCAAGGAGCGCCGGGATGTGAGCATAGCGCGGCATGGGTCTGGCATCTGGCGATCAAAGACGAGAACGGCTTCGAGACCGCGAGTACGCCTTACCGGTGGCGAACTGCCGCGCCGCCTGCTACCGTCACCGCAACATTCTTGTGAGCACACCGTCCCCCGGACGGATCTCGGGGCGTGACCAACTGTCCGGTGAGGTGAGAGCATGGCCGTCGAATCTACGATGCTGGAGCTGGGTACGCAGGCTCCCGATTTCGAGCTCCCGGCGACGGATGGTCGGGTGGTGCGGCTCGGGGACTTCGCCGATCGGCCAGCGCTCCTGGTGATGTTCATCAGCAATCACTGTCCGTACGTGAAACACCTGAAGTCGGCGTTAGCGGCTCTCGGCCGAGAGTATTCCGATCGCGGTCTCGGGATTGCCGCGATCAACTCCAATGATCCAGAACAGTATCCGGACGATTCGCCGGCCGAGATGGCTCGTGATCGGCAAGACTACGGCTATTCCTTCCCCTATCTCTTCGACGAGACCCAGGAAGTCGCGAGCGTGTACAGGGCGGCCTGCACGCCCGATTTCTTCCTGTTCAACGAGCAGAGGGAACTAGCGTACCGCGGGCAGTTCGATGACAGCCGCCCGGGCAACGGGCGGCCGGTCACGGGTGGGGATCTCAGAGGCGCGATCGATGCTGTTCTGGCTGGCCGGCCCGTCGCATCGGAACAGACGCCATCCGTCGGGTGCAGCATCAAGTGGCGGCCAGGAAACGAGCCCGCGTACGAACGCTAGCGCTCCCGCCGAAACTTCGGAGCTGAATCACGGGTAGTGTGGATCGGGATAAGCAGGCTGTTACCGCTCCGACTGCGGTACAGTGGCTCGTGGGCGATGCACGGACCGCCTTGAAGGTCGCCGGCCCGGTCCGCGGCCTACACATTGTGGGCGCGGGCTGAGTCGGCGCCGTTTCATTTCGTGAGGAGAACAAAGGTGAGCAGTTCCACCACCGGACGTCGAGAGTCGAAACGCGGCGGGCGCACCGTTACCAAGAGTCAACGCACGGAAGAGCGTACCGGCGACGACCTGCTGGAGTGGGTAAAGTCGTTCGCCATCGCCGTTCTGTTGTTCTTCGTCATTCGAACCTTCCTGATCCAGGCGTTCACCATCCCGTCTGGGAGTATGGAGAACACGCTCCGTATCGGGGACTATCTGATGGCGAACAACGCCATTTTCGGGGCACAGATCCCGTTCACGGGCATCCGCATCCCGGCGTTCCGCGAGCCGGTGTTCGGCGATATCGTCGTCTTTCGGCCCGCGTACAACGACCCGATCATCGACGTCGTGAAGCGGGTGATCGGCGAGCCTGGCGATACGGTCCAGATGATCGACCGGACGGTCTATCGCAACGGCGAGGAGCTCGAGGAGCCGTACGTGGAGCCCGAATTCCTACCCGACGATCCGATGCAGCGTTTCGGGATCCCCGGGTACCAGTGGCATCTTCAGGCGCTCACCGACGACGTCGACCAGGCCACCTACGCGCCGACCCGAGACACCTGGGGTCCACTGGTCGTTCCCGAGGGACACTACATGGTCCTGGGTGACAACCGCGATCAGTCGCTGGACTCTCGCTTCATGGGCTTCATCCCGCGTGACGTGATCCGCGGTAAGGCGCTGTTCATCTACTACTCGATCGATCCCTTCGTCGATCGACCCTTCCCCCGCTTTCTCACCGCGGTGCGGTGGGACAGGCTCGGCTCGATCATCCGATGATCGGTTCGTGAGCCATTGGCCACGGCGCCAGGTCGGTGGGGCGTTATTGGGAGCGGAGGCTTCGCCGAGCGGCGTCTGGCGACACTTCACTCCGCCGCAATTCTTCGTCGCCTTCTTCATTCTTCTCCTCACCCTTGGCACCCTGGGGCTACGCTGGCTCGCGGGCCTCTACGTCGGACCTCGTCTGGGTTGGCTCGATGCCCTGTTCACTGCGACGAGTGCCGTCTGCGTTGTGGGGCTGCACGTCGTCAACACCGCGACGCACTTCACGTTCGCCGGCCAGGCGTTCGTCCTCCAGCTGATCCAGGTCGGTGGTCTCGGAATGATCACTCTCACGACCTTGATCATCGTCACCCATGGGGTCGGAAGCAACCTGCGGAGCGATGATCGATGAAGAGATACATTGTGGTGGGGCTTGGGAACTTCGGGGCGGGTGTGGCGGAGGCGCTGCGAGCGCAGGGGCACGACGTCGCGGCGATCGATTTGAACGAGCATCTGGTCGACAGCCTGGCTTCCGTCGTCGGCGGCGCGATCGTCGGTGACGCCCGGGACATCCGGGTCCTGGAACGAGTGGGCGCGCGGGAGGCGGACGCCGCGGTGATCAGTACCGGCGACGACATCACGGCGAGCATTCTCGCGACCCTGGCGCTGACCGACCTCGGGGTTCAAGAGGTTTACGTGAAGGTGATCTCGAAGGATCACGCGCGCGTGATGGAGAAGATCGGCGTTACGGAAACGATTTTCCCGGAGCGAGAATCAGCGCTGCGGTTGGCCACCCGTGTCACCAGCAGGGCCATCCTGAACTATGTGAAGCTCGGGGCAGAGTTCAGTATCCAGGAAATGGCCGTGCCAGACGAGTGGCTCGGGCTGTCACTCCGCGATATCCATTTGCCACGCCGTTTCAAGGTTTCGGTGGTCGCCGTCCATGACTTTCTGACGGATCAAATTGGACCCGTGGCAGACCCCGATGCGCCGCTGAAGGACTCCGACTCGTTGTTCGTCGCGGGGCGCGACGTGGACCTTCAGAAGTTGCTCACGGTGGTGGCCGGGAAACAGTGAGCGATCCTTGGGCCGATGCTTGGGTTGCCTCCTCACGTCGTCCGTTCACGAAGATCTCGGACCAGGGCGATCGTACATCGGATCGATCCAGACGCTGGATCACTGCCGGATCGAAGCGGGTTCCGGATCCCTTCCGCAACTCTTCAAAGACCTGTTCGGGCTCGAGAGGCTCCCTGTAGGGGCGTGGCTGGGTGAGAGCGTCGAAAACGTCGGCGACGCTGATGAGGCGGGCCCCCAACGGGATCTCCTCCCCTTTCAGACCGGCAGGGTATCCGTTGCCGTCCCACCACTCGTGGTGGGCCTGGACGATTCGAGAGAGGCCGGGGTGAATCGCTTCGAGTGGCTCGAGGATATCCGCGCCCTCACCCGGGTGGGTGTTGATGAGCTCGCGCTCCTTCTTGGAGAGGGGATCGCAGCTGTGGAGGATGTGGAAGTAGCGATCGTCGATCTTTCCCATATCGTGGAGGAGTGCTGCAAGCCGGAGCGTCGAGTGCCGGTCGCCGCCGATGCAGTAAGTGCGGGCGAGCGCATCGGTCAGGTTCGCGACCCTCCGAGAATGCCTGACGGTCAGCGGGTCCCCGGCGTTCAGGGCGTTGAGCAGGAGATCGACCAGGACGCGGTGCAGCCTGCCTGTTTCCTGGCGACACTTCGCGGCGTCGGCTCGGCAGGTGAGGGCGACGAAAGCGGCCCCGCCGAGTACGCCAGCGAGGCCGGTCAGGCCGTATTTCCAGGAATCACGCGCCATCGGGGTCTCGGTTGGATTGCGAGTTCGTGCCTTCGTCAGAGAACGCACAAGGCACGCCATCTCGGTCTTCGACCGCCCGTGCGAACGGGCGGCTACCGAATGCTCCATCCTTCGCCGGCGCCGCCCTCGAAGCGGCTCTCGCCGGACGTTCGGCCCGTCGAGTCGAATTGCCTCTCGGCGAAGAGTACGGTTCCGTTGCGATGGCGGAGGAGGGCGGTGGAGGAGCGGGTGCCGTAGTCCGACGTCTGGATGAAAGCGGCGGATAGCGCGCGCTCGAGCTCGGCGGTCACGCCGGTGGAAGGGAGCTCCTGTTCGGCGGCGAGCGTCCGGTCCATCAGCAAGTCGAGCAGGCGATCGGGATCGGGGCCGGCGCCGGGCGGCGGGCGCAGCAGCTTCGCAAGTTCCGCTTTCCCACGGCGTACCTTCGGCCATGGTGTGTCGAGCAGGTGGTTGCTGACCCCATAGATCCCCGGCGGCAGGCTTCGATATCGGGGAGGCCCCTGGCGGCGATTCGAAGTCCAAAAGACCTCGACACCGTCTCCGACGAGCAGATTGTATCCGGCGTACCGATCCTCGTCGCCGAGTGCCGTATCGAGGTAGTCGGCAGGGGTCGAGGCATCCGTGACGTAGTCGCTAACGAGGTGACCGCGTGACCGCTCGCCACGGGCCGCCGATGCCCCCTCTCGAAAGTTGGTGACGGCGGCCCAGCGACCAGCCTGGCAGATCGCCAACCACGTCCCGCCGGCGAGCAGGTCGCGCCCGCCGAGTACCCAAGGTGCCTCCGGCCACGGTGCAGCGGCCGCGGTGGGACGAGCGTGAAACTCGTCTCGATTCGCTGCCAGGACCAGCGGGAAGTCGGGGTGGATCTGGTGGGCGAAAAGGATTAGGCACATTAGGTCAGAGTGCAGGCATAGAGCCGATATCCGATACTTCGATCATCCTTCCAGATCGTCTATGTAGCCGCGTATTCTGCGTGCGTTGGCTCCGACGTCGCTCAGCCCGACACGCGACTTGGACCGAATGTCGACGACAGTCCTTGCGTTGACCGGGGTCAATCGAATGACGACGTCGTCGTAGAAGCCGAACCAGAAGGTGCGGTCGGTGGCCTCGATGCGGCCCTCCTGCGGGTTCGCGTCGATGATGTCCCAGCCCTGAGCCTCGGCCGCATCCAGGGCTCGCTGAAACGCGCGGTCCATCGGAAGCTCGAGGAGCACGGGCCGAAGGTCGGGGTAGCCTTCCCTCTGCTGCCTGGCGATCTCCTCGCCTTCGTACGCGATGGGGTTCGGGGCGTCGGCCCGGAGGGGTGCGACGGCCACGAACTCCGGCGGGTTCTCCGTGTCGGTGGTGATGTCGTGGATCAAAGGGACGCTGTTCGCGATCCTCGACTGCTGCCAGGGCAGACCGAACGCCAGAAGGCCGATCGCCAGGGAGACCACGGCGGCGGTGAAGCCGCGGCGCGGGCCGCCGGGACGTGCAACGAGGAGCGCGATCACGGAGAGGATCGCGACGGCGATCCCGCCGAAGGCGGCCCACCGGAGGATCTGGAAGCCCGTCCGAAAGTCCCATAGCCCGGTACGCGGCCCCAAGCCCGCCATCACCCCGGTCAGAGCGACGATGATGGCCAGACCGAGGACGGCCAGGGCTATCCGAGAGTACGGCCTACGTGTGGTCGGCGAAGGAGGTGCCTGAACCTCGCTTTCATTCGTCATCGGAGTGCTCCTTTGAAGGTGCCAGGGGGAGCTGATCGGCAGCGTCGAGATCGACACGGCTACAGTGTCGGATGCGGACCGCATCCGAGTCCGGGGTTGTCACCCTGCTGCATAATATTGCTCGGGAGCCGCTTCGCCACCGACTCGAACCTAACGCGTCCCGTCTGTGGGCCCGTCAGGGGGCCGGTCTGGGGGCAAGAGCGAAGGGGATTTGCTCCTGCCGCACGGTCCGAGTGACCTGTGCGCTGCCACCTCCTGTCAGCTCTTTGGAACCCGGCCGAAGGAAGCGCGATTGAACTTCCCGCGGGCTGGCCTCACGCGAAACCGCTACCTTGTCTCCGAGAAGTCCAGAGGACCGGAACAGCGAAAATAGCGAGATGAGCAAACCCAGCGTCGAGGACCATCGTGCGGCATCTACGGAACGTGGCCCGGTTCCAATCGCGGTCGTTACGGTGAGCGATACGCGTACACCGGAAACCGACGTCAACGGCACCTACCTGAAAGAACGGATCGCAGCCGCGGGTCATCGTCTGGCGGGGTATCGAGTCGTTCGAGATGAGCCGGACCAGGTGGTCGAAACGGCGAGGGACTTGACGGGCCGAGACCGGGCCCGCGTCGTCGTCTTCAATGGCGGGACCGGCATCTCGAAGCGCGACAACACGTATGACGCGCTCGCCGGCCTGCTCGAGAAGACGCTCCCAGGCTTCGGAGAGCTCTTCCGCATGCTCAGCTGGGATCAAGTCGGTTCGGCGGCGATGCTATCCCGGGCGACGGCAGGCACCTTCAACGGCTCCGTCCTCATCTCGACCCCCGGCTCGCCGGCGGCCGTCAGGCTGGCCTGGGAGCAGCTCATCGAGCCGGAGCTCGGTCATCTTGCCTGGGAACTGACCCGTTAGTTCTCCGTGACATGCGGAACCTCTGACGGTAGAACTCGGTCATATCCGCACAGGCAGCGCGGCCCGCTGAGCCGTTCGACGCTCCTCCCGCTCTCGTACCGAGTAGCCCGCATGCGACCTCCGTTTGGTGCCCCGGACGATGAGTTCGAAGTCGTTCGAGACCCGCTCTGGAACACGATCCGTGTCGATCCGGTCGCTCTCCGGATCATCGACACGCCGGTCTTCCAGCGACTTCGGCACATTCGCCAGCTCGGCCACGCGTACCTGGTCTATCCGGGAGCGACGCACTCCCGATTCGAGCACGCCCTCGGCGTCTACCACCTCGCCAGACGGACACTACAGCTGCTCCATGAGCGGGGCGAGCTGCAGCACGTGGATGAGCGGGAATGCAAGGTGGTGCCTTATGCTGCGCTGCTCCATGACATCGGGCACTATCCCTTCTCGCACGCACTGGAGGAACTTGGGCCCGACCAACTGGCCGAGCATCACGAGGTATTGACGGGGCGGTTCCTCGCCGACCCGAACCTGGCTACGGTGCTGAACGAAATCGCACCTGATGCCGACGAGAGAGTCGAGAGGTTGATCCGAGGGTCGAGCGGTTCATCTCTTCAGGGACTGATCGCCGGCAGCCTGGATCTCGACAAGATCGAGTACTTGAACCGGGATGCCAGATCGTGCGGTGTGCAGTACGGCACCGTGGACGTGGACCGATTGATTCACGCGCTCACCCTGCTCGAGGATCCTGAGGGTGGGGGGTTGGAAATCGGAGTCCATGAGAAGGGTCTATCAGCGCTCGAATCGCTGCTGTTCGCGAAGTACCAGATGTTCCGGAACGTCTACTGGCATCATGCCGTCAGGGCGGCCACGGCGCTGTACAAGCGAGCAGTGGAAGAGGCGGTGGAGGGGGGGCTGCTGACGTCCGAAGAGCTCGTCGGGCAAACCGACGAAGGGCTCCTGGGGCTACTCGACGATCGGGCACGCCAGCATCGAGGCGAGGCCGCAGCCCGCCTGGCGGAACGCTGGCTCCCGGCCTTGCGGTTTCGCCGTTTACCCAAGCGAATCCTGGAGCTTCCGGGAGAGGCCATCCGGGATCTGCCACTCGGTACCTGGTTCACGTCGCGTCCGGGATTGCGCCGGAAGCTCGAGGATGCGATTGCCCGGGACCTGGCCCTTCCCCCGGGAAGCGTCTTCGTCGACTATCCCGAGAAGCCGAGAATGATGGGGCTCGACCTCCTCCTGCTCCAGAGAGATGGACGAACCGTTCGGCTTCCAGAAAGCGGTAGGGCGGGCCTCATCGACCTTCCCCGCGTAGCCGACGAACTGTACCATTCGGCGCGCGCATTCCGTGTTTTCGCCTCGGAGAGGCGGGACCTCGATCGGGATTCATTGCTGGACGTCCTGCGTCGGACTCCGTCGGAGCTCGACGAACTACTCGACTCGGCAGCGTCCGTCGTATGACCGCCCTGCCCCCTGGCCCCTCGCCACAGGCGAGGCCTCCGCTGGTTCTCGTGGCGGCGAACGATTCCGCGGCCGCCGAAGAGCTCGTGGCCCTGCTCAAGAGACTCGGCTACGCGGTGAGGATCGCGGCGGGCGGTGCCTCGGCGGTTCAGATGATCGAGAGCATGGCGGCGACATCGAAGCGGAGAGTGGGCCGGCGGGAACCGTCTTCAACGTCCTCCTTCCGCCGGGCGGTGCCGGGGGTTCATGCCCCTCTGTGCCCGTCGCGAACTGACCGCACGTCACAGCGAAGGCGTCGCCCTGTCAGGCAACTCAGGCCCGGATGCCCACCACGACAACGGTGATGTTGTCCGCTCCACCACTACGGTTGGCTTCCTCGACGAGGATTTGCGTCGTCTCGGAGACGGATCGGTCCTGTCTCAGCAGGTCGAGGAGGACCTGCGCATCCACCATGTTGTAGAGGCCGTCCGAGCAGAGGAGCAGGCAGTCGCGCGGCTTGACAGAGCCCACCTCGATGTCGGGCTTCGGGGGTTCGTCGGCGGTGAGAACCTTGGTAAGGATGTGGGAGAGGGGGTGGGTTCGCGCGGCCTCGGCTGCGATCCGGCCAGCGTCGACCTCCTGCTGGACCCAGGTGTGGTCGTGGGTGAGCTGCTTCAGCGTATCCCCGGACAGCTGATAGATCCGACTGTCCCCGAGATGTCCGACGTGAAGCGAACCACTCGGGCTAACGACCGCGATCGTCAGAGTCGTCCCCATCCCAGTCACGGCCGCATTCTCTCTGGAGTGGTCGACAATGCTGCGATAGGCCTCCCGGAACCCCGTGCGGAGACCTTCTTCGATGTCGGCGGGTCCGGAGAGGTCAGAGCGGGAAAGGGACTCGATCGCGGCGTCGGCGGCGAGTTGACTGGCAACTTCGCCGGCTGCGTGCCCGCCCATGCCGTCTGCGACGAGGAAGACACCCTTTTCGACCGCGATCCGGAATGCATCCTCGTTCCCGCGGCGGGTGCGCCCTGTGTCGGTACGGCCGACCGCTTCCCAGGCGATGGTCACGTCACCGGCGCCATCGAAAGAAGCGGGGACAACTCGATCGTCGCCAGCACGGCGGCCTCTACTGCGGGGGTACCGCCACTACCGAGCCAGAACACAAGCCCCACAACGAGGGCGAGGACGATCAGCACGATCAAGAACAGCCAGAGAGGGATGCGAAAGGTCGGGCGCTTGGCGACAGGGATGTCGACCGGTAGTGGCTCATGCTCCACAGCAGCAGTCTCCGGATCGACCTCTTCGTTGATCTGAAATCTCAGCTTGACCGCTCCGATGCCGAGCACGGTTCCCGAATCGATGGGTGTGGGAGTGGAGGGCGCTAGCCGAACCCCTTCGAGGTAGGTACCATTTCGCGAGTCCAGATCCGTCACCTTCCAGGCGCCGGCATCGTACTCGAGCCGTGCATGCCGCGTAGAGACCGTATCATCATCGATCCGAACCTCGTTGTGGGCACCCTGCCCGATGGTGACCTCAGAAGATCGTATCGGTATCTCCGCGGAACCGGTTGCGGTTGCGGGGACTAGCGTTGCGAGCGCGCCATCGGGGTGCTGAGCAGGGGCCGGGTATGTAGCCATCTCGAAATGCACTCCGTACTTGCTGGATTCCGTCAGGCCGCAAAACGTACTGGCGGACTTCGCGCGCGGCAACGCCCGTTGTCCGATGTCGTGGCCGTGCCGCACGACCCGCGCCCGCGTCGCAGCGGCCGGCTTCCAACACCCCGTCTGCCCAGATTCGCCCGGGGACGCGTGTCTGGTGAGTAGCGTCAACCAAATGCAGGCAAAGAAGATGCATGCAATTCATCAGTACTGGCGTCCACCACGTTTACGCACACGCCCTGACCGAGACGGAACATGCCGGCTACGAGAAGCTCCGGTCCCGCTGGACCATCCACCTGGAGAGCCACCGCCCTCGTCGTGTCCCTCTTTTCGGCTGGGTGCGCTTCTATCCCGGCAGGGGCGGACGGTTACATGAGTGGCAACGACGCGCACGTACTGGAGCTCGATCCGGTGGCAGCCGCGTGGATCGAAGAAACAATCGCGGAGCTCGACCTTCGGCAGAGGGTCGCCCAACTCGTCTTTCCTTGGATTCCAGGCGGAGCGATATCCGAGCGGAGCGACGAGTTTGCCCGGATCCGTCGCTGGATCGAACGAGAGGAAGTGGGCGGGTTGATCGTCTCTCGCGGACAGGCATCGGAGTTCGCGCCGATGCTGAACCGGTTGCAGCTGCTCGCATCGGTGCCTCTGCTCATCGTTTCGGATCTCGAAACGGGGCCCGGAATGCGGCTGACGGGCGGCACCGACATGCCGCCGGCGATGGCGTTCGGAGCCGCGGGAGACGAGGATCTGGCGTACGAGGCAGGCCGTGTCACGGCCGTAGAGGCTCGATCGGTCGGTATTCACATGACTCTCGGGCCGATTCTGGATGTGAACTCGAACCCGCTGAATCCCATCATCAACACACGCTCATTCGGCGAGCAGGGGGCGGCGGTGGGGCGCCTTGCATCCGCCTGGATCAGGGGCGCACGCGATGGCGGGTTACAGACTGTGGGGAAACACTTCCCCGGGCACGGCGCGACCGAGCTGGACTCGCACGACCACCTTCCGACGATCAAGGCCGATCTGGAGCAGCTGAACGGGATCGAGCTCGTTCCTTTTCGAGCTGCGGTTGGTTCCGGTCTGCACGGAATACTCGTGGGCCATATCGCCGTCCCCGCGATCGCCGGTCCGACCGCTCCTCCTGCTTCTCTCTCGCCCGACGTGGTCACCGGGCTACTTCGAGAGCAGCTCGGTTTTGACGGCCTCGTGTTCACCGACGCGCTGAACATGGGCGCGATCGTGAACAACTATACCGTCGAGGAGGCGGCGATTCTAGCGCTCCGGGCGGGGGTCGACGTCCTCCTCCAGCCTCCCGACCACGGCGATGTAATCGATGCGATCGTAGATGCTGTGCGCAGCGGACGTCTCGACCGGCAACGGGTGGATGAAGCCGTCCGCCGGGTCCTGACCGCCAAGGCCGCGGCGAGTCTTCATGACGGGATTTCGGTTCAGGCGCTGGGTTGGAGTGCGCCCGCCTCGCACGAAGCAGTCGCGCGGCGGATCTCCGGGGCCGGAATCACTCTCGCCCGGGACCGTGCAAGACTCGTCCCCATTGGCCCGGATGTGCACCGGATCCTCCAGATCTCATATTCGTCGGCCGGTCGACGCTTCGTGACAGGAGCCCTGAACGCGAGCCTGGCGGACTCGCAACGGGAAATCGAGACGACTCAGGTGGGCGAGAGAACTCCCGCGGGTGAGTACCAGCGGCTGAGGGAACGTGCAAAGCTTGCCGATCTCGTCATCGTTTCGGCCAGTCTCGTCCCCCGGCAGTCGCAAGGGCCGCTCGACCTGCGAGGAGGCATCTCGGAGTTCGTCGAAGGGGTCGTCGCCGAGGGGATTCCCGTGCTCGTCATATCGTTCGGGAGCCCCTACCTGCTCGACTATTTCCCTTCCGTCGACAGCTATCTGCTCGGCTGGAGTGGCGATCGCCAGGCTCAACGAGCCATCGCGGACGCACTCCTGGGGAGGAGTCCGATCCGCGGCAGGCTGCCGGTCTCACTGCCGCCCCATCACACAGTCGGCGACGGGATCGATCGGTCCGAGGCGCAAGGTGCGGGCACTCCTTAGGGGCCCCACTCCGGTGGTCCCGAACGCCGCCGTGCCCTAGATTTCGAGACAGGCCAGAGCACCCGACACGACGATACCCGAGGAACGGCCGATGGCAGGAGTTACGGCGGAAACGACATCTACCCGCTCGCAAGAGCTAATCGATCTCGAAGAACGGTGGGGCGCCCCGAACTATCACCCCCTTCCGGTCGTGGTCGAGCGGGCCGAGGGCGTCTGGCTGTACGACGTCGATGGTAACCGCTACCTCGACTGTCTGAGTGCATACTCGGCCGTTAATCAGGGACATGCACATCCGCGGATCCTGCAGACGATGGTCGAGCAGGCGCACAGGGTGACGCTTACGTCCCGAGCGTTCCGGAACGATCAGCTCCCCCTGTTCTACCAGGAGTTGGCCACGCTCTGCGGGATGGAGATGGTCTTGCCAATGAACACGGGGGCCGAGGCCGTCGAGACGGCGATCAAGGCGGCACGCCGCTATGGCTACGAGCTGAAGGGGATTGAGCAAGACCGGGCTGAGATCATCGTCTGCGAGAACAACTTTCACGGCCGCACGACGACGATCGTCGGGTTCTCGTCCGACGAGGCCTACCGGGAGGGCTTCGGCCCCTTCACGCCCGGTTTCGTTACGATTCCGTTCGGTGACATCGAAGCTTTGCGGTCGGCGATCAACCCCAACACCTGTGGCTTCCTCTTCGAGCCGATCCAGTGCGAAGCAGGGATCAATATTCCGGCGGATGGCTATGTGAGAGAAGCGCTGGAGCTGTGTCGGCGTGAAAACGTGCTCTCGATCGCGGACGAGATTCAGACCGGCCTCGGCCGGACGGGCAAGTTGTTCGCCTGCGATCACGAGGACAGCAGGCCGGATCTCTACGTTCTCGGAAAGGCTCTCTCGGGTGGGTTCTACCCGGTCTCGGCAGTCGTCGGCCCGCGGCGCGTACTCGAGCTCTTCCGCCCCGGGAGCCATGGCAGCACTTACGGAGGCAATCCGCTCGGCTGCGCGGTCGCGCGCTCGGCCCTTGCCGTGCTCCAGGACGAAGGCCTGGTGAAACGCTCGGCTGAGCTCGGAGAGTGGCTTCTCGGAAAGTTGCGGGACGAGCTGCACCACCCCGCGATCAAAGACATCCGGGGTCGCGGGATGCTGATCGGTATCGAACTGGACGTGCCCGCTCGGCCCTTCTGCGAGGCACTCCAGGAGAGGAGGGTCCTTTGCAAGGAGACCCACGACCACGTTATCCGCTTCGCCCCGCCGTTGGTCGTTGAAAGGGAAGACCTGGAGTTTGCGATCGAGCAAGTCCGCGAGGTCTTCGCGACTGCGTAGGTTGACCCGAAGGCCGCAAACAAGCCCATTCCTACTCCTGGCGAAGGATTGCCGCGGGGTCGCTCCAAACGGCCCGAATGGCTGGTACTGCTGCGGCGGTCAATCCCGCGAAGAGCAGAACGCCAGCCGCCACAGTGAGCGTGGCCGGATCTCGCGGCGTAACGCCGTAGAGCACACGAAGCGTCTCGAAGTACTCTGGCGTCACCTCTCGATGAAGGACCTCGACGCCGTACTCGTCCGGCGCTCGTCCGTCGATGACGAAATCGCTCGACCAGCTCGGACGTGTCAGCGGGAGCTGACGGACCGCCGCCGCGCTCTCCACACCGGGCACGGACCCGATCGCCTGTCGCAACAGCTGGAAGGCAGCCGCCATCTCGCTGTCCGCTCCGTATCGGGCAGGCGGCAGCGCAACGCTCGCCGTCAGGACGTTCTGGTCATCGAAGCCCGTATCGACCCGGCGAAGCTCCAGGAAGGTTCTCGCGACGAGCACTGCACCCGCCACCAACAGGATCGAGAGCGCAACTCTCGGCTCGTTTCTGCTGCCTCAGCCCATCGCCCGGCCGATCAGGTTGTCGACGGTGATGCGGAAGAGTTGGTTGCGATCGGGCATGGGGTCGTCGCGGCGGGCGAGGCGATCGAGGCGGCGGACAGCAGTGATGGCGTTTTGCCGCTCTTCGGCGTCGGCGGGAAAGACCTGGAGGGTACCGTGGATGAGGACGCTGCACCATTGGGTCATGGAGATGACCTCGTCGACTTCGAAGGCGACGGCAGTGCCGTCGGGGTCAATCCCCGAGAGTTTGCCGCCGGTGGTGGTTCGGCCGTAGATGGTGCGATCGGCATAGACGTAGTGGAGAGGGACGATGTCGATCAACTCATCGCGATGGAAGGCCAGACGTCCGACGAGGTTGCGGGCGAGGATAGCGTTGATGTCCCGGGGGTCGAGCTCGCGAATTCGGACGAAGTCGGTGCACAGCATCGGAGACTCCTTGGTCCGCAGCGGAGGAAGTTGCGATGTGGCCCATAGAGGGCGGGCCGGTTGTAGTAAGTCTTGCATGAGGATGGAACTTCGTCCAGCATCCTGATCTGCCGTACCCAGTACGGTCGGCGTCCGCCGCCCCCACCGCGATGACCATGGAGCCAGAGTTGATGACCGCACTGGTCCTGGAGCGGGCGGAGACGCCGTTACGACGAAGGACGGTTCCCGTGCCGACCGCCGGCCCGGAGGAGCTTTGGAAGATCTAGCTCCTAGTAACGGAGCAGGTACTGGAACTTGACGAAAAGCGCCCGATTGGTTCGCCGCAGGTCGTCGGTCAGGTAGAGCTGCTCATCACCCTCGCCGGCCTCCACCAGCTCGATGAGGTTCCCTTGCTGGTAGTGATCGTCATACCCGATGTAGAAGACGGTGCCGGCATTCACCCGGTAGTTGAACAGGAGGTTGAGCGATAGCGCCCCGTCGAAGGTGTTGTACTCGGCGATGTTCCGCGCCGAGAGCCTATCGGTGACCTGAAGGGTGTTGCGGGCGCGGAAGATCTTGACGTCGAACACCTCGACGTCGTCGTTGCGAGGGTCGGTGAGTCTGCTGGAGCTGACGTTCCATTGCGAGGCGAGTCGCGGGGTGGGGCGAAAGGTCGCGTTCACTCCCCAGCTGGATCCGTCTCCGAGGAACGGCACCTCCACGTACCGGATCTCATCCCCTGCGCTGTAGTTGGCGCCGAACGAGAGGGTCCTGCTCGTATTCACGTTCCCGTTGATCTGGAATCGCGTCCGCTCGAAGTCGATCCCGCCGAAGCGCTCCATGTCGCGGTTCACGTTGGCGCCGAGGCTAATGTTGCGCGCGAAGGAGAAGTTCAGGCCGACCCCGATCTCCTCGTCGTGCAGCACGTCCTCGAAGTCCCAGTTGCGGGCGTAGCTGAGCTCCGGGCCCCAGTTAATGATCCAATTCTCTGGCCAGAAGCGATAGCTGACGTCGCCGCCGAGGCGGCGCTGATCCGCGCGACGCACGAACCCGACGTCGGTCTGGAATTCGGGCGAGATCTCGTAGGCGTAGACGCTCCCTTCGACATTTCGGCCGCTCTGCTCGAGGCGCGTGCTGAGGAGACGACCGTCGCTGGCGACTCCGTCGAGATCCCGACGCCACGTGCCGAAGGCCCGGAAGTCGGCCGAGACCGTGGGACTGAGGCGGAAGTTGCCGTCCAACCCAGCCAACCGGCTATGGCTGTGGAGGAACTCCCGATCGGTGAAGATCGCGCCGATGTTCGATTCCGAGTAGAGATCGTAGCGAGCCCGACCGATGACGGTATGGGCTCCGTCCCCGAATCCGGCGCTCTCCAGCTCGTTCGCCCTCGCAGGGGCGCGGTCGTTGGCTACTACGAACCCGATCGACGCCGCGCCGATCTTCCCCGTCAGCTTCGTCCCCCAATCCGGATCCACGATCGTCCGGGTGTGAACCAACGTCACCGGTGCGTTCACTTCGAAGATCTCCGCTCCCTCCACGAAGAAGGGCCGAAGCTCGGAGAAGAAGATCGGGAAACGCTGGTTGACCTCGATCTGCCCCTCATCGGATTCGATCTGGGAGAAGTCCGGGTTGATCGTGAAGTCCGTCGTCAGGTTGGAGGTGATGCCGTACTTGACGTTCACTCCGGCGTCCGGGTCCGTGCTCTGGTTCACGAAGGCGCGCTCGATCGCATCGATCTCTCCGTACTGGATGGCGGTGAACGTCGGAAGGATCTCGACGTTCCTGCTGGTGGAGATGTTCGTCATCCCCTCGAGCACGCCCATCTGCGCGAAGAAGCTCGACTCGCCGCGTGACATCGAAGCCCAGACGTCGTTTTCCTGGTTGCTCTTGATCTCCCGAACGATCTGAAACCCCCAGCGGTGCTCTTGGTCTTCGGCGCGGCTCGGGTAGCGGAGGCTCTTGAAGGGAATCGCCATTTCCGCGACATAGCCATCCTCGACGATGCGACCCGCGGTGTCGAAGAGTGCGTCCCAGGAGCGGTCCGCCCGGGGGATCGGACCATCGGCCGTCGCGCTGATGATCCCGTCGCCCTGGACTCCGTACCCATTGACGTCGAAGTCATATCCGCGCTGCCGATCCATGAACGTGTCGAAGTAGACCGTCACCAGATCGTCTTGCGGAGCTCGATCCCGATCGACACGATTCGCCCGCATGATCAAGGGATTCTCGTAGTGGACGTAGAAGGCGAAGTAGATGTGGTCTGAGTCGTAGGCGAGATAGACTTCCGTGTCCTCAGTCGCGGGCGCACCATCGAGGGGCGATTGTTGGACGAACTCGGTCAGCCTGGCCGCTGTCTCCCAGGCGATGTCGTCGAGATGACCGTCGATGACGGGGGGGGTCTCCGTTCGGGTAGGCCGAACTGTAGGCCGGTCGGCTAGCGGCTCAGCTTCCACCGCCAATGGGGCCAACGAGTCGGGGCCTACCTCGCGCCCGCGCTCCTGGCCGACCACCGGGTACGGCGCGGCGAAATAGCCGGCCACAAGCACGATCAGGAACCGCGTGGGCCGAGCAGAAACGCCTGTCCGGCCATGGAGCGAGAGACCCTGCACGGAACACCTACCTTTGTGCGATGGTGACGAAATTGCCCCTGGGGGCTGCACGGATCCCGGCCCAAACCGAGGCCGGGGATCGTTCTTGTCCGACCCCGGCCCCTGAAGTGCCGAGCACGATCAGCCCTTCTGCGTACCCGCACTGGGGATAGCTCTCTACGGCGCATGAATCTATACCACGGGGGCAATTCTGTCGCGAGGGCTCGCCGATCTGCGGGTCGGTCCAACGGAGAGGGCGTCGATAGCTAACCCCACGGTCGGTGGGCCAACATTGTACCATATGGGGTTGCCCGTAGATTGCAGGAGTCTGCGACAACTGGATGGAGACGCCGCTTCTCAAGAGGGAGGGAAGGACGATGACCTGGATCCCAACGTCGTTCCGCACGCCACTTCCGATCGTCGCGTGCGCAGTCGCGCTAGCCACCTCGCTCGCGACTCCGGCTGTCGCGCAGCAGGCGGAGGAGCCGGAGGAGGATCCAACGCTGATCGGGCTCGTCGTCGACGCACAGAGCGGCGCGCCCATCCCAGCCGCCGAAGTAGTCATCATCGATCGCGCCGAACCAGTCCTCAGCGATCGCAATGGACACTTCACTTTCCGCGACGTCCGCCCCGGCGAGACGACCTTCATCGTCACCCAGCTCGGCTACGACTCTCTCCGGACCACTGTCGACTTCGACCCATCGGCCGAACCCGTCACGCTCAGCCTGCAGCCCGATCCCGTCGTCCTCGAGCGCGTGACAACAATCGCGGATCGCTTCGCGACCCGCCGCAGGGCGTCAGGGGCAAGCGTCCGTGCCTTCGACAGGATGGGCCTCCTCGCATCCTCCGACTTCTCGGCCCTCGACTTCGTCTTATCGCGCACCGGTGTGACTCCGACTCGCTGCCCGAATCGCCTCGCGCACTCGCCCTGCGCTTACGTCCGTGGACGACCCACCGAAGTCCAGGTCTACGTCGACGGCGCCCGAATCATCGGCGGCCTGGATTATCTCGGATCCCTGCGACCCGAGGAGCTCTACGTCCTGGAAGTCGTCGGCGGCGGACGTGTCATCCGAGCCTACTCCAACTGGTACATGGAGACCATCGCCCGCGGCCGAGCGATTCCAACCGGCTACCTCTTCTGACACTGCTGCGGGGAGAAAACGCCTGACTCAGTCATACGGCCTCGTAGCGCCGAAACGGCGTCTCGTGTGTCTGGAGGCGCGCTGAACTCCCGTCCCGATCGCGCGAGCTCTTTATCCCCCGCCCTCGGCCGGTCTCACCCCTCGATCCGGAGCGTTTCCGTGTCCGTCTGCCAGCCGTCCGGCTCATCGACCACCGGCAACACGCCGGAGACCTCGTAAGTGCCCGGTTCCACAGGCAGGCCCGAATTGGTCCGTTGGTCCCAGACATCGGTGAACTCCATCACTTCGCCGGGTCCTATCGTACGGAGCTGGA
This sequence comes from Gemmatimonas sp., assembly GCA_009380025.1. Lineage (GTDB taxonomy): Bacteria > Gemmatimonadota > Gemmatimonadetes > Longimicrobiales > Longimicrobiaceae > WHSP01. Next base: position 47,232 of record WHSP01000006.1, on the reverse strand, counting down.
GGATGCTTTCGATGGGTACTCCCTCCAACCGACTCCAGACCTCCCTTCCCTGCGTGTCACGGACGATGAAGTCGAAGGCGATCGGCTGGCCTCCGAGCCCGATCTCTACCTCCTCTTCACCCTGATTCTCGAGCATGAGCGTCATCGCAACGGGCTGCCCGGCGGAGGTCCTCTGGGGAACCACCAGGCGTAGCAGGAGCGAGGCGGGAGCCCCAGCGGAGACCGGCCTGGCCCGCGAGTTCGCCTCAGTTCCATCTCCCGCGCCAGTGCAGTAGGCGAAGGCGAGTAACAGCGCCATCACCATGTAGTCGGCTATCGATCCCCGGGGGACCCCACGGGTCGCCCGAAGCGATACAGAGAGCCTCGAAGCGTTCATGGTCTCCATCGTCAGAAGGTGCTCAGAGCGCCCAGGTCTTTCTCGATGTTCCACATTGCGCTCATCAGGATGTACGGTGTGCCGCCCTGGGTGATTCCTCCCCAGAGCAGTCCGGCGAGCGTCACCGTGTTGCCGTGCCAGCGGAAGATGGGGGAGCCGCTGTCGCCGAACGTCGCATGCATCTTGTGGATCCAGTCCTGGCAGAGCAGCCGGCGGCCCTCGCTCTTATTGACGTCCACACACGTCTTCTTGACGAAACCGTACGTCCAACCCGTGGTGCGGCCCATCTTGTCGAACATCTCACCACCGATCGGGAAGGGGTACTCACCCGTGATCGTCATACGCGGATTGTCGGAGTTGACCGTGATCGAACCCGCGTTGCCCGCGCCGGTCGCCCAGGAGGTAGTGCGGGCGAGCTTGCCATAGTTCCACGGCACCGAGGGATATTTGCGCAGGCCGGCGGCGTCGCTCCACCGACACTTGTTGAGCCCGAAGAAGCCACAGGGGAAGGGTGCTGGATCGGCTGTTTCGAAGGCTGCCAAGTTGCTTCCGGGAGAGGTGTCGTTCTGATAGAACAAGGAAGTGTCCCTGTTCCAGAAGCTGCTGGTGCAGTGCGAGTTCGTCAGGAGGACCTGCGTACTCGAGCGGTAGGCGTTGAAGCCGATCGTGCAAATGCCGCCCCCACCCCTCTGGACCTGGAACCCACCCTCGATCGGCCGGTTGGAGTCACGCAACGTGAGGAAGTCCTGGACAGTCCCTACCTCTTCGACGACGACGGCGGCCAGCGGCACATCGTTCTCCGCGAGCACTCTCGTCACCGCCTCCCTCGCGGAAGATCGACTCACGCCGACGACGAAGCGGTTCTGGACCTCGTCCAGGTCCGTAAACTGAACTCCCGGGACGTCCAGGACCTGGTCCGAGGCTCGGTCACGCCAGGCGGCGAGCTCCAGGAAGGAGAACTGTGCGGTCTCGAATCGGATCCGACCCGGCGGCTGCTGGCGATCGCTGACCTGGTGCTGGCGGAGGACCGTATCGAGAAGCCGACGGGCAACTTCTTCTTCGCCGAGGTCCTGCAGGAGCGCCACCAGGGTTCCTTCCTCGCTAAAGTAGTAGCCCGCGAACCCGCGGATTGATCTGGCCAGCTCGTGAAACGAGGCTTCGTGAGGGCGCTCCAGTCGCCGGTCCGGCTCGCGGGTCACGGTCGCCGAGATCGTCTCATTCCTTTGGCGGTTCGGTTCGGTCGGGGTTTCGTACTCGTCGCGGCAACCGGCCGCGAGGAGGAGGATGCCGACGGACAGCATCGCGGGGATCCGTCTGTTCCCTGACATGTCGCCTCTCAACGTGAATACGATGCGGCTAGGGCGTAGATGTGGTCGAATGGCAGGTGCAGTGGCGCCAGCGAGGGGACGAGCAGAGGCGTTACGGGAGACCAGAGCCAGTCGCGCTCGGCACCTCCGGCAGGCCGATCTTCGGGGTTCGATGGTTCTCCCTGGGCCGAGTCGGCGGGTTCGAGGCCCGGCACCTGCAGCTCTTCTCCGTCCCGGGCGCTGGTAGGAGTCGGATGGACGTCGGTGATCAGCATGTCTAAGGTGGGTTCGGGTTTACCCTTGCGGCCCGTCGGGGGCTGCGGCATACTGGATCTCCCGCCGCTTTCCACCTGCTCCCTCGGCCCGGCGACCGCTGCGATGACGAGTCTACCGAGACCCCCTTATCCCCCCGTTAGCCGGCACTTATCCACCGCCGCGCTGTCCTTCGCGGGACCGCTTCCGTGATCCGGCTTCGCCTCCTCGGCCCGATCGACCTTCGGGCCGCTGACGGTCGATCCATCCAGTCGGTTCTGGCTCAGGAGAAGCGCCTCGCGCTGCTCGCCTACATGGCGGTGGCGAGGCCGGGGGATTTTTGTCGTCGGGATCGGCTGCTCGGGCTCTTCTGGGCGGAGTCAGCCGAGTCGCGAGCTCGCAACTCTCTGAACCAGGCTCTCTTCCAGCTCCGGAGGTCGCTCTCGGATCAGGTGGTGGTGAGTCGGGGTGCAGACGAGGTGGGCGTCGACGGAGAGCGGCTGTGGTGTGATGCCGTCGCCTACGGGCAATCGGTGGGTGCGGGCCGCTTGGCAGAGGCTGTCGAGTTATATCGAGGGGGCTTGCTCGAAGGTCTCGGCGAGATTGTGGATGCGCCGGAGTGGGAGCACTGGCTCGAGGCGGAACGAGCCCGTATGCGGATGATGTATGTGGGCGCGCTACGCAGCCTTGGGCAGGCGCGCGAAGCCGCCGGGGACCCGGCTGGCGCGGCTGCCTACTGGACGAAGCTGGCGAGTGAATCGCCGCTGGACGCCGAAGCGGCAATCCGCACGATGCAGGCGCTCGCCGAAGCCGGAGATCGGGCGGGTGCAATCGAGCGCGCGCTCGAGTTCCAGCTGCGATTGCAGAGAGAGTTGGAGGCGGAGCCTGACCCGGCGGTGGAGGCGTTTGCGGAGCAGCTTCGGAGTGGAGCCGCGGCCTCGGCTGCGAGTGGCGCAACGCAGGGCTCCGCGGCATTTGGGCCGGCATCGGTGCCGCTACGATCGGGAGTCGCCGGGGCTTTCCTACCCTCCTCCCCGACGCCGCTGATCGGTCGCGTCGGGGAATCGCAGGCGATCCGCGCCACCCTCCAGCGGCAGGACGTCCGCGTGGTTACGCTGACCGGGCCAGGGGGAGTTGGAAAGACGCGTCTGGCGCTCGAGGTCGCGCGCGGATTCCTGTCGGACTACGCCTACGAAGTCGCCTTCGTCGCTTTGGCGCCACTGACCGAGCCGGATCTCGTCGTACCGGCGATCGCGGGCGCGCTGGGCCTGCGTGAGACGGGTCCGATGCCGCTTGCCGAGGCCGTTCGAGATCACCTTCGCGACCGCCGTCTGCTCCTGGTGCTCGACAACTTCGAGCACGTCGCAGAGGCGGCCGACGATGTCGCCGAGCTCATCTCGGCGGCGCCGCGGGTCAAGATCCTCGTTACCAGCCGTGCGGTCCTGCGGATCCGATCGGAGCACGAGCTCCCGGTCGCGCCGCTGTCTGTACCGGATCCTCGCATCGACGCACACACGGACGACCTGATCCGCTACGGCGCCGTCCAGCTCTTCGTTGCCAGGGCGCAAGCAGTCAAGCCCGACTTCTCGCTGACCGCGACCAACGCAGCCGCCGTGGCCGAGATCTGCGCGCGGCTGGATGGCCTTCCCCTGGCGATCGAGCTGGCGGCTGCGCGAACACGCGTCCTCTCCCCGACGTCAATCGTCAGCCGGCTCGGCAACCGATTGCAGCTCCTCACCGGAGGCCCGCGGGACCTTCCCGCACGCCAGCAGACCCTCCGAAGCGCCGTCGACTGGAGCTATGGGCTGCTCACGACGCCTGAGCGCAGCCTGTTCCGCCGCCTGGCGATCTTTCGGGGTGGTGCGCGGCTGGATGCCGTAGAGGCGATCGCCGCCGTCGGCGACGGAATCGACCTCGATCCCCTCGATGGTCTGGACTCCCTCGTAGGAAAGAGCCTCGTCATCCGCTCCGATCCGGAAGAAGACGAACCGCGGTTCGGGATGCTCGAAACGATCGGTGAGTTCGCCCTCGAACGGCTATGGGAGGATGGGGATGAGGCCAGCGTGACTCAGCAGGCCCACACGGAGTTGTACATAGCTCTGGCGGAGGAGGCCGAGCCGCGCCTTGTCGGTGGTGAGCAAGCAGAGTGGCTGGTGCGGATGGACCTGGAACACGACAACCTGCGCGCGCTCCTCGAGCGTGCTCGCAACCGCCGCGATGCCCGGACGATGCTACGCTTGTGCGGTGCACTCTGGCGGTTCTGGTGGATGCGGGGTCACCTTACCGAGGGGCGGAACTGGACCCGGGAAGCCCTCCGGATCTCGCGGCTCTCGGACGATGCTGTCGAGCAGAAGGGGAGTAGCCTCCTCGCCGCAAGCGCCCTCGCCCTCTACCAGGGTGACCTCTCGGAAGCCCGCTCGATGGCCGAGGAGGCGCTCAACGAGCTCGAAGCCGTCGGTGATCGCGAGGGGATCGCCGCGGCGCTATCACGCCTCGGGCAGCAAGCCTGGAAGCAGGGCGAGTTCGAGGCGGCCCGAGCGTACTACAACCGTAGCCTCGAGATCCTGCGCGAGCTTCGGAAGGCGCGCGGACTGGCCGGCGTCCTGTTCAATTTGGGATCGCTGGAGATCGATCAGGGAAGGCTCGAGGATGCCGAAGCGGTCTACGCCGAATGCCTCGCCCTGAACGAGGAGCTCGGGGACCGTCAGTTCCACGCGTCGGTGCTGCTCAACCTCGGAACTGTCGCCTATCTCAAGGGAGATCTCGAGGTCGCACGCTCCTGGTTGGAGTCTGGCATCTCCGTCGTTCGCGCGGCGGGCGGGAAGCAGATCCTAGCCGGTGCGCTCAACACGCTCGGCTTGATTGTGCGTGACATGGAGCAGTTCGACGCCGCGAGGACCCACCTGGAGGAGAGCTACGCCCTGCAGCGGGAGCTCGGCGACAGAGTCGGCCTCGCGCACTCGGCACACAGCCTCGGGGCGGTCTACCTGAGGGCCGATCGGCTGCACGAGGCTGCCCCGATGCTGAAGCAGAGCCTCTCGATCTTTCACCAGGTTGGTTTGAAGCCCCCGGTCGAGTGCATGTCGGACCTTGCCGAGCTGGCGCTCCGGGACGGCGAGGTGGCCCGTGCCGTGCGACTGCTCGCCTACGCCTCGAAGCTGAACGTCGAATCGGAAAGCGAGCTCGCCAGACCGGACCGGGCAAAGCTCGATCGGGTCATGGAAGCTGCCGAGCATGCGGCGGGTTACGAGCTATGGAAGAGAGAGTGGGGTGTCGGCGGCGAGTTGGATCTGGAAACTGTGGTTCGTGACCTCCTACCAGATGCCGCAGCGCCGCCGAACAGCGAGTTGCTACCGGAGCCCCTCCCCGGGGTCCAGGGTCGGGATCAGCCCGGCCAACCGAGGGTGTAGCGGCTCAGCGTCTGCAGGCTCGCGGTAACCGTCTGCCGCTGTCGGTCCAACTGTCCGCCGACCACCTCCAGAACACGATCGGTTTCCGGATCGATCTTCAGGATCGCGACGGCTGGATCGGGAGACCTCTCGCAACGCCCGAAACTGAGGGTGAGCGTGACCGACCCCTGAAACTCGAACTTATCGGAGCGATTCGCCCGGATCTCGATCTTGAGGAACTCGTCGGCCAGCAGGGTGAAGCTGAACTCGACTGGCTCGGCGACGGCGCCGGGCGGCACCTCCAAGAGATTACCCGCCACTTCCAGCCTCCCGCCATCCGGCCCGATCGACTGGCCTGCCGTTTGTTCGTCGTCGTTCCGGCACCGGAGGAACTCGTACTTCTCAGGAGTCGGGGGAGGCTTGTGGTCGCTGTTGCCGAACAGGTGGCGGAGGAAGTCGATGATCCACTGGATCAGGCGCCGAAGAAACATTGGCCGTGGGGTAGGGGTGCCGAGACTGTCCAGCCTTTGGTACGCTCGAATATGCCGACCGCCAGTCAGGTGCGCCACACTTTCGATCCCAGTGAACGAGGGCGTTCGACGCAGCTGCGTCGAACGCCCTCTCAGTCCGGCACCGCACCCTTGGCCCGCGCCTCGGCACGGGCGCGAATGGTTACATCACGGCGAAGCAGTAGAACAAGCCGTCCCCACCTGTCGAGACCAGGTTCTCTTGACTGCAACCGGCGCTGAGATGCACCGCGTTCCAGGAAGAGTTCGCACCGCCGAGCCGGTCATGGTGACCAACCATCACCCGTCCCTCGCCGTTGCTCGCCCAGTTGTCACACGTCGTGATCGGGGGAACACCGAGCAGCGCCCGGCCGTGCGAGTCCGACCCGGTGAGAATATCGTGCTGGTTGGGCTGATCACCCGCTCCGTTCACCTCCTCGCCCCTCTCGTTGAGCGCCGTCGGCTTGCGGATGTTGTTCCGGTCCCGCTCGAAATCGCCGTGCAGGTCCTCTACGTTCCAGGCGATGACCTGGCCGTCTGCGTTGAACCACGGGCCACCACCTATTCGATCGCGAGCGTTGATCGGCCCTACGCCGCCGCCGGCCGTCTGGCTGAGATACGCCCGCCAGGTCAGGTCGCCAGCACCCACCGCCGTCGCCAGTGTCTGACAATGCTGATCAGCTCCTTCGAAACCGCCCAGGTTCGCTCCGTCCCCAGGACCCTCACTCGTGACGAAGAAGGTCAGCCGAGGTTCCTGTCCGTCTGCGTCGACTGCCATCAGCAGGAGCGCTGCGGGAATCGCGGTGCTCAGCATCGTTCTCATCGAACTCGCCTCTCGGGTCTGAAGGTGATGGGATCGATCCGCAGATCGATAGGCAGTGCGGATTCAGGTTGGATACAGGTCCGCATCATACTCGTTCAACGATGCCCGGACAACGAAAATCGGATGGCCCACCAGAGGCTAAAACGGGCCTAGCTCAGGGAAGCCGGAAAGCTACGATGTAATCACCCTCCCCGAACACATCTCCACCCCCGACAGTGATCGCGACATACTGATCCCCGTTGGCCAGCTGATAGGTCATCGGCGTTGCCTTCCCGCTCTCGGGAAGGTCCCCACGCCAGAGCTCCCGACCGGTCTCAATATCGTACGCCTTCAGCGACCGATCGAGCGAAGCTCCGATGAACACGACTCCACCCGCCGTGACGATCGGCCCACCGAGGTTGACCGATCCCCACTCTGCAGGCAGTTCAACGGCTGGCGGAACGAGCGCTTCGACCGATCCCAACGGAACTTCCCAGAGGTGCTCTCCGGTGTCCAATGAAGTGGCGACGAGGGTGCCGAATGGAGGTGGCGAGCAGGGTAATCCGGAAGGTCCGAGAAGGATCCGACGCCGCATCATGTAGGGCGTCCCGCGCATCACGTTGTACTCGTAGCCCAGGCCGAGCCGATCGCTCTCGGCTCTGGCTTCCTGGATGTCGATGGACTCCCTGGGGATCAGCTGCACTTCAGCGGCGACACGATTCACGGGGACCACGGCGATCCGTCGTTCGGGATCCCACGCGACGCCACCCCAGTGCGCTCCGCCGATATTCGAAGGGATGACCAGGGTGCCGGCCGTGTCCGGAGGAGTGAAGATGCCTTCGTTGCGAAGCGGTTCGATCATTTCTCGACACGCTTCCCGATCCTCGGTCGTGGGCCCCCACACGTCGCTCACCGAAAGGGAATGAGGGCTCAGCGGGCGGAGCCCGGCCGTGAACGGCTGGGTCGGCGAGGGCTCCTCGCCCGGGATCCGACTAGCCGGAACTTCCCTCTCCTCGACGGGAAAGAGGGGCTCTCCCGTCTCCCGGTGGAGAACGAAGAGCATCCCGGTCTTGGTCGCCTGGAGCACCGCGGGAATCTCGATCCCGTCGCGGGCGATGGTGACGAGCGCCGGCGGGGCGGCGTTGTCATAGTCCCAGAGGTCGTGGTGGACGGTCTGGAAGGCCCAAACGAGTTCCCCCGTCGAAGCGCGTAGCGCCGCGATGGAGTTTGCGTATCGGTTGTCGCCCAGGCGTAGCACACCGTAGTAGTCGGGGGCGGGACTACTGGTGGGTAGGAAGACCAGGTCGCGTTCCGGGTCGGCCGTCATAACCGACCAGACATTCGCGGCACCGGTGCCGTGCGCGAGCTCACCACGCCACTCGGCGTAAGCGGGATCCGCCGGATCCTGCGGAATGGGATCCCAGCTCCAGCGCAGCTCGCCTGTTCGCGCATCGAAGGCGCGCACCTCGCCGCTCGGCAGATCAGGAACGGTGTTGTCGCCGGCGGAGGAACCCGTGATCACCAGGTCGTTGACGATGACCGGGGGCGAGGTGATCGAGTAGGCGGCAGGCTCGAATGGCGCGATGCGCAGGCCGCGGGTCAGATCGACGATGCCTGTTTCCCCGAACCTTCGGCAAGGCTCGCCATCGGCTGCGTCGATGGCGATCAACTGCGCCTGAGCCGTGGCGACGAAGATCCGGCGGCGGCACGTCTCGCCGTCCCCGGACCGATCATCCATCCAGAGAGAAACGCCCCGGCTCGCGAAGTCGCCATACGTGACATCTCGCTGGATCTCCGGGTCGAAGATCCAGAGCTCACGCCCGGTCGCCGCGTCGAGCGCGATGACGCGGCCGAGCGGCGTACCGACGTACATCACCCCCTCGCTGACCAGGGGCGTCGCCTCGAACGAGGTTGGCTTCGTGGTGGCAAACCCAGCCTCGCTCTCACCGGTCCGATATGTCCAGGCTGGCTCGAGCCGCGCCACGTTGTCCCGCGTGATAACGGCCGCCGGCGAGTAGCGCGTCCCTTCCACATCCCGGCCGTTCGCGTACCAGTCGATCTCCTGCGCCGCGCCCGGCACTGCAGCCATTGTAAGAAGAAGGCTTACAATCCCTCTCTTCATCTTATCCGACTCTCTTTCGCAGGGAAAAGCGACGTCCCGGCATGTCCGTCCGCAGCTACAACGACCGTTGCAACAGGCCGAGGCGGCAGGCCCGGTCCCGTAACGGCCGCCACTACACCGAACCAACCGGCAACCCAGTACCGGGCTACCTACCGACTCTGCACCTCCTCCACATAGATCTCCCCGCCCCGCTCACGGAACTCCCGTGACTTCTCCGCCATACCCGCCTGGGCTGCGGCGCGAAGCTCCTGGGTGATCTTCATCGAACAGAACTTCGGGCCGCACATCGAGCAGAAGTGGGCGATCTTGGCTCCCTCCGCCGGCAGCGTCTCGTCGTGGAACTCGAGGGCCGTCTGGGGATCGAGGGAGAGGTTGAACTGATCCCGCCAGCGGAACTCGAAGCGGGCCTTGCTCAGCGCGTCATCCCACTCCTGGGCGCGCGGATGGCCCTTGGCCAGGTCCGCTGCATGGGCCGCGATTCGGTAGGCGATGACGCCCTGCTTCACGTCATCCCGATCGGGCAAGCCGAGGTGCTCCTTGGGCGTGACGTAGCAGAGCATCGCCGTCCCGTACCAACCGATCTGCGCGGCGCCGATGGCGCTCGTAATGTGGTCGTAGCCGGGCGCGATATCCGTCGTGAGCGGCCCGAGCGTGTAGAACGGCGCTTCCTCACACCACTCGAGCTGCTTCTCCATGTTCTCCCGGATCAGGTGCATCGGCACGTGACCCGGCCCTTCGTTCATGGTCTGGACATCGTACGCCCACGCGATACGCGTCAGCTCGCCCTGGGTCTTCAGCTCGGCGAACTGCGCCTCGTCGTTCGCGTCCGCGATCGAGCCGGGCCGCAATCCGTCACCCAGCGAGAAAGAGATGTCGTAAGCCCGCATGATCTCGCAGATCTCGCGGAAGTGGGTGTAGAGGAAGCTCTCCTGGTGATGGGCGAGGCACCACTTGCCGATAATCGATCCGCCGCGGGACACGATCCCCGTGACCCGGTTCGCCGTCAACGGGATGTAGCGAAGCAGTACACCGGCGTGGACCGTGAAGTAATCGACGCCCTGTTCGGCCTGCTCGATGAGCGTATCCCGGTAGCTCTCCCAGGTGAGCTCCTCGGGGACTCCCCCGACCTTCTCCAGCGCCTGATAGATCGGCACAGTGCCGATCGGCACCGGCGAGTTCCGGATGATCCATTCGCGAGTCTCGTGGATGTTTTTCCCCGTCGAAAGATCCATCACCGTGTCGGCGCCCCAGAGCGTCCCCCAGCGCAGCTTGTCGACTTCCTCCTCGATCGACGAGGTCACCGCCGAGTTCCCGATGTTCGCGTTCACCTTCACCTTGAACGCCCGCCCGATGATCATCGGCTCGAGCTCGGGATGGTTGATGTTGGCCGGAATGATCGCGCGGCCCCGCGCGACCTCGTCCCGTACCAGCTCCGCCATCACACCTTCGCGCAGGGCGATGAACTCCATTTCGGGCGTGATCTCGCCCTGCCGCGCGTAGTGCATCTGGGTGACTGCGGCTCCCGGGCGGGCCCGCAGACGCGTCCGCTCGAGCCCCTCGGGGATCAACTGGCTCCGGTCGCCCCCGCGATCCCCGACTTCCTCCACGTCGCTCCGCGACCGGATCCAGGGTTCCCGGAGCGCGGGCAGGCCGGCACGGACGTCGACTCCTCCCGGCCCGCTCGTGTCGTAGACCCTGAGCGGAGGGTGGCCATCCGAGAGCCCGATCTCTCGCATCGGGACCCGAATCCCGTGCGGGCCCTCGACGTACGCCTTTCTGGAAGATGGAAACGCATCGCCGTAGTCACTCGCGAGGTCGAGTGGATTGCGTGAGTCCCGGGTCTGCGTGACGGTCGCCATCGCTGCCTTCCTTTCGGAGAGGTGGGGGCGGGGGAGGGGCACCAAACAAAAAGACGCGCCCGCAAGTCTGAGGGCGCGTCGGTGACGAAGGGACCACCGCACTGGATGTCTCCTTCACTCGCGCCGCGCTCCCTCCGCCGGTATTGACCGGATCAGGTTCCAAGGGACTCTCTCAACCCCGCTGAAGCGGGGTACCCCTGTCGGCTATGTTCGAAGCTACAGCGGGCGCGTCCGTCGAGCAAGCATGGCGACGGATGCAGTTCAGGCGCCGTCGAGGTCATCGCCATGCACCAGCCGCAAGTAGCTATCGAATCGCGATTCCGCGATCTCCCCCCTCTCGGCCGCCGCCCGTACTGAACACCCCGGCTCGTGACTGTGCGTGCACGAGTTCCTGTACCGACAATGGCCGAGATACGGCTCGAACTCCGGGAAGTAGAGGCCCAACTCGTCCAGATCCACCCCCCAGAGCCCGATCTCTCGAAGTCCGGGCGTGTCCGCCACGTACCCCCCGCACTCCAGATGGATGAGCTCGGCCGTCACGGTCGTGTGGCGCCCCTTCCGGACCCGCTCGCTCACCGCACTCACCCGCAACCCCAACCCCGGCTGGACCGCGTTGAGCAGGCTCGACTTCCCCACCCCTGAAGGACCCGTCAGGGTCGAGATCCCTTCGCAAAGGATCTCCCGGAGCTCCCCAACCCCCAGGCCCGTCTTCGCCGACGTGAAGACGACCCGGTACCCGATCTCCTCGTAGACGTGGAACCGCGCGCGCGCGGCCGCCTGTCCGAGCAGATCGATTTTGTTGGCAACGACAACGGCGTCCAGATCGCTACTCTCGGCGAGGACGAGGAAGCGGTCCAGCATCCGCAGGTGTGGCTCGGGGTCGGCCGAGGCGAAGACGACGACTACCCGATGGAGGTTCGCGACGATGACCTTCGCTTTCGGTGCCTTACCCGGGGCTCGTCGCACGAGCGCGCTGTGACGTTCGTCGACGTGCTCGATCGTCCAGGCTGGGCCGGGGGTCGCGGCTTCGATCTCGACCCGGTCGCCAACGACGACGCGATCGCCGACTCGCGATTCCAGCTTGAGACGCCCGCGGAGCAGTGCTTCGTGCACGCCTTCCGCCGTTTCGACCTCGTAGACGCCGCCGCTCGAGCGAAGCACGATTCCGGTCAGCACGGCTTCCTCGGGGGCGAACGAAAAGGCACCTCCCGGGAAGAAGGAGGTGCCGAGCGGGCTACGCGTGCGATCCGCGGCAAGGGCAGTCAGGCAGCGAATGAGGCGAGCGCGGTTCCCTGGTCGCCCTCGCGGAGCCGCTTCAAGGCGCGGTCGCGAAGCTGACGGATTCGCTCCCTGGTGACGCCGAGGATGTCGCCGATCTCTTCGAGAGTGTGCTCCCGACCTCCCTCGAGACCGAAATAGAGCCGGAGCACCTTGGCGTCGCGGGGCTGGAGCGTTTCCAGGGCACGGCCGATCCGCTCCGTCAGCAGGCGTTCTTCGACTTCCTCCTCGGTGAGGATCGCCTCGTCGGTGATGAACCGATCCATGAGCTGCGAGTCGTCGGTATCGCCGATCGGTGCGTCCAGACGGATCTCCGCAGCGTTGAGCGTCTGCAGGCTCTCGACGATCTCGGGCGATAGCCCGGTGGCTACCGAAAGCTCCTGCGGGTTCGGGTCACGACCGATCTCCTGCTTGAGGCGCTCTCGCTCGCGGAAGATCTTCGCCAGATCCGACGCGCGGTTCAAGGGGACGCGCACTGCCCGACCCTGGTTGGCAAGCGCCGACAGGATCGCCTGACGGATCCACCAAACGGCGTACGAGATGAACTTCACGCCCTGTTCGGGATCGAACTTTCGGGCCGCCGTGACCAGCCCGACGTTGCCCTCCTGGATGAGGTCCGACAGGCTCACGCCGCGGTTCTGATACTTCTTGGCGACCGAGATCACGAACCGAAGATTCGCCCGCACCAACTCCTGCACTGCGTCCTCGTCTCCGACCTGAGCACGACGACCCAACTCGACCTCCTCGACGGGCGTGAGCAGCGGGTGTGTGCTCACTTCCTTGAGGTACTGATCGAGGCTGGACTGATCCTCAGCCGCCGCAGCATTGAACCCCTCCCTCAGAGAGGGAGCGGACCGCCTGCGTCGTCGCGTCTTTCGTGCTGCCGTAGCCATATTCGATCGCTAACCGCGTAAGCGCGTGCCCGCCAATTGGCGTAGCACGCAGGGGGACACTACCTGCCAACATTCTGCAAGACCTCTGCCGTTCAGCCACTCCCTTGCACGCCAAAATCGAACGAACCGGTCCCGGTGGCATCCACGCACCGTCCGTTCCGTTCTTCGGTCGGGGGTGTGTGTTACCTCGGTGGTTCCAGGGTGTTCCCCTAGAAGGCTGTTGACAATCAGGCTTCCACGAAGGCCGAAGAGAAATCGTGCAGATCAAGGCGCGCGACGAGGAAGCGCAACGCAGAGCTGCGCGAGTTATCAACGGCCTTCGTGGAGATCAGATGGCGAACCGGTTACCGGTTGTCGGTCACCGATTTACCTACCACTTGAGAACGATCTTCCCGAAGCTCCGGTTCTCCTCCATCGCGCGGTGAGCCTCGACGACCTCGGCGAAGGGGTAGACTCGATCGATGACGGGCCGGAGCTGCCCGGACGAGAAGAGGGGCAGAACCGAGTCGGAAAACTCGCGTGCCAGCTGGATCTTCTCCTCGAGCGGCCGCGAACGGAGAACGGTTCCGGCGATTCGCAGTCGTTTCTGCATAACGACGCGAAAGTCGACCTCGGCCCGGGAGCCCGCGATGGTTCCGACGATTATGGCGCGGCCTCGAGGCGCCAACAGCCGAAGGTTGAGGGGGACGTAGTGGCCGCCGACCAGATCCAGCACGACGTTGATTCCCTCGCCGTCGGTCGCAGCTTTCGCCTTCTCGACCCAGTCGTCGTCCGAAGCATCGAACCCATGCTGCAGGCCGAGTTTCTTCGCGGCATCCAGCTTCTCGGGCGTCCTCGACGTGCCATAGGTAATCGCGCCGAAGGCACGAGCGAGCTGCACAGCGGCCGTTCCGACGCCGCTGCCGACGGCATGGATGAGAACCCTCTCACTCGCTTCGAGGTCCATCTGTCGGAACAGGGCGTCGTAGGCCGTCAGGAAGGCCTCCGGAATCGCCGCAGCATCATCCCAGTCCAGCCCGTGCGGGATTCGGATCGCCTCCCGTTCGTGGACGCAGAGGAACTCGGCGTAGCTCCCGCCCCCGACGATGCCCATGACCCGGCTCCCGACCGCCCAGAGACCAGCGCCCGGGCCTACCGCCTCGACTTCACCGGCATACTCGAGACCTGGGATGTCGGCCGGGGCCCCATTGGGTGGCGGGTACATTCCGCGACGCTGCAAGAGGTCAGCACGATTGAGCCCCGACGTCTTGACTCGCACCCGGATCTGTGATGCTCGCGGCTCGGGGATCGGCCGCTCTTCTTCCTCGAGCACCTCGGCACTGCCTGGCTCGGTGATCACGATCGCCCTCATGCCCCCTCCTCTTCAGCGTGCGGGAATCCGGTTCCTTCGAGGCTCCGCCATGCCGCCGCTCGGCGGACAAACGCCCGCGGTCGCAGTCCCTTCGCGGTCTTGCCGGCTTGGCCACGAGCGCAGAAGCTCTCCGATGATTGTCACCATCGGAGAGCCTCGCTCCACCACATCCGAAGCCTAGCGCGTACGCTACGCCTCAGCGAGGACGGTGAAGCTGCGACTCCGCACGCGCTAGCGGCAAGGCCGCGGTTGGAAACCGCAGGTTCCCGTCCGCGAACGACGCCCCTTCGAGGGCAATCGCCAGCGCCTGATCGATCGTAGCGACCGGATGAACCTCGAGGGCGTCCACCACTTCGGCCGGAAGATCCTCGAGATCCGGCTCGTTGTCCTCCGGCAGGATGATTGTCCTGATGCCAGCGCGGTAGGCGCCCAGCAGCTTCTCCTTCACCCCGCCGATGGGCAGAACCCTCCCAGTCAGCGTCACCTCGCCGGTCATCGCCACGTCCGAACGCAGCGGTCGGTCGGAAAGTGCCGATACGAGCGCCGTCGTCATCGCCACGCCCGCCGACGGCCCATCCTTCGGAACCGCCCCGGCCGGTACGTGAATGTGAACCTCAGAACCCCACGCCTTGCGCGGATCCAGCCCGAACCGACCCGCGTGCGCTCGTGCGTACGTCAACGCCGCTCTGGCCGATTCCTTCATCACGTCACCGAGCTGTCCCGTCAGCACCAGCGAACCCGTCCCCCTCAGTCCGTCCTCCGCATCGCTCGACGGGCTCCCCGACAACGGGTTGTGCCGCTGTGCACTCACCTCGATGAACATGATGTCCCCACCCATCGGAGTGTAATACATCCCCGTCGCTACCCCGATCAGGTGCTCCATTCCCGCCTTCTCCGGATGCACTCGCGAGCGACCCAATAGATTCCGGATCAGCTTGTCCGTTACCCGGACGCGCTTCGATCGTCCCGCCGCGATCCGACGGGCGGCCTTCCGCGATACCTTTCCGATCTCTCGTTCCAGCTGCCGAACCCCCGCCTCCCGCGTGTACGACGAGATCACCAGCCGCAGCGCCTCCTCCGTGATCTTCAGCTCCTTCGCCTCCAGACCCGCTTCCTCCCGCTGCCGTGGAATCAGGTACCGCTCCGCTATCTCCTTCTTCTCCTGCTCCGTATATCCACGGAACTCGACCGGTTCCATTCGGTCGTAGAGCGGAGCCGGTATCCCGGTCGTATAGTTGGCCGTTGCAATGAACAAGACTTCCGACAGGTCGAACTGCACGCCCAGGTAGTGGTCAGTGAACTCGTGATTCTGCGCGGGATCGAGGACCTCGAGGAGAGCGCTCGACGGATCTCCCTGCATGGAGACGCCGAGCTTGTCGACCTCATCGAGAAGGATGACCGGGTTACGCGACTTGGCAGTCTTGAGCGCCTGGATGATGCGTCCCGGCATCGCGCCCACGTAGGTTCGGCGGTGGCCGCGGATGTCGGCTTCGTCGCGCACGCCGCCGAGTGCGAGGCGCACGTACTTCCGGCCGAGCGCGCGGGCGATACTCTTGGCGATGGAGGTTTTCCCGACCCCCGGGGGGCCGGCGAAGAGAAGGATTGGCCCCTTGGCGGTGGCCCGCGCCTTCGCCTGCTGCTCCTCTTTTTCGTCGTGGTGCGATTCTTCGGCGGTCTCCTCCGGCTCCACCTCTTCGGCGGCGCGGCGAGCGGCGAGCTGCCGCACCGCGAGAAACTCGAGCACGCGGTCCTTGACGTCCTGGAGGCCGTAGTGATCGTCGTCGAGGATGTGCTCCGCGGCGGCGAGCTCCAGCTTATCTTCGGTGCGAGTGTTCCAGGGTAGGTCAGCGACCGTTTCCAGATAGGTGCGGATCACCTGGTACTCGGCGCTCTGCGGACTGGTCCGTTCGAGTCGCCCGAGCTCACGCTCGACCTCCTCACGCGCGCCTTCCGCAAGCTCGAGCGCGTCGAGACGCTCTCTGAGCTCGTCTACCTCGTGCTCCTCGGCATCCTCGCCGAGCTCCCGCTGAATCGCCTTCATCTGCTCGCGCAGCAGCATCTCCCGCTGGCGCTCGCCCAGCTCTTCCTGAACCTGCTGCTGGATGTCTTCCTGGGCCTCCAGCAGCGTGAGTTGCCGCTGCACCTGCACGAGCAACCCGCGAAGGCGCTCCTCGACCCCGACGACCTCCAGGATCTTTTGCTTCGTCGCCGTGTCCGCCTCGATGTAGAACGCAACCAGGTCGGCAAACGGGCCTGGCTCCGTCACTCCGTTCAGAAACTGCTGCAGCATCTCCGACGGAATTCCCCGCCGCCGGCCCAGCTCCGCCGACCGATCCCGAAACTCCCGGTGCAGTGCCTGAAAGGCCGGATCGTCTGGCGCGGCGGGAGGGATTTCGGCCATCCGCCGCACCGCGGCGACCAACCCCTTATCCTCGTCCTCCTTGTAGCCCAACGCCATTGCCCTGCTCTCCCCCTGGATGAGCAGCTGCATCCCGCCAACGCCGCGCTGCACCTGGGCAATCCGCACGATCGTTCCGATCGTGTACAGGTTGTCCGCCTCCACTTCGTCCCGATTCTCCTGCTGGGCGACCGCGAAGAGCTGACGGTCCGCCTTCAACGCAGCCTCCACCGCCAGCAGAGTGCCCGGCCGACCGGCCGAGATCGGGACCGCGACTCCGGGAAATATCACGGTCTCCCGCAGGGGGAGTACCGGCAACATGACTCGTTCGCTCATGTCTCACTCTCTCATTATTGCGACTAGCAACTCAGCGCGAACCGAACTGCCCCTCCGGCGTGCGGCGCCGCGGGGAGAACGCTGAGACCAATTGCGATGTGACGTAGCGACGCTTGGATGAAGCAGCATCTTTGCCAAGGTCTGGATACCCGTGCCCAGCCCGGATGTGCCCTGCTAAGTCCAATACTTCATAGGAATTTGGGTCATCGGAACCGAGCCTGCCGATACGGCGAGCCCGAGTCGGGGGAAGCTGTCGCTCCGGCACGTTCGTGCCGTTACGGCAGGGAAAAGACGACCCGGCGGCCCAGCCGCGTGTACGTCGTTCGCGGTGGGTTTGCGGCCCGAGTGACACGTGGGTAAGCTAGACTGTCGCCGAGAGCGTCGACAAGCCGAATACCTGAACCGCACCGCGGCGCCTGGTGGCGAGGGGCGCGGAACGACCTCCGCACTCTATGCAAGCATACCTGATGAGCTCCAGACCCAGCACACTTGGCGCCCTCCGAGACTCCGGCTACCGTACCCGAGGGGTCAAGACGGAGTTGCGAGAGAACCTGGCTTCACGGCTTCGCGGCAAAGGCGATCTCCTCCCGGGGATCGTCGGGTACGAGGAAACGGTGGTACCGGCGCTCGCGAATGCGATACTGGGTCGGCACAATTTCATTCTGCTCGGTCTTCGCGGACAGGCGAAGAGCAGGATTCTGCGTCAGATGGTCGATCTGCTCGACCCCGAGATCCCGGTACTCGCGGGATCGGAGGTGAACGACGATCCGTTCGCACCGATATCGCGGTTTGGGCGTCAGTTGGTCGAGGAGCAGGGAGACGACGCACCGATCGCATGGGTAGGGCGCGACGCCCGGTACGTCGAGAAGCTTGCGACCCCGGATGTGACGGTGGCCGACCTGGTCGGTGACATGGACCCGATTCGGGCCGCGCGAGGCGGGCACCTACTATCGGATGAGCTCTCCATCCATTTCGGTCTGCTGCCGCGAGCGAATCGGGGCATCTTCGCCATCAACGAGCTGCCGGATCTCTCCGGCAAGGTGCAGGTCGCCCTCTTCAACGTGATGCAGGAAGGCGACGTTCAGATCAAAGGCTACCCGGTCCGGTTGTCGCTGGACGTGATGTTGGTGTTCAGCGCCAACCCGGAGGATTATACGGCCCGAGGGAAGATCGTCACGCCGCTCAAGGATCGGATCGGCGCTGAGATCCAGACCCACTATCCCCGAACGCCGGAAGACGGGATGGCGATCACGCGCCAGGAGGCCTGGACGGCTCGTGATGGCACTGAGGTTCGCATCGTTCCCTTTCTGGCGGAGCTCATCGAGCGGGTCGCGTTCCTGGCGCGCGAGGACAAGAGGATCGACAGGCGGAGTGGCGTTTCGCAGCGAATGCCGATCACGGTTCTCGAAACGACCGTCGCGAACGCCGAACGAAGGGCTCTACGGACCGGTGAAGATCGTATCCTCCCGCGTATCGCCGACATCTATGCCGCTCTACCGGCGATGACCGGTAAGATGGAGCTGGAGTACGAAGGCGAGTTGCAGGGTGCTGAATCGATCGCGCGAGACCTCGTCGCAGCGGCCGCCCGCGAGCTTTTCGACACGGTTTCCGAAGCCGACGACTTCGAAGAAACCGTCGAGTACTTCGACGGCGGTGGCGTCCTACGAATTTCGGACAGCGCCAGCGTCGAAGCCTCCTGGCAGGCTCTCGACTCCGTGCCGGGGCTCATGGAGGCCGTCCGGGTCACCGATCTCTGCGAGCGGGACGATCGCGCTGCCGAGGTCGCCGTCGCCGAGCTCCTGCTCGAGGGTCTCGCGGCCCACCGTCGCATCTCCCGTGCGGATTCGGGGAGCTACTCCAGGGCGAGGCCGGAGCGACCCAAGAAGGCGGGCGGCGGCGACTACCCCTTCGGCGCGGATCTCGGCTGATCTCAGGCCGCCCGCCCTCCATGTCCGCCGCGGTCGGACCTTCGGGTCCGGGTCGACCGGCTCGCGAGACTCGCGAAGCGCTCCGAAGAGCCCCAGGCCCAGCTGGGTCGCCGGGCCGATCGTCAGGGCGAAGAGGATCGTCCCGAGCCCGATCGTACCGCCCATCGCCCATCCCCCGGCGAGGGCCGAGATCTCGATCGCGGTGCGAACGCGACGAACGGACCAACCGTGGGCGGCGCTGATCCCCACCATCAGACCATCGCGGGGGCCGTTTCCGAGTCCCGCGCCGATGTACATCCCCGTCGCCACGCCCACCAGGACGATCCCGACCAGGTAGTATCCCAGGCCGCTTATCCAATGCGACGCCGACGGAACCCGAGGGAGCAAGAGGTCGATGAACACGCCGATCAAGACCATATTGGCCAACGTGCCCGGACCGGGACGGATTTGCAGAAACCAACTGCCGGCGACGATCACCACGCCGACCAGGATGCTCGCCAGCCCTACGCTGATGCCGGTCTGGTAGTGGAGGCCGAGATGGAATGCGTCCCAGGGTCCCAGCCCGAGGCCGCTCTGGATCATCAGGGGGATGGCCAACGCGAACAAGAAGAGCCCGGACACGAGCTGGATCCAACGTACCATGACGCTTCTGCGAGGGGTGACGCGTGGCCGCTCTTCAGTCATGAGAAGGAAGCTCTCAGCTATCGGTTATCGGGCTCTAGAGGGCTGAGGACAACGGCCTTCGAGCGAGCTTCGAGTAGGGGATCGAGGCGCTTACTACCCGGCGTCCGAGCGGCGGTGCCTTCCTGACGTGCGCTCGACCGATCGGAGGCATCTCCCTTGCACCCTGTCGCAGGCTTTGGTCTTCGATCGCTCACCCGGAGGGAACCATGAGACGCTACGGCTTCGGCTACCCTCGTGCCCACGAATTGTGGGATCGCGGCACCTACGGGGATCCACGAACCTGGTCGGCGTATGGGTATCCGGATTACCCCCCTCGCCAGCCATATGGTGCGGGGCCGGTCCGGTCACCGGAATTCGGCGGAGGACCGGACTGGTTCGGTACCTCGAGAGACTGGCGAACCGGCGAGCCCTGGGGGACCGGCCCTTCGAACGTGAACCGCGTGTGCGTGCGGGATATCATGACTGAAGGCCCGGAGGCGGTGACCCGCGACACCAGCCTCGCCGACGTCGCCAAGCGGATGCGCGATCTCGATATCGGGATCGTCCCCGTTGTATCCGATCTGGAGGGTTACCACCTGGAGGGTGTGATCACCGACCGCGATATCGCGGTTCGCGCCGTCGCCGAAGGCAAGAATATGGAAAAGGCAAAGGTGCGAGAGTATATGTCGAGCGACGTGGCGACGGTCGGGAGCGGTGCGTCGGTGCGAGACGTTTTCACCGTGATGAAGCGGGAGCGAGTGAGGCGCGTGCCTGTCACGGACGAGTCGGGCCGCTTGATCGGGATTATCGCTCAGGCGGATCTCGCAGTAGATTACGCAGGGCTCGACGTCGATCGCGAGCTCGAGGTCGAGGAAGTAGTCGAGCGGATCAGCGAGCCCGCTCGACCACGCTACGAGGCCTCGAGGCGCCGGGACTCGTCGTACCCCGAGCCATCCCCGTGGACTTTCGGCCGGAACTATGACCGGGACCTGGCCGATCGGTTCCGTCACGGATGGAGCTCTCTCAAGAGAGAGGCTCGGGACCTGATCGATCGACGCCCCGATCGCGGCTGGCGTTGAGGGTTCGCCTGATCCAGGCTTCCCTACCGGGCCGTCGATCCCACACCGGGCCAACGGCCTCGCTCGACGTGCTGTACCTATACCGCGGCCGGGTTCGGCCATGGCGACGGTGACGTAAGCACGTAGAAACAACGGAAATGATCCGTTCTCTGACCATTGCGATTCTCGTCCTGACTGGGACGAGTGCGCATCTACAGGGGCAGCAGCACTCTCGAGACGCCGACGATCCAGGCCCCATCACGACTCTCGTGAAACTCCAGGTGGAGGTCGGCTTGACGGCTGCGCAGGTCGAGGAGCTAACGAGCATCGACCTCGCGCTGGAGCAGCAGAACCAGCCGTTGGTGACGCGGCTGATGGAGATCCGACGGAAGATCCGCGCGCTCGGTCCCCGTCGGCAGATGTCGTCGGAAGACCACGCGGTTTTCGAGTCGTACATCGCGGAAGCGCGCCCGCTGATGCGTGAGATCGACCAGAACAACAAGGGCGCGATGGCGCAGGTGGGCGAGGTGCTCACCGAAGCCCAGAAGGACAGGTTGGCGCGCCTCCTCCGTGACCGGAACGAGAATAGTGAGCGAAGCGATCGCGATTCACGATCCAGAGATCGCCGGCATTAGTGGGAGCATGTCCCCGGCTGGAAGCCTGACCGGGGGAAGCCGTGTCCCGGTGCGCCCTTCCTCGGAGCTGACGGATGCACAGCTCGCGGCAACGGTGCAGAAGGGTGATGCCGGCGCCTTCGACGCTCTCGTCGGCCGGCACATCCAGCGCGCCTTCGGGGTCGCGCTGCGCTTGCTCGGCCAGCGCGAGGACGCGGAAGACCTGGTACAGGAAGCGTTCCTCGCGGCGCTGGAGAAGATCGACAGTTTCGATACCAATCGCGACTTCTCCCCCTGGTTCTACAGGATTCTGGTCAACCGATGTCTGAACGCGCGCAAGTCGAGATCGCGCCGCTGGACCGTCGAGTTGCCGAGCGATGCGGCGTCTTCGGTCGCCTCGCCGCTCGCGGAAGCGGAGCGCTCTGAGTTGAGACGGCATCTCGAACAAGCCGTGCTCAGATTGCCAGAGCGGCAACGCACCATCGTCACGATGTTCGATCTCGAGGGCTTCTCGAGCCCCGAGATCGCGGAGGTTCTCGGTATCTCCGATGGCACTGTTCGTTGGCATCTCCATCAGGCGCGGCGAGTGCTCCGTGAAGCACTCGAGCCGTATGCGAGGAGGCAGGCATGAATCGAGACGCACTGGACGACCGTATTTCGGATCCGGTTCTCGCCACGGCGATGACTGAGCTGAGCAGCGATGTGCCCGATGATGTCGATTTCGACGCAATGCGCCGCTCCATCAACCGGCGTGCGGAACTGCTCTTGGCGAGGAAGCGCGCTCGCTGGCGCGGCATCCTGCCCAAGCCGCTCATCCCGATCGTCGCCGCTGCGAGCATCGCCTTCGCCCTCTGGCTCGGTCCTGATGTGGTGAACAACATGACGAGCAGCCTTCGACTTCTGGGGGCCTCCGCGGACGTCGACGAAGCGGCCCTGATCGAAGCCCTCGGAAGTGACTTGAGCGAACGGGAATTCCGGCTTCTCGTGACCGGCAGGGCAAATCCCGAGGCACTTCTTACCTTCGCGATCGGAGACCGCTGACCCGTTTCGGTCCGCCCCTTCGGCCAGGGGCGACATCGATTTTACTAACGGGCTTCCCCACCTCCTCGTCATTCCCCCGTCCCGTCGGCTCGGGAGTTCACGCGAAGACGCGAAGGCGTGACTCCCATCGACACCGGATTCGACGTTCTCTTCTTCAACATAAAGTCATGAGGGTCGCCCCTCGCGGCTTCGTGGCTTCCGGTTCCTCCGTGAGACCAGTCTTCGGCCGCCGATCACTGGCGCGCTCGATGCATCTGTCGCTTCAGCCGCTGCATAGAACCCTCGACTGGAGCATAGCATGGCAAAGTGCGAGGTCTGCGGGAACGACTACCACATGGCGTTCGAGGTTGTCGCTGCGGGGAATCGACACGTGTTCGACAGCTTCGAATGCGCGATTCACAGCCTGGCGCCGGTGTGCGACCACTGTGGTGTGAAGATCGCAGGGCATGGCATCGAGGGCGACGGAACGTTCTATTGCTGTGCGAGCTGCGCCCGGCAGTCTGGCGAGCCGGGCGCCGTCGATCACCTCTGAGGAACGGCCCGGCGAAATCGCCGCGGGCCGGCGGGTAGACGGGATTCGTGCATCAGATCCACCACGCTGACAACCTCGAGGTTCTCGAGGCGACGCCGTCGGGCAGCGCGAACCTCATTTACATCGACCCCCCCTTCAACACCGGTCGCTTCCGCCGTCGCTCGGAGCTCCGTGTGGTTCGTACGCACGCTGCCGGAGCGGACCGCATCGGTTTTGGCGGACGACCCTATCGCACGACCCGCGGAGAGACCCGGTCCTACCCGGACGCTTTCGACGACTTTTTGGGCTTCCTCGAGCCACGGCTTCGGGAAGCTCATCGAGTGCTTGCGTCCGACGGCTCACTCTACTTCCACATCGACTACCGCGAGGTCCACTACTGCAAGATCCTCCTGGACGAGATCTTCGGCCGCCGGTGCTTCCTGAACGAGATCGTCTGGGCTTACGACTACGGCGGGCGGACGAAGAAGAAGTGGCCGCCGAAGCACGACAACATCCTGTTCTACGTGAAAGATCCTGACCGATATTGGTTCGACGCCGAGGCCGTCGATCGGATTCCATACATGGCGCCCGGTCTGGTCACGGCCGAGAAGGCAGCGCTCGGCAAGCTGCCAACCGACACGTGGTGGCACACGATCGTCCCGACGAGCGGCGTGGAGAAGACGGGCTATCCGACCCAGAAGCCGATCGGCATCCTCAGGCGGATCGTGACCGCCTCCTCTCGACCGGGGGACCTGGTCCTCGACTTCTTCGCAGGCAGCGGAACGACGGGTGCCGCGTGCCTCGAGTTGGGGCGGCGCTTCGTCCTCGTCGACGACAACCCGGAAGCCATCCGGGTCATGCAACGCCGCTTCGCTGGCCGCGAAGATATCCGTTGGTGCGGCCGGATGGTCGAGGACCATCCCCCGGCCCCGAATCCGTCCTGAGCGACTGATGGACCCTTTCGTTGTCGGTCCGGAGTCGCGGCTTCAGGACTACCTCTACGAGCACATCCCGATCTCGGCCGCGATGGGGGTCACGGTCGAGGCGGCCGACGAGAACGAGGTTCGCTTGAGGGCTCCGCTCGATCTGAACATCAACCATCGAAGCACGGTCTTCGGTGGCAGCGCGGCCGCCGTCGCGATTCTGGCTGGCTGGTCGCTCCTGCACCTCCGCCTGGGCGCTGGCGGTCACAGCAAGCGGATTGTCATTCAGCGGAACTCGGTCGACTATACCCACCCGATCGACGGGGACTTCGATGCCGTGGCCGTGCCTCCCGCCCCCCAAGACTGGGCCCGATTCACTCGCGTTCTCCGGCGCCGGGGTCGAGGTAGAATCGAACTGATCGTCGAGCTGCGGAAAGCGGGCAGGAAAGTCGGCGAGAGCGTCGGCGCGTACGTGGTGCTCCCGCCGGAGGACACGGAGGACGGCGAATCCGCTGGGGAGAGGTCCGCCCACGTCTTGCGTTGACCCCGGTGCTGACTCTAGTATCCGAAAATTCATCTCTCCACGGAGCAACTGGCAACCGGCAACTGGAAACGGTAGCGATGAGGTGGGTCGTTCTGCTCGGAATCGCGTTGTTCGTGGGGGTGGTCGTGTACAGTACGTTCGCGTCCGCGCAGGTCGAGTGCGAGGTGTGTCTCGAGTTCGACGGCGAGATGGTCTGCCGGCGCGGCGCGGGTGAATCGGAGGAGGCTGCGACCCGGGCGGCTCAGGAAAGCGCGTGCGGGGGGAACGCCAGCGGGATGTCGGAGGTGATCGCCTGCCGGGCGGCTGTCCCGGTACGGCTCCAGTGCAGTACCGGCTGATTGCCGGGTTCTGAGGAGCCGACTTCAACGTCGTCGAGGCTCGACGGATCTCGCTCCGGCGATGAGCAGCTCGCGGTTGGCCGGGTGATCGAAGCACAGGACAGGCTTCCCCGCATCCATCACTCGTAGCGCCCGCTCGAAGGTGCGGCTCCCGGGGTTCGCGCTCACGACGAAGATCCTCGATGCGAGCCGCGTCAGGGTATCGTTGCGCAACTCGGCCGAGCGACTGGATGGGCGGGTCCAGCGATCGGGCAACTCAGATACGATCAGGAGCCGCCGTGCCCGGACCGCATCCGTCCAGCCGAGGGGTACACGGAACCGCTTCAGGGTCCGAGCTGGGCAGATCAGAACCGGCTGACGGCCTCGGAGAAGGAGGCGCAGGCACGACCTCTCCAGCGGACCGTGGAACCCGCCCGCCACCGGAATCCGCTCCTCGCGGAGTCGCCTGAACAGATCGAAAGTGGGGAGCAAGAGGTCAGGAGGGGGCTTCCGCGAGGTCAGCATGGCCAGGTAGGGTCGATTCAGTAGCTCGGGATCGCCGATCGTGCGGAGTTCGGGATCGATCGAACCCCTGCACAGTTCGGCCGACGCGCAGTTGCCGCGATCACCAACCCGTCGAGGCCAGTCGCCGGAGTTCATTGGATCCTGGGGCGCACGAAGTCGAAACCACCAAGATCGATCGACCGAAGGAAGATATTCCGCAAACTCCCTCGCGAGGTCCCAGCAAACGAGCCGGTGTCACCGACCTCGCGCGGGTCGGATCCCGGCGGGTCTCCGGTCATGATCCGACGCCGACGGGTCAACTCGATGGCTGCCAGCCGAAACGCCTCGCGTGATCCATCCCCACACAGTCGATACGACCGAAGCAGGGATAGCGTACGAGCCAAAACCTCGAACTCCTCCGAATCGTCCGCCTTCTGCCGCATCCCGCAGCCCTCAGATGTGTCTCGCGCGGGGCCCATTGGCGCGGAGCGAGCGACGCTTGGAACGATATTCAAGTCGAAGGCCGGAATGCCGCCGTCGCCGAACCGGCCGAATTCCAACAAAGCTCGACGAGAGATCCGGATCTCCCTGCCAACGCTGGAAATGCCGAAGAGGTTCCTCTGGAGGAGAAGCCTTCGGACGAACACCTCGGGTGTGGGATGTAGTCGGGAGTCCTCGGCCATCCGGACTATCGCGCGGAAGTCCGACAGGTACTCGGGCCTGCGGCAGTGCCCGGCTACCTCCAGATCATCCAGCCAGGCACGCATCCGGTCGACGCACGCGATATAGATCGACTCCAGAATACGACCTGTCGAGAACAACCAATCCCCCGTTCCGCAGGCCTCGTCCAGAATCGTTAGCCGTTCGAGACCGCTCCAGAGTCTCCTGAGGGGACGGACGTCCCGGGTGCCCGCGATCGCCAGGAGGAGTGTGCCAGGGTCGCCGTCGTCCGACCGGGACCGATCGATGTAGCTGGCGATCCGTCGAACGATGCACGATTGGAGGGGATCGAGCCCGCTGCTCCGTGCCGAATCGGTCAGAGCGAGTTCGTGGGGCAACGATCGAAGGTCGCGCCTGATCGATTCAGCACGTATCGGGAACCGATAGTCGACGTATCGGTGGCCGCCGACAGCGGCCGGAGCGGTCCACACCCAGAAGAAGCTGGAGTGCGCGGAATCGGTGAAGGTCACTACGTCCCCCTCATCGACCAATCCGATCTGTGTCAGGCGGCTACGCAGCCGGCGCCGTCGTCCATAGTCCGGGAGCCTGGTCCCTACTGCGGTCTCGAACATCAGGAGCCGCCTCTGTCCACGCCGGGCGAGCATTCGCGTTTCCGCGATCCCCGGCCAGGGGCTCGCCTGGGATCTCCCGCCCCCTTTCGCCCAGTCGCCATCCAGTACGGAAAGCGGATCCAACGGTGGCGCGATTCCAGGCAACCTGGTCCGACTGGTCCGATGCATCTCGTCCTCCGCCATTGCTTTGCCATTCCCGCGACGCGGGGATCCAGCCGCCGGATTCCCGCCTTCGCGGGAATTATGACGAGATGGGGGCGCGAATGACGGGTGGTCGGAAATGATGAGTGGTCGGACGCGGGTCGACCGTCCCTTCAGGAAACCTGGGGGTGACGGCAATTGGGGCCAGACGCAGAAATGGCGACTACGTCACAAGAGAGGGATTCGGGCTACGGGGTGCGGAGCCGAAGCAATCCTTCCTGCGCGACGGAGGCTACGAGCTCTCCGGAACGGGTGAAGATGGAGCCCCTGGTGAAGCCGCGGGCGCCGCCCGCCGTGGGGCTCTCCATCTCATAGAGCAGCCACTCGTCGGCGCGGAAAGGGCGATGGAACCAGAGGGAATGGTCGAGCGATGCGGCCTGGAGCTGCGGCATCTGGAGGGAGAGGCGGTGCGGAAGGAGGGCGCTTCCCAGGAGCCCGTAGTCCGAGGCATACGCCAGAACGGCCTGCTGGGTCACTTCGTCCGGTCCGGCGTCGCCGAGCACCCGCAGCCAGGTGTACTTGAGCGGGGGGCGCTGCTCGGGTTTGAATGGGTCAACGGGTTCGACGGGCCGGAAGTCGATCGGTTGGTCGGCGGTGTAGAACTCCCTCACCCTCTCAGGAATGCGGTCGGCCATCTGCCTCAAGAGGTCGAGCTCGCTCGCCAGGGAATCTGGTGGTGGGACGTCGGGCATCCCGGCCTGATGGGCAACGCCTTCCTCCATCACGTGGAAAGAGGCCGCCATGTCGAAGATGGCGCGTCCGTGTTGTATCGCCGTCACGCGCCGGGTCGTGAAACTCTTGCCGTCGCGCAGGCGGTCCACGAAGTAGACGATCGGTGCCGCGACGTCACCCGGGAGGATGAAATACCCGTGGATTGAATGCGCCTCTCGCGGCTCATCGACCGTTCGGCGGGCCGCAACCAGCGCCTGCGCCAGGACCTGCCCCCCGAAGACGCGGCCGGAGCCGATGTCCCGATTCCGGCCACGGTAGATGTTGACCTCGAGGGGCTCGAGGTCGAGCAGATCCAGCAGCTTTTCGGTCTCTTCGCTCACGGCCGTTCCCTCGCTCCGTCGTGTTTCTCACCCGTGGATGTTCGATTGCCCTCGATCCCTATCATCCGGGTAGCCGCTCGAGGCATGGGAAGATTGGATGTAGGTCTCGACTTTGCAACGCAATTCGGCCACCAACGCGGGCCGGGACAGTCGACTTCTAGAGGTGTCGGATGGCGGAAATCGATGTCGAACGGGTTCGGCCAGGCGTCTGGCCGTGGGTCATCGGGCTACTCGTTCTCGCGTTGCTGATCTGGGTCGTCGTCGAGATGTTCGGAGGGGAAACCGAGCCCATGGCGACCGATCCGGCGGGTGACACGACCGTCGTCGATATCGACAACACCCGCACGACGCTTCCCTGAGCCTCCCAACGCGATTCAGATCCCAAGTGTAGCTTTCAAGGAACGTTATCTCCCGCTGGCGCGGAGGGTGGCTTCCTTCTAGCTTCAGTGGTTCCGGTCCGTCTCTGCCTACTTTCTCCGTCGAATTCTTCGGGGCTGACGCGCGACATCTTACCCGATCGAGCGCATCTCCGCGCAGCCGGGGCGCGGGTCGGCGTCCTTGCAACTCCGCAGCTCGTCCGGACCGGTAACCGGACGTCTTCCTTGCCGCTCGGGAACGAGCCTCTTGAGGCGGCCGGAGCAACATCCCTCAAACTGGAGGTGTCTCTTGAAGCAACGGTTTGTCGCGATCGCAACGGGTTTGATGGTGACTGTGATCGGGTATTCGCCGCCGGCGGTGGAAGCCGCGGCGGCGCAGGCGACGACGCAGTACGTCCGGTACGACCAGGGCGGCACGGTCTCCTGGGGTGTCCTCGAGGGTGAGACGATCCATCAGCTCTCGGACGCACCGTACCTGGGTGGGACGCAGACGGGCGAGTCCGTCGAGCGCTCGGAAGTGATGCTCAAGGCGCCGGTGGAGCCGGTCAACATCTACATGACTGCGCTGAACTTCCGCAGTCACATCAACGGCGAGCCGGCTGAGTATCCCGGTATCTTCCAGGTGCCCGCGACGTCGGTCATCGGGCCCGAGGAGCAGATGCTGAAGCCGACGGACACGGACGCGTTCCACTACGAAGCCGAAGCGGTCGTCGTGGTCGGGCGCGAGTGTGTGAACGTGTCGGTGGAAGACGCGCCGGATTGCATCTTCGGTGTCACGGCGGGCAACGACGGCAGCGCGCGCGACTGGCAGGGCGCGGACACGCAGTGGACCCGTGCGAAGGGGAGCCGCACGTTCAACGCTGTCGGGCCGGTGCTCGTGGCCGGGCTCGACCCGAACAACGTGCAGGTCGAGGGGCGCCTGAACGGCGAAGTGAAACAGGGCGAGAACACGTCCGATATGCTCTTCAACTTCGACTACATGGTCAGCTACATCTCGAAGTACTTCGAGCTGCGACCGGGTGACCTGATCTGGTCGGGTACGATGGGCTCGACCGAGGCGATGGAGCCGGGCGACGTGTACGAGGTGGAGATCGACGGCGTCGGCGTCCTTAGCACGGAGATCGGCGAGGGATTCTGAGACGGTTCGATCGTGCAGGACCGCTGCTCCGCTATCGAGCTTGACAAGGCGGCGGGACGTTCGTTAGGATCCATTTCGTGTTTCGGCACCGCGGCGATTTGTGGGCGATTGCATCCGCGTCATCAACTGCTAAACCGCTTCGGGGGGTCCCGGGCGTCGCCACTGACGCCTGGGACCCTTTCGTTGTGTGGTTGAAGCATGGTTTGGCTCGATGACTGGATTCGCTCGCCGGCTGCTGCCGAGCTCCGCTGGAGGGGGTGGCCGGGCCCTGCATTCGGCGCCGAGATCGGGTGTGATCCGATCGACTCCGCCGTCGCCTACCCGGCCGCCAAGTAGCGGCCGGGTTTCTTGTTATACCTCGATGGTCGGAGCGATGAGCGAGATGGGCGATCTGGAGCGGGAGCCGAAATCATGGACACGAGCAGTACCCGTCGGCCAGCAGGCGTGCGCGCGTACCGAGCGCTGCGAAAGAAGAGCGGGATCGAGCGCTCACCCCATGTCCCTGCCGGATCGACGGCTCTGGACAGCAACGCGATTGGCTGCGGAGCGCGGGAAGGTCACGTGCTGAGAAAGCGGGTGCGCCGGATCCACAGGATCGAGAGCTTCGAGTTGGAGTCGGGCGAGGTGCTGCGCGACGTCGAGCAGGCGTACCATCTGGACGGGAAACTGAACGAGGATCGGGACAACGCCGTCGTGATCTTTCATGCGCTGACCGGCTCGGCCGATGCCGTCGGAGACTGGTGGAGCGACGTGTTGGGGCCGGGTCGAGCCGTCGACACGGAACGTTATGCGATCGTCTGCGCCAACTTCGTCGGTTCCTGCTACGGGAGCACCGGACCGTCCGATCCAGCGCGACGGCCGTTTCCCCGCGTGACCACTCGCGACCTGGCCAGGCTCGTGCGCGAACTCATCGATCACCTCGGGATCCGCCGGGTGCGGCTCGCCACGGGTGGCTCCCTCGGCGGAATGGTCGCCCTCGAGTGGGCTGCCTCCTATCCCGAGCTGACCGATCGCACCGTCGTGTTCGCGGCGCCTGCGTCGCACACCGCGGCAGCGATCGGGTGGAGCCACATCCAGCGCCGGATGATCGAGGCGGCGGGCGACACGGGTCTCGAGATCGCCCGCATGGTTGCGATGATGACGTATCGAACCGCCGGCGAGTTCCAGGATCGATTCGGCCGGGACCGCAACGGCAATGGCTCCTTCTCCGTGGAATCCTACCTCTCACGCCATGGCGAGAAACTCCTGGCCCGGTTCGACGCGGACAGCTACCTCACCCTCCTCGAGACGATGGATGCCCACGACGTCGGGAAAGGGCGCGGCGGCGCCGAAGCCGTCCTTCGCCCCGTCGGCGACCGGTTGATCGGCGTCGGGATCCCGGGCGACCTCCTCTACCGCGAAGAAGACGTGCTGGAATGGGTGCGGCTCGCAGGCGCGACCTACCGACAGGTCCATTCGAAACGCGGCCACGATGGCTTTCTGCTCGAGCCCGATCAGGTGGGTCCGATACTCACCGAGGCGCTTGGAGCGGCCGATGTGCCGGCTCCTATCGCTCAGATCGCCGGCGGGAGATCAAGGTAGAATCGACGTGTAGCAGATCTCCTGGCATACTCATGGACGTCCCCATCGTCGGATCGAGACGCGCGGGCAGGTAGCCATCAATAACGTCTCACTCCATGCCCTCGTACTCCGTCTTGAGCTTCTCCACGACGCCGGGGTCGGCGAGGGTAGTGGTATCACCGAGGGCGCGGCCCTCGGCGATGTCTTTGAGGAGGCGGCGCATGATCTTCCCGGAGCGGGTCTTGGGGAGGTCTGCGGTGAAGAGGACGTCGTCGGGTCGGGCGATCGCGCCGATCTTGAGGACGACGTGGTTCATGAGCTCGCGCTTGAGGTCGTCGGAGGAGTCGAAGCCCTCGCGGAGGGTGACGAAGGCGGCAACGACCTGGCCCTTGACGTCGTGGACCTTGCCGACGACGGCGGCCTCGGCGACGGCGGGGTGGTCGACAAGGGCGCTCTCGACTTCCATCGTACCGAGGCGGTGGCCGGCGACGTTGAGGACGTCGTCGATCCGGCCGATGATCCAGAAGAACCCGTCGTCGTCGCGCTTGGCGCCGTCACCCGGGAAGTAGACGGACTCGCCCGCCTGGGCGTTGCCGTCGGCGTCGACCTGGAGGCCGGCCCACTTGCTCCAGTACGTTTCGCGGAAGCGTTCTTCATCGCCCCAGATGCCTCGGAGCATCGAGGGCCAGGGTTGACGGATGGCCAGGAATCCGCCACCGACGTCGACGCACCGGCCTTCCTGGGTGAGGACGTCGGCGCGAATGCCGGGGAAGGTGACCGTGGCCGAACCGGGCGCCGTGGCGGTGACCCCGGGGAGCGGTGTGATCATGATCGCGCCGGTCTCCGTCTGCCACCAGGTGTCGACGATCGGGCAGCGCTCGCCGCCGATGTTCTTGTGGTACCAGATCCACGCTTCGGGGTTGATCGGCTCGCCGACCGTGCCGAGGAGGCGGAGGGTGGAGAGGTCGTAGCGTTCGGGGTAGACGGTTCCCCACTTCATGAAGGCGCGGATCGCGGTGGGCGCCGTATAGAAGACCGTCACACCGTACTGCATGACGATCTCCCAGAAGCGGCCGCGATCGGGGAAGTCGGGTGCCCCCTCGTACATGACGACTGTGGCACCGGCGGCGAGGGGTCCGTAGACGATGTACGAATGGCCGGTGACCCAGCCGACATCGGCCGTGCACCAGTAGACATCCTCCTCTTTGAGGTCGAAAACCCAGCGGGTGGTGGCGAGGACCTGGGTGAGGTAGCCGCCGGTGGTGTGCATGATGCCCTTCGGCTGGCCGGTGGTGCCGGAGGTGTAGAGGACGTAGAGAAGATCTTCGGAGTCCATCGGCTCGGCAGGGCAGTCGTCAGCGGCGGCGGCCATCTGTTCGTGCCACCAGACATCGCGGCCGTCCGTCATCGTCGTGCTGGCAAGTGTCTCTCCATCTGCGCCGTGGCGGCGGACGACGAGGACGTGCTCGATCGTGGGGCAGCCGCCCTCCTCCTCGAGGGCGTCGTCCGCATTCCGCTTGAGGGGGACGACCCCGCCCCGGCGATAGCCGCCGTCCGCGGTGATCACGAGCTTGGCACCCGCATCCTGGATCCGATCGCGGAGGGACTCGGCGGAGAACCCGCCGAAGACGACCGAGTGCGGAGCCCCGATCCGCGCGCAGGCAAGCATCGCGATCGCCGCCTCGGGGACCATTGGGAGGTAGATCGCCACCCGGTCTCCCTTGCCGACCCCGAGGCCCCGGAGCACGTTGGCGGCCTTCGAGACCTCCCGGTGCAGCTCCTCGTACGTATACGCCTGAACGTCGCCGGGCTCGCCCTCCCAGAGCAGCGCCTTTTTGGTGCGCCGCGGTCCCTCCAGGTGCCGGTCCAGGCAGTTGTACGCGGCGTTCAGCTTTCCGCCGACGAACCATTTCGCGTGCGGTGGATCCCATTCGAGAACGCGGTCCCAGCGGCGGAACCAATCGAGCTCGTCGGCCCACCCCGACCAGTACCCCTCCGGGTCGTCCTCAGCCCGCTCGTAGACTTCGGTGCTCGAGACGTGGGCATCGCGAGCGAAGTCTTCGGGGGGCGGGAAGCGGCGGTCCTCCTGGAGCAACGTGTCGAGCGTGTTGGGCGACGATGACATCGAGAGCCTCCGGTGGTGCCGGTCAGGGCGGTTCACTTTCGGTGGACGGCGCGGGCGAGAGGACGCGTCAGGGGAACAGGAGTAGTGGCATCAGGTTCAGGCCGGCGGTGGTGACCTGGCAGCCGTCGTACGAAGCGCCCCAGCGGAAGAAGTAGACGACCTCATCGTAGTGCCAGCGCTCCGAGTTATCGGCGCCATCCTGCTGCGGCTGCCTCGAGATCGGCGGTCCCTCGGTGAGGCGCACCTGCCGCATCCGCAGCGAGCAATCTCCCCCCGGCCCGATCGCATCGAGACACGCGCCGAGGAAAACCGCCAGGGCGAGGCAGAGCAAGAGGATGCGCATGGTTGCAAGGTAGGCGCCGCTTCAACCGGTTGGCAAGCCGACGGGGTGGCTGCTCTCGAGCAGCTTCCGCGCCGTCCATGCCCCCAGCACGATCGTGCTGGCCAGCAACACGACGCTCACCCACAGGTCAGGCGTGAATCCCATCTCCCAGACGGTGTTCACCGCCATCTCTTCCGCTCCGAACACGACCCCCAGCATCGCCGCCGAGTTGTTCGCGGCGTGCAGGATCACCCCCGTCCAGATGCTCCGGGTGGCGTAGACCGCGAAGCCGAAGGCGACGCCGAGGAAGAAGTGCAGGGGAAAGACCCACGGCAGCAGGTGGACGGCGGCGAAGATTGCAGCCGCGATCAGGATGCCGGCGGCGACCCCCCTGCGGCGCTCCATCTGTCGCTGGATCAGGCCACGAAAGAAGAATTCCTCGACAATCGGCGCGACGGCGATCGCGAACACGCAAATCGACAGCCGCCCCATCGGCGTCCGCATGATCGGCTCGAACGGGTTGAGGCTCTCCGGCGGCACCGCCACGAACCGGCTATAGACGTCCCCCAGTGCCCACGAGAGAAGGAGGACGACGGGGACGGCGAAGAGCGACCAGCCGAGCGCCGGCCCCCGGAGCGGCCGGAGGCGCAGCGTCGCCCAGCGCCGGCGCGGCGACGAGCCGGGGGCGGGGCGCAGCAGATACCCCCAGAGGAGCCCAGCCGAAAGCGTCAGCGCGATCGGCAGCCCGATCTCGGGGGGAGCGAAGAGCAGAAAGCTCCCGGCCACCAGGTTCCACAAAAGGAACACGCCCAGGTGCTTCAGGACTTGTCTCACGCCAGTTTCCAAGCGGTCGATTGACGGTCGGTCGAGCGGAGTACCTCCAGAAGGTACATCGGTGGTGAGGGCAGGCAAGCGACGCGCCGCGGGAGCCTGACCGCCACCGAAGTGTACACGATCGCATGTCAGGCGACCGGCACGGGCCGACGACCGGCTACCAGCAACTGGGTACCTGCCAACTGGTAACCGGCGAGCGGCCTGAATCGACGAGCGGCATCTCATGAAAAGAGTCTACCGGCCACTCCTGGTCATGCATCCGGACCGGGCGTTCCGGGACCGGGTGCGCAAAGCGTGCGGCAACGACTACCACTTCCAGGTGATCCCCGACTGGGATGGGCTGTACGAGGCGGTGCGTGAGTCACCGCCGGCGGCGTTGGCGGTGGTGGATCCGTACGAGCCGGAAGCGTGGGCGCGGCGGAACGGCCGCGGGGCGCTGTCGCCGTCGCTGCGGACGCTACTGTCGGAGTACCCGTCGCTCGCGGTGCTGGCGGCTCTCGAGGTCCGCCCGGAGCGCTACGACGATCTGCGGACCCTGGGACGCTGGGGCGTCGTGCAGGTCATCTCGATCGACCACGATGACACGCCGCATTCGATCGCGCAGCGGCTGCGCGGAGCCCGGGGTCGTCCGCTACGCGCACTGCTCGAGGAGGTGCTTCCGCCGGAGACGAGCGGGCGGGCACGGGCGATCGTCGAAGCCGCGACGGACGTCGTCACGGTCGGCGAGCACGGGCGTGACCTGGCGAGCTCCCTCAACCTCTCGCGCCGTACGCTCCTCCGCTGGTGCCAACGTGCCGGCCTGCCCGCACCGCGTCGCCTCCTCGCCTGGATGCGGGTCCTCCTCGCCTGTGAGCTCCTCGACGACCCCGGCCGCACCGTCCTCAGCGTCGCCCACACCTGCGGCTACTCCTCTGATAGCGGCTTGCGCCGGATCACCCAGAAGTTCCTCGCCGCCAGCCCCTCCGAGCTGCGCGACCGGGGCGCCTTCCGGCACGCGGCCGAGGCCTTCGTGCAGATGTTGAACGAAGAGCGGCAGGCGAGGCGGGTGGGGAGGGAGACCTGATCGAGGGATGAATGGCCGCGAGCGGCTCCTCGTCGCTATGCGGTATCCGGATCGCTCCTCCGTCGCATGGCCTCTTTCCCCACCGCCAGCCCACCCGCCCTCGTGACCCCTTCCGCAGCGTTTCGATTCGAATCCGTCGCCTTAGTTCCGTCATCCTATACGTAGTGCCTTGACGACGGGCGTGCCGCATGCTAGACATTTAGCATCAACGGGACATCCGACGCTGGGAGTCGGCGAAGTTTGACGACCAACGCGGCAACCCCTATTCCGGTAACTACTTATAGTGCTCGCCCTCCGGCGTCTCGCCGATCGATGCCCTCAGGGCTCCACAATCTCAATCCCACGCATGGCCATTCTCTCCTTTGCCGTGGTCCTCCTTCTTCTGGCCGTCACCGAGGTGGCGGGACAACAGGAGGGAGGCGGATCCACGTACGTGCACGCTGCGGAAGCGCCGTTGATCCGCGCGCACCCGATCACCACGCCGATCGAGGTGGACGGCGAGCTGGGCGAGGACGTCTGGGCGGAGGCCGTACCGGCGACTGGGTTCACCCAGCGGGAGCCGGTTGAGGGTGCACCGGTGAGCGAGCCCACCGAAGTGCGGATTTTGTACGACGAGGAGGCGCTCTACATCGGCGCGTTGTTGCGGGACAGCGCGCTGCCCTCAACTCGGCTGGGTCGCCGGGACGCCGACTTCGACGACTCCGACCTCTTCGTCGTGGAGCTGGACAGCTACCACGACCACCGGACCGGGTTTGGTTTCAGCGTGAACCCCTCGGGCGTACGCGGAGATCGCGTACTGTCGGGCGGAGGCGGCGGCTTCGGCGATGACCAGGACGAGAGCTGGGACCCCGTGTGGACTGTCGAGACCACGGTCGACGAGGACGGCTGGGTCGCCGAGATGCGGATCCCGTTCAGCCAGCTGCGCTTTGGATCGGCCGAGGTGCAGACGTGGGGAATCCAGCTCGAGCGGGTGATTGCCCGCACCCAGGAGGAGGCACAGTTCGCGTTCACGCCGCTCCTCGAGCGCGGGGGCGTCCACCGCTTCGGCCATCTCGACGGCCTCCAACAGATCGGGGAGCGCGATCCGCTCGAGATCCTTCCCTATGCCTCCCTGCGCGCCGACTATCGCTTCGTCCCCCGCGACCCCGATGTCGACTTCACGAACCCCTACCGGTCCGGGTCCGACTTCACTCCCGGCCTCGGCGCCGACATCAAGTACCGGGTGACCTCCAACTTCACCGTCGACGCGACGCTCAACCCCGACTTCGGCCAAGTCGAGGTCGACCCCGCCGTCGTCAACCTCTCCGCCTTCGAGACTCGCTTCGACGAGCGGCGGCCGTTCTTCGTCGAGGGCGCCGAGATCCTCCGCTTCGGTGGCCCAGGCGGGGACCTCCTGTACTCACGGCGGATTGGCGACGCGCCCGGCCTCGATGCGCCCGATAACGCCGTCTATGCCGATGTGCCGGACCAGACGACCATCGTCGGTGCTGGCAAGGTCACCGGCCGGACCTCGAGCGGCTGGTCGATCGGCGTGATGGAGGCGGTGACGGCCCGGGAGCACGCCGACTTCGTGATGGCCGACGAGGCTACCGGCGACGCGGTGGTCGAGCCGCTGGCGAACTACATGGCGGCGCGCGTTCGCCGGGACCTTCGCCAGGGAGCGAGCCACTTCGGCGCGATCGCGACGGCGGTGAACCGCAGCCTCGGCAGCACCCGGCTTCGCGAACGCTACCGGGGCGCGGCCTACACCGGAGGGGTCGACTTCGCCCACGACTGGGCCGACCGCACCTGGTCGATCGACGGCGGCTTCACCGCCAGCCATATCCAGGGCGGTCCGGAGGTCATCACCGCCGCCCAACGCTCCAGCGCCCGCTACTACCACCGGCCCGACGCGGACTACCTCGAGCTCGATCCCGACGCGACCTCCCTCTCCGGGTACACGGCCTCCCTCTCCCTCGACAAGCGCGCCGGCGCGGTCACGGGAGGCATCGGCTTCGACGCCGTGAGCGCCGGTTACGAGATCAACGACCTCGGATTCCAGACCGACGCCGACCGCATCTCGCTCTCCACCGACCTTGGCTACGAGCAGACCGTGCCCGGCTCCGTCTTCCAGAGTTGGGAGATCAACAGTGGACCGGATCTCACCTTCAACTTCGGCGGTGACCTGATCGAGGCCGACATCGGTATCTTCGCACGCGGAGAGTTCGTCAACTTCTGGGAGGCCGAGCTTCGCTTCTCCCGCTTCGGCGGTACCCTGAACGACCGCCTCACCCGTGGCGGCCCGCTCTCCCGGGAGCCCGTCGGCTACTCGTTCGGCTTCGGAGTCGAGACGGACCCCCGGCGCAGCTACTCACTCTCCCCCGAGATCGACGTCGACTGGAGCCCCGCGGCCGGTTGGTCTACCTCCTTCGAGACCGAGGTCGAGTGGCGACCGCTCGAGAACCTCAATATCGAAGTGCAGCCCGAAGTCTCCTTCGGCCGCAGCGAGGCCCAGTACGTCGCGTCCTTCGACGACCCCTTCGCCGAGGAAACGTTCGGCCGCCGTTACTTCTTCGCTGCGCTGGAGCAGACCGAGATCGCGCTCTCCACCCGCGTCGACGTCACCTTCACCCCCGGTCTCACTCTCGAGCTCTACGCCCAACCCCTCCTCGCCAGCGGCGAGTACGCTACGCCGAAACAACTCCGCGCCCCCCGCACCTTCGATTTCCTCGAGTTCGGCCACGACCTCGGCTCCTTCGCCCTCGTGGATGGCCGCTACTCCATCGACCCCGACGGCGCCGGACCCGCTCCGGCGTTCGATCTCCCCGACCGCGACTTCAACCTCCGCTCCCTCCGCGGCAACGCCGTTCTCCGCTGGGAGTACCGCCCGGGCAGCACCCTCTTCCTCGTCTGGCAGCAGAGCCGTTCCGACGAGCTCGACGTCTTCTCCCCGGGTCTCGGTGCCGACGACATCGGCCGCTTCGACTTTGGTCGCGATGCGCGCGATCTCCTCTCCCTCCGTCCCGACAACATTTTCATGATCAAGGCAACCTATTGGCTCAACCCGTGAAGGCCTCGATAAAATCGCGTAGCTCTGCGTTACGCTTCCTCGCCGCTCCCCGCGCGTACGAAAGTACGCCTCACTCGCAGCTCGTCGCGTGCCCTGACCTGCACGATTTCTCTCCGGCCTTCGCTTCAGGCCTGTATCGGGAACTCTCCGGAGGCCTTCGATACATCGCGCAGCTTTGCGTGGGAATGGCGGCTTCCCTCGGGCGCGCACCCCTCCCTGCGCAGCCCTGGCCGATCGTCGATAGCTGAATCATCAAAACGCTTTCATCTCGCATCGTTTCCCCGTACATTCTCTGGCAGTCCTACTCAGTCCGTTCTGCGAACGCGACCTTCGACGTGTCGGTGAGCCGTCCGACGATCGCCCTGCCGTACGCAATCCCCGCGACCGTGCCGGCGTCCTCTGTCTGGTCCGGCACCGTTTCATCACCCTTTTGATCGTTGGCGATCGGGAGCACCGTGCGATTTCGCTTCGGTGCCCTCTCTCGAAGGCCTTTCGCCGAACCGCCCTGACCCGCAGATTCCCCAGTCGGAATGCGAGGTTTGCGCTCTTTGGCTGCCTGAGGTACAGCGGTGCGACAGGGGTCCTGGCCGGAGCTCGAGATGGGTTGTGTGCGCACAACGCACGTGACGTTTGCGCGCCATCCCGGGTCGCTTCATGATCGTCGTACAGTGGGCGCGTTCCCGGTGTGCTGTTCCATGTGGCGTTGCTGAAGATGACGCAGGACCTGGTTCGCAGGAAACGGAAGCGAGAGTCCGAAGAGGAAGGCCACTGTTGATCGCCGGCACCGAGGCAGAGCGTGCAAGCGAGACATCGGGGGAGCCGCGGCCCGTGCGCCCGCCGCTCAGGGCCGGTTCTTCGACGGCGCACGGGGAAGACAGTGAGAACGTTCGCATCGACACGAACGGGGCAGACCGGATTCAGTTTCTACCGGGTCGGTTGGAGGTCGTGAAGGGAGCGGAAGTGGGGCGAGAGTTCCGCTTCGTTCGCGTGCTTGGCCAGGAGGTGCCCGAGATCACAGTGGGGCGGGCGCACGGCCCGACGCACATGCACGTGCAGATTCCGGTTCCGACGGTGAGCCGGGTTCATGCACGGCTGCGATTCCATGAACAGTGCTGGTGTATCGCGAACCTGTCGGCGACCAACCCGGTTCGAATCAACGGTCGGGCGCTGGCCTCACCGGAGGAGGCGACGGTACTGGTGGACGGGGACCGGATCGAGCTGGGTGAGGTGGAACTCCGCTATCGGGTAGGGCGACCGTGAGTCAAGCCGAGGTCAGGAGCGTTAAGTTGACGCTTTCCGGTCGGCGCCGAAACAATGAGGACTCGGTCGTCGACCTGCGCTTCCCGGACGGGCGTCACCTGGTCGCGGTTGCCGACGGGATGGGCGGGCATCAGTCCGGCGAAGTGGCGAGCTCGATGGCGGTCGACGTGCTCAGCCGCGAGGTCGCGGGCGGCCGGGACTTGCGCGAAGCGGTACGGGCCGCCAACCTAGCCATCTACAACGCGGCGAGACGGGACCCCAGGCGAAGCGGCATGGGGACGACGCTCGTCGCCCTCCTCCGTCAGGGGTCGACCTACGAGATCGCGAACGTCGGCGATAGCCGAGCCTACCGCATCGCGCGGACGGGCATCTTTCCGATCACGCGTGACCACTCTTTCGCGGCCGAGGCCCGTCAGAGTAGGCTGATGTCGCCCGAGGAGATCGCCCGGTCTCCGTGGCGGAACGCGTTGACGCGGTCCCTCGGCGCCGAGGAGTCGGTCGAGGTCGATCTTTTCGGGCCCTTTGGCTGGACGGAGTCGCCGCATATCGCGTTGCTTTGCAGCGACGGCGTCTACCGGTCCGTGTCGGACGAGGCGATCCAGAAGCTGGTGCTTTCGTGCGGTGACCTTGCGTCGGCGGCCGAAGTGGTCGCGACCCGGGCGTTCCAGGGGGGGAGCGACGACAACATGTCAGTCGCCGGGGTCGAGTTTGGACGGGTCGTGAAAATGCCCAACGGGCCGCAGGCGAACTCGCTTCCGCCGCAGGCGGCGCGGCCCGTGGCATTCGAGCAGCTTTCGGCGCCACCCCCCACCGTTCGCCGTACCGCGTTGGCGGCTGCCGACGCGGGCGGCCATTCAGAAACGCAGACGGCAATCAGTCCAGCCCTCTGGGGGTCGGTTACGGAACCGGGCGTGTTCCGCTGGATCCGGAGATTTTTCGGTGTGATCGCCGGTGACAACACCCTCTTCGGGGTGTCCGTGGCCATTCCGGTGCTCTGGCTGCTGGCGCACCCTTCGACGCTTGGCTGAGAACGGTCTCGGCTTCCGGAGCTTCCACGCCCTCTAGTTCAGATCGGATCATGACCACAGAACGAGATTTTCGAAGAGATCTAGACCTGGCCATCGGGTCCGAGTACCAGATCCTAGAAGAGCTCGGGCGTGGCGGTTCTTCCGTGGTGTTCCATGGTCGCGATCTGGTGCTGGGCAGGGAGGTCGCGATCAAGCTGATCCGCGGCACGCAGCTGGACGACACGGAAGCGGTCACCCGCTTCGAACGCGAAGCCCGCGTGCTCGCCAGGCTCCAGCATCCGAACATCGTGATGCTGTACTCGGCGAAACAGCTGGCCGACGGGTCCCTCGCGCTGGTAATGCAGCACTCGGCGGGGTGGCGAACGCTGAAGTCGCTGATCCGGGAACGCGGTCCGTTCACCCCCGAAGTCGCCGAACGCATTCTCGTCGACGTCGTCGCCGCCCTCCAGTACCTGCACAGCCACCAGATCGTCCACCGCGATATCAAGCCCGAGAACATCTTCGTCGACAGCGAGTCGGGGTGTGCCTTCGTCGCCGACTTCGGGATCGCGAAGCCGGGCGATGGGCAGGCGAGCGTCACGCTGACTGGCGTCGTCATCGGTACCCCCGCGTACATGTCGCCGGAACAGATCGACGGCACGGGCGTGACTGGCCAAAGCGACCTCTACAGTCTCGGCATGGTGGGCTACGAGATGCTGACGGGGCGGCGGCCGTGGGCGGGAGAGAACCTCTACAGCGTCATTTTCCGTCAGAAGACCGAAAAGCTCCCGTCTCTGAAGGAGATCCGGTCGGACGTCTCGGATCGACTTCGTTTTGCCATCGAGAAGGCCACCGAGAAGCGTCCTGCAGATCGCTGGGACGATGCGGCCGCGCTGCTCGCCCACCTCGAGGGCAGATCCGCCATCCCGACCTCGATCTCGACCCCGGCCGCCGCCCCGACCCCGACCCGGGTCTCGCCGCCGGCGGTTACGCCGACGACCGAGATCTCGGCTCCGGCGCCCGAGCCCACTCCTCCGCCCGAGCTGGAAGCGCCGGCCACACCCACGACCCCGGCGCTCGTCCCCATCCACGTGCCGGTCTCGGCCGGGAAGCAGGCGGCCACGCCTCCGGCCGCCGCCGTTGGCGAGGCGGAGCCGTGGGACGAGGTCAATCCTGAGTTGGAGGTGGAGGTTGAGGTGGAGGTGGAGGACCCCAGCGGTATCGAGGTCGGGGGAGTGCTCGGGGGTGACGCGTTGATAGAGATGGACTATCCGCAGGGCGACGACCCGGAGGACGAATATCCGGAGAACGACCATCCCGTCGACGAAGACGAGCCGTGGTTCCTTCGGCGCCCGAGAATGGTTGGCGTGCTCGCGGCCATCGTGGCCCTGCTGGTCATTGGCGCGTTCGCGTTCGCCGTTACGCGTCCCCAGCAGGGAGCGCCGCTCGCCGCGGAGGAGGCCGTTCCCTTCCCGACGGAGCAAGAGGTCGACTCCGTGATCGTCGGCGGCCTGGCGCTCGCCGACTCGAGCGACGAGCCCGTGCCTGTCCGCACGACGCCCGCGGTGTCCGAGCAGGCTGCGGACGAGCCTCCGAGCACTGCCATCACCACCGATTCCGCCCGCACGACCGACGAATTCGTCCCGATGGCGCCGGCCGCAATCGACTCGCCAGTCCAACCCATCGGCACCCCGACA
The DNA here is from genome assembly GCA_009380025.1 of Gemmatimonas sp. Classification (GTDB taxonomy): domain Bacteria; phylum Gemmatimonadota; class Gemmatimonadetes; order Longimicrobiales; family Longimicrobiaceae; genus WHSP01. The sequence continues at coordinate 5,283 of WHSP01000006.1, read as the reverse complement.
GATTCGGCGCTTCTCCCCCTCGACGACGACCTCGTCAGCGCGTTCGCGTTCCCGCCGATCCCGCCCGCCTCCATCCGCAGCACCGAGTCCCTTGTAGCACCCCCGATTCGCGACGATTCGGCGATACCGCGCTCCGAACGCGCTACCGACGTGCAGCCGCGCCTCCAGAACGCATCTACGTTCATCGAGCGCCTGACGCGGATCTACAATTCGACCGCACGCGTTCCGGGCGTCCGGCCGGCGCGGCGGGTGATGGTGCTGAACGTCCTCGTCAACGAGAAGGGCGCCGTCGTCGATGCGGAGATCCAGACCACCAGCGGCGTTCGCTATCTCGACGACGCAGCCGTCTACTCCGCCCGGCTGATGCAATTCACGGGGGCGCCGGATCCCAACGTCCCCTCACAGGTCTGGGTGACGGTTCCGCTTCGCCTCGAGCCCTGAAGGATCGAGGGCGCGAGCCCCTCCTCGATTGGCAAGAAGGCCGCTGATAAATCGCGCAGCACTACGTGGGAACAGAACCTTCCTTCAGGCGCCCGCTTCCTCGCAGTTCGTCTCGCGCCTCGATCTGTACGACTTCTCGTCGGCCTTCGCTGAAGCCTGATCATCAATAGCCTTCTATCTGTGATCAGACCCGGCCAATAGCCGATCGCCAGTAGCGACACGAAACATGCGCAGCGGGTTTGGAGCCCCAGTCGCCATACTTCCGCCTACTCGAAGGCGCTCACCGCTCCCTTCGCGATGAGCGCCTTTCCAGGCGGGTTTGAGATCTCGGCCGAGCGGTCTACTCCTCTGGCAGGGTCAGCGCGACCAGAGAGCCGGGCATGTCGTCGCTCGCGATCTGCACGACGATGTACTGCTTGCCTTCGTGCAGGTAGGTCATCATCCCGTACTGCCCGCGGGCGGGGAGGTCGATGTTCGCGATGCGTTCACCCGTGGCCTTGTCGTGCGCAATCAGGATTGGGTTCTCGGCGGCGTCCATGGTCGCGGCCAACAAAAGACTGCCGGTCGTCATCAGAATGGCGCGCGAAGTAGTCCCGGTGTTCGGCAGATCGACGCCCTGGAGTGAGGGGTGGTTGGCGATGCGGTCGGGGGTCTCTCCGGCCGGCACCCACCAGAGGTGCTCGCCGGTGTCCATGTCGATCGCCGTGATCCGGCTGTAAGGAGGCTTATAGATCGGCAGCCCCTCGGGGCCGGGGAATCCGGCGCTCGGGCCAGCGACCCAGTCGGAGATGGTTTGACCCGTCGTCATCGGATCGTTCGGTAGGTCGAGCTCCTCACCTCCGGTCACCATCCGCGAGCTGCACCCCTGCCCGGACGACAGGTACATGATGTTCGTCTCGGGGTCCATCGTGACCGGGTGGGTGATGTTGATGCCGCCGCTGCACGACAGCGATCCCTTGACCCCGGCGTCGTGACCGACGTGCAACGGGGGCTCGTACGGTCCGCCGACGCGATACTCCTGGAAAGTCTCGACGGCCGCCTGGTGAAGCTCCGGCGTATAGTCGATCAGGTCGTCCTCCGTGATTCCCAACTTCTCGAGGGGCTCCGGCCGCGTCGGGAATGGCTGTGTCGGCGACAGCTGCTCGCCCGGCACCTCCGACTCCGGAACCGGCCGCTCCTCGATCGGCCAGACCGGCTCGCCCGTCTCCCGATTGAACGCGAAGAGCATCCCCTGCTTCGTCGGCTGGATCACTGCCGGGATCTCCTGACCGTCGACGTTCAGGTCGGCCAACACCGGTACGCCCGGTAGGTCGTAGTTCCAGATGTCGTGGCGGACGGTCTGAAAATGCCAGACCCTCTGACCGGTCTGAACGTCGAGAGCGATCACGCTCGTTCCGAACAGGCCGTCGCCCGGTCGGAATCCACCATAGTAATCGACCGTGGGCGGGTTTGTCGGGATATAGACGATGCCCCGCTCAACGTCGGCGGACATCGGCGCCCAGGAAGAGACGTCACCCGTCCACTCCCATGCGTCGTTTTCCCAGGTCTCGTGGCCGAACTCACCCGGACGAGGAATGACGTTGAACTTCCAAAGGTGCTCCCCCGTGCGGGCGTCGTAGGCCAGGATGTCGCCCGGAACGTTCTCGATTCGGGTCTGGTTGTACCCCTGCTCCGCCGAGTTGCCCACTACGACGACATCATTGACGACGATCGGCGGCGACGAGCTGGTGATCATCCCGACCTCTCGTGGGATCCCGCCGTACGGGTCGTACTCGTGGCCCAGATCGGCCAGGAGGTCGACCACACCGGTCTCCGGGAAGCCCTCTACCGGCACCGGGCTGCCGAACCCGGCTAACGGCCGTCCCGTCTCCGCATCGAGCGCATGCAGGAAGAAGGCGGGGCTGACCATGTAGATCACGTTGCGGCCATCGATCTCCGCGTAGGCCACGCCCTTCCCGTAGTTGGAGCGCATCGATCGCTCGTAGCGTTCAGTGTTCGGCTCGCGGTAGGTCCACAGCGTTTCGCCCGTCGCCGGATCGATCGAAACGACCTGCCTGCGATACCCGGCAACCGTGTACAACTTCCCGTCGATATACGACGGTGTCGACCTCGACACGGGGTCATGGTGGTCACCGAAGTTGTCCCCTCGCCACTGCCAGGCGACCTCCAGGTCCCCAAAGTTCTCTGCGTTGATCTGGTCGAGCGGCGAGTATCGCGTGCCCCAGGCATCGGCGCTCTGGTAGCGCCATTCACCGACGGGGGTACCCCTCTCCTGTGCGGCGGCGGGCAAGTCCGTCGCCGGGACCGCGATCGCAAGGAGCAGGGAATACCCGAGCATCCGCTGCCAGCGGAACCACGGCGCTACAGTCATCATCTTCATCTTCCTCCGAGGTTGGAGACCCGTAGACGGAGTTGGCCCCCGGGCCGGGGGTGTGGAGAAACTATCGCAGAAGTGACTGGCAAGCCGCCGGAGGTCTATGATCCGGCGTGTCTCGTGGATTCGGGATTGGGGACCGAGCTCCCGTAACACGCCGAGCAGGAGCTCAATGGGGAAGAACCATTCAATTGCTCAGTATACCGACAAGAATCGGGGATGTCCACGGGATGCTGTACTCAATCCCGACCCTGGCCCCAAGGCTTAGCCCTACCGTCGATCGCTGCGGGGACAGGCTCCGTGGCCGGACGACGACGGAGGCTCGAGGACGCGTCAGCCTGCCCCTAACCGCCATCCTGACTTTGCGTCCTCGCGTGATCCCCCGTGGCGAAAAAGGAAGACGCCCGACGACGGCGAGTCTGTCGGGCGTCCGATCGGCTTCGATTCGGGAGCGCTTCCCGGCGCCGATGGCCTATCGACCAGGGCTGAAGATCGTGGCAAACGGACTTCAGCGAAGGTCTTCTACTCGGTGACGTTGACCCGGAAGTACAGGTTTGACCAGCAGCACTGGTTGCCAAACGAGCTGTCGGAGGCACCGAAGTTGTCGGCCCGGGCCCGGATGACGTACTCGCCGGGCCCGCTGAAGGTGGCGGTCGTCGTGGCCTCGCCGAGGCTCTCGAGCTCGGTGCTCTCGGTTTCGAACACGACCTCACCCGGACCCTGGTGGTGCCACCACACAACCTCGACCGGGAACGTCTCCTCGCGAACGCCGTTGTCCTCGGCCCAGACGCTCAGCGTCACCGGGGCCCCGACCGTCGTCGTCAGGGTCTCCTCGTAGAACTCGCCGGCCCGTCCGACGGAGAACGGACCGCTCTCGGCGAACGCCATCCGCGGCGGCTCCGAGCCGGCCGTCATCGGCGAGTAAGACAGCTCGTAGGCGGGCGAGGTGACGCGACCCGGGACCGAGTAGGTCTCGCCGGCGTGGGTAATGGTCCACACGACATCGGTATCGGCGAGCTCGGCGGGGATCGTGATCGTGAAGGCGCCCCGCTCACGGCGAGCATCGAAGCCGCCGTAGTTGACCGGCTCGAAGTGGGTCGGCTGCATCCCGTCGAACTCGGCCGGCTCGATGACGTTGTTCGGACCGACCGGGATGTCGACGATCTCCCGCGTGTTCCGGTTCATGTATCCGAACGAGAGCGTGTAGGTGCCGTCGGGGTTCGGATACCAGCCGTCGAAGAACGGAGCGACGATGTCACCACTCGGCTTCAGCGGCTTGAGCTGCTTGAACTGAAGTTCCGCTTCTTGGGCCACGGCGGGAACGAAGCTGAGCCCGGTGAGGGCCAGGGCGAGGGCCGTGAGGGCCAGCCTGCGCTGCATCATCTTGCTTCTCCTAAGTACGATTACTGACGATCCGTTGCGAATCGCCTGGCGTGAAACGAATTGGCGGCCGACGAGAGCTGCGTGAATGGTCGGTGGTGAGGCACGACTCGAGTGGCCCGCGCCGGTCACCGAAGTGCGACGTTCGTCGGTTCGTACCGCCTGGCCAGGGGAAGTTCCCGAGGCCGAAGGAGCCCCTCGATCGGTCGAGGGACTCCTTCGCAACGAGGGCTCCGACGCGGGGGAACAACTGCGCGCCCGGGCCGCTCTCGATCAGTTGCCCGCCGTTTCCGTCTTGGCGTCCTCGGCGGATTCGCGCTGGGCGAGGAGCTCGTCGTAGCCCGCATCGTCCAGGTGGGTGACGGCGATCCAGGCGTGGGACATCTCGTCCGCCGTGCGGTCGCCGGCGCCGACCCACTGATCCGGATCCGGGTTGTGCGGGTTGCCGACGGTGTTGTCGTACCACCCGGTGATGATCATCACCGCGCCCTTGGGCAGCAGCGGCGCGACATCATCCTCGTACACGTGGCTCAGGTGCCACCCCGGGTTCCAGTTCGAGACCATGCTGAGCATCTCCTTCCGGCCCGTCTCCGGGTAGTACGCCTCCAGCGACATCGCCTTCAGACGCAGGTGCCCGTGCGGCTGGAAGCTGTCGATCCGCACCGGCGAGTCGAACGAGTGGAAGCCCTGCGTCATCAACGTCCCGTGCGGCGGAATGTCGTAGTCGCCGCCCTGGAGGAAGTAGAGCGTCAGGTCCTGCTCGTAGACCGAGTCCTCGTCGAACTCCTCCGGATACAGCCAGATCCCCACCTCGACCTGGTCGTCCTCCAGGTTCGTCTCCCCGTCCGGGTAGTAGTGGATGTCCCACTCGACGAACGACTCCTTCGGCGCGATCCGGCACCCGTCCTCCGGAACGATCTCCCCCAGCTTGCCCAGCGCGTACTACGAGAGCCGGCCCGTCTGCTCCAACTGGCCGTCCTCGTCCTTCGTCATGAACGTGGAGTTCGCGTGGTGCGTCACCGAACGACCCGGAACCGACGGCTTCGTCTCGATCGCCATGATGCAGCGATCCTCCGTTAGACCCGTCG
>WHSP01000069.1 GCA_009380025.1 Gemmatimonas sp. | reverse complement strand
ATCGAAGAAGTAGTCACCGCGACGGACCTGCCATTTGAGTGTCGGTACCCGTTCTTGAGAGCGCGCTTCGGACCTGCTAGTTTATCTGGGTTGAAGAAGAATCCGTCGACGCGCCGGCCGGCCGAGTGAGGTCCGGCCGGCGCGTGCGCGATGGATTCGAATCGAGACGTCGCAGTCCAACAGCATCGATGCCCAAGCGTACCGACCTGAAGAACATTCTCCTGCTCGGCTCCGGACCGATCGTGATCGGTCAGGCAGCCGAGTTCGACTATTCGGGGACTCAGGCGGTGCGGGCGCTGCGGGAGGAGGGGTATCGGGTGATCCTGATCAACTCCAATCCGGCGACGATCATGACCGATCCCGATCTCGCCGATCGGACGTACATCGAGCCGATCACACCGGAGTGGGTCGAGCGGGTGATCGAGCTCGAGAGGCCCGATGCGATTCTGCCGACGATGGGAGGGCAGACGGCCCTCAACGTCGCCCTCGAGCTTCACGACCGCGGGGTGCTCGAGAAGTATGGCGTCGAGCTGATCGGGGCGAACGCGCGGGCCATCCGGACGGCCGAGAACCGCAGCGAGTTCGCCAAGGCGATGGCGCGGATCGGCCTCGAGGTTCCCCACGGCGGTTTCGCTCGCTCGCTCGAAGACGCCACCCGAATCGTCGAGGACACGGAATATCCGGCGATCATCCGTCCTTCGTTCACACTCGGGGGAACGGGCGGCGGCATCGCGTACAACCGGGAGGAGTTCGAGGGCCTGGTCCGCGCGGGGATTGCGCGGTCCCCGATCAACGAGGTGTTGATCGACCGATCCGTGCTGGGTTGGAAGGAGTACGAGCTCGAGGTGATGCGGGACGGCGCCGACAACGTCGTCGTCATCTGCTCGATCGAAAACTTCGACCCGATGGGCGTCCACACGGGCGACTCGGTGACGGTGGCGCCGGTCCAGACGCTCACGGACGTCGAATACCAGAGGATGCGAGACGCGGCGATCGCCATCATCCGGGAGGTCGGTGTCGAGGCGGGCGGTTGCAACGTGCAGTTCGCGGTCGACCCAGCGACAGGGGAGATGCTGGTCGTGGAGATGAACCCGCGAGTCTCCCGGTCGTCCGCGCTCGCTTCGAAGGCGACGGGCTACCCGATCGCCCGGATCGGGGCCAAGCTGTCCGTGGGGTACACTCTGGACGAGCTCCCGAATTCGATCACCAGGACGACCCCCGCTTCGTTCGAGCCGGTGCTCGACTACGTCGTGGTGAAGTTCCCGCGCTTCGCTTTCGAGAAGTTCGCCGTCGCGGACGCGACCCTCGGGGTCCAGATGAAAGCGGTCGGCGAATCGATGGCGATCGGGCGAACCTTCAAGCAAGCGTGGCAGAAGGCGATTCGGGCGCTTGAGATTGGCCGATCGGGCTGGGAGGTTGGTCGCACACTGGCGGACGATCGCTTGAATGAGGAAACGCCGGAGGCCCTCCGTGCCGCGCTCCGACACCCCACGCCGGAGCGATGTTTCCAGATGAAACGCGCTCTGCTCCAGGGGTTCACGATCTCGGAGATCGCGGCGCTGACACACGTCGACCCCTGGTTCGTCGCCCAGCTCGCCGAGCTCGTCGGCGCGGAAAGAACCTACGCCGCGCTCCCCGAAGTCGGTCGAGCGGAGCTCCTCCGCATGAAGCGGTTCGGATTCTCGGATGACCAGCTCGCAAAGCTGCGCGGGGAGAGCGAAGCCGACGTGCGCGAACGTCGCTGGTCTCAGCGAATCCATCCGGTCTACAACACAGTCGATACCTGCGCGGGCGAGTTTCCGGCTCACACGCCTTATCTGTATTCGACCTATGCCGACGAGAACGAATCGGAGCGTTCCGAGAGGCGCAAGGTCGTGATCCTGGGGAGCGGACCGAACCGGATAGGTCAGGGGGTCGAATTCGACTACTGCTGCGTCCAGGCGGCCCTCGCCCTCCGGGAGGCCGGGTGGGAGACGATCATGGTCAACTCCAACCCGGAAACGGTTTCGACCGACTTCGATATCTCCGACAAGCTGTACTTCGAGCCACTGACGCTCGAGGACGTGCTGGAAATCGTGAGGCTCGAGCAGCCGGAGGGAGTCATCGTTCAACTGGGCGGCCAGACACCCCTCAAGTTGGCCGGGGTCCTCGAACGGTTGGGGGTCCAGATCCTGGGGACCTCGGTCGAATCGATCGACCGGGCTGAAGACCGGGAGCGCTTCGAGGAGCTCGCCCGTCGCCTCGGCGTGACCCAACCGCCAAACGGCAACGCTACGAGCGTAGACGAGGCTGCGGAAATCGCGCATCGTATCGGCTATCCGGTTTTGCTCCGGCCCAGCTACGTCCTCGGTGGGCGCGGCATGGTGATCGTCTACGATGAGGACACCCTACGCAACTACTTCGAGCGCGCGGCAAGTGTATCCGAGGAGCGGCCGGTGCTGGTCGATCGGTTCCTCGAGGACGCGTTCGAGGCGGATGTCGATGCCCTCTGTGATGGGGAGACGGTCGTGATCGGCGGGGTCATGCAGCACATCGAGGAGGCGGGCGTGCATTCGGGTGATTCCGCCTGCGTTCTGCCGCCCTACTTGCTCCGCGATCAACATATTGAGGAGATGCGGGAGTACACCCGCCGCTTCGCTCTGGAACTGGGGGTGGTGGGGCTCATCAACGTACAATACGCCGTGTACGATGACCGTGTGTACGTTCTCGAGGTCAACTCGCGGGCATCGCGGACGGTTCCGTTCGTCTCGAAGGCCACGGGCGTCCCGCTAGCGCGAATCGCGTCGAGGCTGATGCTCGGCGAACGGCTCGCAGATTTCGACCTCCCGGAGCACATCCCCGTCCACGGCGTCGCGGTCAAGGAGGCCGTCTTCCCGTTCAACAAGATCGACGTCGATCCGATCCTGGGGCCGGAGATGCGTTCGACGGGCGAAGCGATGGGTGTGGATGACTCGTTCGGGATGGCGTTCGCCAAGGCACAGATGTCAGCGGGGATGGATCTGCCCATGGAGGGTTCGATCATCGTCACGGTGCACGACCGAGACAAACCGACCGTCGTCCCCATCGCGAGGCGCCTTCACGACATGGGGTTCCGACTGCTGGCGAGCGAAGGAACCGCGCGCCACCTGCAGGCGCGAGGGATCCCGTGTGACCGAGTCTTCAAGGTCAACGAGGGTCGACCGAACATGGTCGACCTGATGATCTCGGGCGAGGTGGGGATGTTGATCAACACGCCGCTCGGGAAGCGGTCGCAGTACGATGACCGCGCGATGAGGCGCGCGGCGATTGCGCATGGCGTTCCGTACGTGACGACAATGTCGGCTGCTTCGGCCGCGGCCGATGCCATCAGTGCACTCAGGAATCGTCGGCGCGAAGTCCGGTCGATCCAGGAGAGAGTTGCCGCAGCACATGCCGATCCACTTCGGCCCCGCACCACGACGCTGGCCGGAGCTGGTGGACGGGGGTGACGCGCCTCGTCGGCTTCGTCAGCCATCCCGATTGCGCCCGGCACGACACCGGGTGGAACCATCCGGATCATCAAGGCCGCTTGCCCGCGATCCGGAACGCGGTTTACGCGGACATGGTGACCCTCTTCGAGCATCTGGTCGAGGTCGGGGGTCGCCATGCCTCCGATGAGGAACTGGAGCTGGTTCACACGGCCGAGTACCTCGCTCAGGTCCAGAGCTGGAGCGGAGCTGCGGCGAAGCAGGGCGGGCCCATAGAAGTTCAGCCTGGACTGAGGGTATCGGAGGCTTCGTGGGACGCAGCCCGGGCGGCCGTGGGCTGCGTTCTGACTGCCATCGACACGGTCATCGATGGGAGAACGACGAGCGCCTTCTGCGCCTCGCGCCCTCCGGGGGCGGACGCTTCGCCCGATTCGGCGGCTGGCTTCTGCCTGCTCAATTCCGTCGCGGTCGGCGCTCGCCATCTGATCGAGAGGCGCTCCATCCGGCCGCTACTGGTGATCGAGCTGCGTGGAGGGACGCCGTCGGCCCTATCGAGTCTGCTCGCCGAGGACCCCGACGTTCGGGTCCTGTCGTTCGCGGCAGAGGCCGGCAGCCCTCTGAGTCCCGCGTTTCCCGCACTTCCACCGTCCGTTCCCTCGATGCGAGACGCTTTGACCGAGGCCTATATCGACGAGCCCCCTCCCGCCTTCATCCTCCTGGCGGCGGGGTTCGACATTGTGGCGGTGGACCCGGTCGGGCATCTTGGGCTACTGCCGGGAGACGTGTACGAGCTGACCGCGATCCTTCGGGAATGGGCCGATCGAGTGTGTGCCGGCCGTCTCGTGAGCGTGCTGGAGGGCGGATATGCGGCGAGGGAACTTGGCGAGGCGGTGGTCCGGCACGTACGAGCACTCGCGGCGTTGCCGTGCCCCGCGTGATCCAACCCATTGCCCGACCTGACTGATGGCGATTACGGAGCTTACCGTTTCTCTCACGCGTGAGGCACTGGCACGAATTCAGGACCTTCTGAAAGAGCTCGAGCTCGATGCCTGGCTGCTCTACGACTTCCGGGGGATCAACTCCATTGCCACCGGCGTTCTCGGGCTGCCGGCACTGACTCGTCGCTTCTTCGTCCTGCTCCCGGCGGACGGGACGCCGATCGCCCTGACCCATCGAATCGAGCAGCAGCCGTGGCGTGGCTGGATCGGCGAGAATCGCGTCTATCTCACCTGGCAGAGTCTCGAGACCGGGCTTCGAGAACTCCTCGCGGGGATGAGGGATGTCGCGATCGAAAGCTTCGAGCGAGACGGCGTTCCGTATCTGGACCGGGTGCCCGCCGGGGTGCTCGAGCTTATCGAGTCCACAGGGGTCCAGTGCCAGTCGTCCGGCGATCTCGTGAGCGCGTTCTACTCGCGCTGGTCGGCGGAAGGGGAGGCCTCCCACGACAGGGCGGCCACAGCGCTGCGCCGGGTTGCCCACGAAGCGTTCGGAAGGATCGGGGACGAGCTGCGGGAAGGAAGGGAAGGTACCGAGTGGGACCTCCGCCAGTGGATCACCGGCCGGCTCGCCGCGGAGGGCCTGAGCGAAGGCGTCGACGCAGTCGTGGCTGCCACCGCGAACGCGGCGAACCCCCATTACGCGCCGGGCGCAACGGGGAGCGCCTCGATCGAGCGCGGCGATCTCGTGCTGATCGATCTTTGGGGGAAGGAGTCCGCGGAGGCGGTCTTCGCTGATCAGACCTGGATGGGCTTCGTCGGTGGCCAGGTTCCTGACCGGATCGAGACGCTCTGGCGCGCGGTCCGGGATGGTCGGGATGCCGCGGTCGACTTCATTCGCGAAAAGTGCGTCGCGGGCGATCCAGTCTTCGGTTGGGAGGTCGACGACGTGACTCGGAATCTGATCAGCGAACGGGGATTCGGGGACACGTTCATTCATCGGACTGGTCACTCCATCGACCGTGAGCTCCACGGTTCCGGCCCGAACATCGACAACCTGGAGACGCGGGACACGCGTCGTCTCATCCCGGGAATTGGCTTCTCCATCGAGCCCGGCATCTACCTGCCGGGTGAAGTTGGACTACGGTCCGAGATCGACGTCCTGATGAACGCAGAAGGCCCGCGGGTGACGACGCCTGAGCCGCAGCAGTCGATCTTTCTGATCGAGGTGTGAAAGGGGCGACGTGGCTGCGGACTCTTATCCAATGGCGGAACTGAAATCAATGTATTCCCGATCCGACCGGCCATATCCAGGAATCCGTCGGCGTAGTGCCCCGCAGTCTTCTGACGCAAGATGAGACTGGATTTCGAAGTCCTCGAGCTCCGAACCCGCCACAGCTTCGCGATCGCAAGGGCTGCCTCGATGCCCGTGCGGCACTCGATCTGGGTCCGTGTGCAGGATAATGACGAGGTGACGGGCTGGGGCGAGGCGGCCGTGACGACTCCGTACTATGGCGAGACGGCCGAGACTGCCACGGCAGTGCTTCCGCTGTTGGGAGCCACGCTCGAAGAGGCGGCCATCGGAGACCCGTTCGCTCTGGAGCGCATCGAGGCGGCGGTTCAGAATCGTCTGGGGGGGAACTCCGCGGTCAAGACCGCCATCTCGGCGGCGCTTCACGATCTCGTGGGCAAAAAGCTCGAGGTGCCCGTCTGGCGTCTTTGGGGTCTCGACCCAGTCGGTCCAATCTCGTCGTTCACGATCGCGATCGATGACGTGGAGAGGATGAGGGAGCGTGTTATCGAAGCCGCGGCGTACCCCATCCTGAAGATCAAGGTGGGAACTGCTCGAGACGAGGAGATCCTGGGGATGATTCGCGAGGAAGCGCCAGACAAGACGATTCGCGTGGACGCAAACACCGGATGGACAGTCAAGCAGACCCTGGCGGCGCTCCCCATGCTGGAGGAGTACGGCGTCGAGCTGATCGAGCAGCCGCTCCCTCCGGACGACCTGGAAGGAATGCGCGCCGTGACGGCCGCCTCGACGATCCCGACTGTCGCGGATGAGTCGTGCAAGACTGCGGCGGACATCCCGGATCTGGTCGGCGCCGTCGATGTCATCAACATCAAGCTCTCCAAATGCGGGAGTCTGCGGGAAGGGCTTCGAATGGTCCACTGCGCCCGCGCGCATCACATGCAGGTAATGCTGGGATGTATGATCGAATCGACGCTCGGCGTGGCTGCTGCCATTCAGCTCGCCCCGCTGGTCGACTACGTGGACCTCGACGGCGCCGCGCTGCTCGCAGCCGATCCCTTCCAGGGCCCCGGCATCGATCCCGACGGCAAACTCCGCTTCAACGAAGCTCCCGGCCTCGGGGTCACCTGCACGTCTTCCTGAGCGGCCTGCACAAGTATTCGGGCCCAGCAACTCCTTCCTTCACTCTTCAACCACGCTACGGTTGCTCGCAGAAGTCGCCGTTCCACTGCCGATATTCCGGACGTTCACGTACGACGTACCGGACGATCTGGCTGAACGAGTCGCTCCCGGAATGCGTGTGCTCGTCCCCTTCGCCCGGTCAGAACGAATCGGGTGGATCGAGCGCCTGTCGGAGGCCGGGCCAACTGACAGGACGCGCATCCTCAGCGCGCTTCTCGACACGACCCCTTCCGTGCCGCCGAACCTGATGCAGCTATGTCGTTGGGTGGCAGACTACTATGTGGCGCCGCTCGGTCAGGTGGTCCGCGCGGCTCTGCCTGCCGCCTTGTCGAGCCATTCGACCGATCTCCTCGAACGCCTGCCCGATCCGGATCCCGTCGGCGAGCTTACGGAGCTCGAAGCCGGGATTCTCGATTGGCTGGCCGAAACCGACGGTCCCCGGCCGGTCGCCCGCCTTCGTCGCGATCGCGGCGATCGCACATGGTGGCCGGCGATTCGACGGCTGGAAGGGCGCAGCCAGGTCCGGGTCGTGACCGAGCCGCCACGTCAGGTGCCACCAGTACAGATCCGAAGGGTCATCCGGATCTCGCGCGAGCTCCCGAGCCTCCGCGAGCGCGATGAGACCTTCGGACGGGCGCGGCGGCAGCGCGAGTGCTGGGAATGGTTGGAATCCGTCGGCGGGGTTGGCGAGGTCGCTCAGCTGACCGGCGTACACGGCTTCTCGTACGCCGTTATCAACGGGCTCGTCGGGAAAGGCGTGGCGGCAATCGAGGAACAGGAGGTGCTTCGCGATCCCTACGCTGCGGCCGAATTCGGTCCTCCTTCGCCTGTGGAGCCCACGGCGGAGCAGAAGCATGCCATCGCCGAGCTGGTCACGGCAGCCCGCGCCGAGCGACCGCCTCCGTTCCTCCTCCGTGGAGTGACCGGGTCCGGCAAGACGCTCGTGTACATCGAGCTGCTCCGCGAGATCGTCGACGTCCAGGGGCGAACGGCGATCGTGCTGGTCCCCGAAATCGCCCTGACTCCCCAGACCGTCAGCCGGTTCAAGGCAGTTTTCCACGACAAGGTTGCCGTCTTGCACTCTGCGCTCTCGGATGGGGAGCGTTACGACGAGTGGCGGGCGCTCCGCTCGGGCTCGAAGCGGATCGTCGTCGGCGCCCGTTCGGCCGTGTTCGCTCCCGTCCCGGACCTGGGCGCGATCATCGTCGACGAGGAGCACGAGACCTCCTACAAGCAGAGCGATCCCCCGCGGTATCACGCGCGCGAGGTCGCCATCGTCCGCTCGGCGCACGAGGGTGCTGTCTGCGTCCTGGGCTCGGCGACTCCGTCCCTCGAGAGCTGGGCCAACGCACAGTCCGCGAAGTACCGGCTCCTGGAGCTTCCCTTCCGCGCGACCGGCGGACCTCTCCCGATGACACGGGTCGTCGACCTGCGAGAGGAGCGCAAGCGTCGGCGGGCTGAGGGCGTCCAAGCCCCGTCCGACGTCGTCCTCTCCGCGGAGTTGAACGACGCCGTCCATAATCGACTACAGCGAGGGGAGCAGACGATCCTGCTGCTGAACCGGCGGGGGTATGCCAACTTCGTGCAATGTCGTGAGTGCGGCGAAGTCTGGGACTGTCCGTCGTGCGCCGTGTCCCTGACCTATCACCGCCGCCTTACCCGCCTCACCTGTCACTACTGCTTACATGAGGAGGCGAAGCCCGTCCGATGTCGCCGCTGCGACTCCTCTGACCTCAACTTCCGCGGGATCGGCACCGAGCAGGTGGAGAGGACGGTGGGAGAGATTTTCCCGTCCGCGCGGATCGCCCGGATGGACGTTGACACGACCGGTGCCAAGTGGTCCCATCATCGGATCCTCGAGAAGGTCGAACGTGGCGACATCGACATCCTCCTCGGGACGCAAATGATCGCCAAAGGCCTCGACTTCCCCAACGTGACGCTCGTCGGGGTCATCAACGCCGATGTCGGGATCAATCTGCCGGACTTCCGAGCCACTGAACGGGCCTTCCAGCTGATCACCCAGGTTGCAGGGCGAGCGGGGCGCGGGCCGAAGGGTGGAGAAGTCCTTGTGCAGACGTCGCTGCCGAGGCACTACGCCATCACCTGCTCTCTCGAACACGACTTCTCCGGCTTCGCCGATCGAGAGCTCGAGGCCCGGCGGGCTCCCCGCTATCCACCGTACGTCAAGCTCATCAACCTGGTGTTCAGCGGACTGGAGCAGGCAGCGACCGAACAGGAAGCACACCGGGCCGCCGGCTGGTTGAACGAGCTGCTCCGAAATCGAGACGTTTCCGGGATCGAGCTCGTCGGACCCGCTCCGTGTCCGATCGAACGGATCCGCGACCGATGGAGATGGCATCTCCTCATCCGCTCGGAGAATGCGCGGCTACTCGGACGCATCACGCGCTACTTCGGCGAGCGTTTTCGGGCGAAATCCGGAAAGGAGGATCTGCGCGTGACCATCGACCGCGATCCGGTGTCGCTCCTGTAACGCGGCAGTAGGGGGACTGGCGTTTTCGGCCGTTTTTTGTATAATTCGACGGCTGGGCGGTGGAATCGACGGGCCGATGGCGCCCCGGATCTGACGCCAGTAGAATGTCCTTATGAGTTGCCTCGCGCTGAACGCGTCTTTCGAACCGCTGACGATTCTCCCCGTCGAGCGGGCGCTCCGTTTGGTGATCGACGCCAAGGCGGAAATCCTCGAGATCGACGCGAGAAAGGTCTTTCGATCGCAGTGGCAGGAGTTACCCTGCCCTGTGGTCATTCGCCTCGCGCGCTTCGTTCACGTTCCCCGCCGATTTCGCCGTCAGGTCACCAACACCTTCCTCTTCGCCCGAGACAGCTACCGCTGCCAGTACTGCAATCGCCACCGTTCGCATCTGAGGGATCGTGAGTTCCTCACGCGGGACCACGTCATTCCCCTTTCGTCCGGTGGGGAAAACTGCTGGAAGAACGTGGTGACCGCATGCTCCACCTGCAATAACCGCAAGGCCAACCACCTACCCGCCGAGTGCGGAATGTTTCCGCCACGCACCCCCACGGAACCCAATCACGTCGAGCTCGTCTGGGCGGTTCGACGCATCACTGACGTGCAGGCCAAGTACATAGCCCTCTTCTACGGAGAGGACGTCCTTCGCGCCCTGCGGCGTCACCACCCCGATCTCGATCAGGGGGCCGTCGCGGCGTAGCGTCACCGCCCCGCCGCAGCCTCCAATACGCGGGCACCGGCGGAGACAATCCCGAGATTTTTCATCGACGCCGCCGAGCCCAGTCCCTTCCGGTTTACCGGTTCCAGATACCAGTTGCCGGTCCTCGAACCTTGCCAGCGCCGGCGAGCCGGGTTTTTCGCGGCGTCGACTGACGACTGACGACTGGCAACCAACTGCCTCAGTTGTGGCCGGTTTCGATCCAGCGGCGGATTGTGTTCAGGAAGACGGGGATATCGATCGGCTTGCAGAGGTGGTCGTCACATCCTGCTTCCAGAGCCATCTCGCGGGACCCCGCCATCGCCGTCAAGGCGAGGATCGGAACCTGCCGGAAAGCCGGAGATTCTCTGAGGGTGCGTGTCGCTTCGAGGCCGTCCATCCCGGGCATCATGATGTCCATCAAGATGATGTCGGGCTGCCACTCAATGCCGCGGCGGACCGCCTCCTCTCCGTCTTCGGCCTCGAACACACGGAAGCCGTACGCTTCGAGAAGGGTCCGTAGCGCGTCTCGGCTATCGGGGTTGTCTTCCACAATCAGCACGGATCGTGGACCCGGCACTCGGTCGCCCTCTGGTTCGTTCACTCTCGTTGGTACGGGCCCGAAATGTAGCGGGTCGGGGTACCTCTCTCGTCCTGGCGACAGGCACTCCGTCTCAAACTGTGGCCCTTCCGACGGTACTCCCACATCGACCTCTGCATTTTGCCTTCGTCGTCGCGGTCTCTCCGCTCCGACTCCGACCGACTCCCAACCCCGGGAGTCGCGCCGGCTCTCTCGACACTGACACGGGTCGCGGGACTCGACAGAAGGAAAGAAGCCCGCGCCGAAACGACAACTCATCGACGAGGCCGGGACATAGGAAGCACGCACTGAGCGGTTCCCAGCCACCGCACCCGTAGCCAATCTTAAATAGCAAGACCCATTCCGACTTCAAAAACCACGCTCACGCAAACGACGTATGACCACGTACCTGACCCGTGTCGTTCACTTCAGCGCTGCCCACCGCTACTTCAGACCGGAGTGGTCCGAGGAACGAAATCGGAAGGCGTTCGGCCCCTGCGCGAATCCCCACGGTCATGGTCACAACTATGCCCTCGAGGTAACCGTCGCTGGTGAGCCGGACCCGTTGACCGGCTTCGCGGTGGACCTTGCATCACTCGACCGACTTCTTGAAGCGCAGGTTCGCGGTCGGCTCGATCACCAACACATCAACCACGCCGTAGCGGAATTCGGGCCCGGGGGGCTGGTCCCGTCCACCGAAAACCTGGTCATCTGGATCTGGCGACAGATCGCCCCCAATCTGGAAGTGGCCCAGCTGGTCAGACTGCGGCTGCGCGAAGAACCGGGCTTGTTTGTCGACTACTACGGACCGGCCGAGGAGCGAAAGGCCAGCCCGCCCAGGTTCGACGTCTGAACGGTTGACCGCGCCCCAAAGGCCTGCCCGACCCAGCCCGCCGCGCGGGACGGGCCTCAACCCGACATCGCCCCTCCCCCGTTTCGGCCGCCATCTCGGAAACTACAGGATCTGGTTCGTGTTGCAGTCCATCGTGGCGTCTTCGAGACCCTCGCTGATTGCAACGCCAGCCGCGGTACTATCCGCGCCGACATTCCAGTTCCCGAAATGCTGTGCGTTCGGATCGGCCCACCCCAAAATCCCACTGAGATCGGTCGGCCAACTGCCCGTGCGCATGGCGTCGGTCGCCGCAAGCGAACAGATCTGCTTCAGGATCGGGGCCGCCTCGGCCTGCTTGGCCTGATCCGCCACCGCGGTGAATCTCGGAATCGCGATCGCGGCCAGAATGCCGATGATCACCACCACGATCATCAGCTCGATCAGCGTAAACCCGGTGCTGTTGCGAATGCTTCGCATCGAATGGCCTCCTGGATTCGTGAAGCGTGTACGGGTCGGAGTGCCCGCAGGCAGCGGTGATCCCACGGCAACCCAAATGCCTTTCAGATGGCCGTCATGTAAGTGCAGCTATCCCTTATCCTTACGGAAGTGTAGCGAAACCCGTTGACCGCTCTGAACTGGTGGATCCTGCACGGTCTGTTGCATCTTGCAATGGAGGACTATCGATGGCTTGCTCGTGAGTTCCGCCAACGCTACGTTCAAAGGCTTATCTAGCTTTCGAACCCAACCCGGAGAGAGGCGTGTGAGCGGCGAGAACGGGGTCAAGGACGTCACGATCATCGGAGGGGGTCCGACGGGCCTCTTCGCCGCGTTCTACGCCGGTCTACGGGGTGTGAGCTGTCGGGTCGTCGATGCGCTACCGCAGCTCGGAGGCCAGCTGATGGCGCTGTACCCGGAGAAGTACGTGTACGACGTGGGCGGATTGCCGAAGATTCTGGCGAAGGATCTGGCGGTCAACATGATCGAGCAGGGCACGCAATTCGGCCCGGAGATCGTATTGGAAGCGGAGGTAGCGGAGCTCAGCAATCGCGGCGATCTGATCGCGCTCGAGACGCGCGCAGGCGAGTACCTGACCAGGACGGTGATCATCACGGCAGGCAAAGGCGCTCTGAACCCGCGAGTGCTGGAATGCCCTGGCTGGGACGAGTTTTATTCAGCAGAGCGGGGAGTTCATACCCACGTCCGCCAGCCGGAGGATTTCCGAGATCGGCGGGTATTGATCGTCGGGGGAGGGGACTCTGCCGTTGATTGGGTACTCGGGCTGCAGGGTATTGCGCGGGAGATCACACTGATCCACCGGCGAGACCAGTTTCGGGCGCATCGGGCGACGGTGGAAGAGGTTCGAAAGCTGGAGGCGGACGGGAAGGTGACGATCCGGACCCCCTACGAAGTCGAGTCGATCGGCGGCAACGGGGGGTGCATCGAGAACGTAGTCATCTACGACGGTGCGAACGAAGAGCGAGCGGAGGTGGAGGTCGACGCGATCATCGCGCTGCTGGGCTTCAAGCCGGACCTGGGCCCGATCGCGAAATGGGGACTCGAGCTGGAACGGAATTCGATCAAGGTCTCGTCACTGATGGAAACGAACCTTCCCGGGGTGTACGCGGCAGGCGACGTAGTGAAGTATCCGGGCAAGCTCGAGCTGATCGCGACGGGATACGGCGAGGCGGCGATCGCGGTCAACAATGCGGTGCACTACGTGAACCCGAAGGCTCGCGTGAACCCCGGCCACTCGACGAATCTGAAGATCTTTTCTCAGGACGATGGAGATGCCGGAGCCGGATAGGGAGATGCTGGGCGCCGTGGACCTCCACGGCAGAACGGCGCTGGTCACGGGTGGCGCGGTCCGGGTGGGTCGCGCCATTTCTCTTGCGCTCGCCCGTGCCGGCGCGCGTGTGGTCGTCCACCACCACACCTCCGGGCAAGCCGCGGAAACGGCTGTGGCGACGATTCGAAGCGAGGGCGGGACTGCGGAGGCGGTTTCCGCGGACTTGAGGTCGATCGAGGAGGTGCGGCGGCTCGCGAGTGCTGCGAGAGACCCGTTCGGTCCGGTCGATCTCCTGGTGAACAACGCTTCGATCTTCCCCGAAGCCAGCTTCCTCGAGGTAGACGTCGACCTCTGGGAAGAGACGATCGCCGTCAACCTGCGGGCGCCGTTCTTCCTGACGCAGATCGTGGGCGGGCAGATGAAGGCGAGGGGCGGCGGTGTGGTGGTCAACATGGCCGACCTCGCAGGCCTACAAGTATGGGATGCGCATGCGGCGCATTCGATCTCGAAGGCCGGCCTGGTCCATCTCACCCGGGTCGCGGCCCGCGCGCTGGCCCCCGAGGTGCGTGTCGTCGCGATCGCACCTGGCACGATTCTCCCCCCTGAGCACCTGGACGATGCCGAGATCAAGCGGCTGGCCGATCGGGCTCCGATGGGCCAGATAGGCTCGCCCGAGGATGCCGTGCGCGCCGTGCTCTACCTTGTCGGCGCCGAGTTCGTGACGGGCGAGGTGTTGGTGGTCGACGGGGGCAGGAGGTTGACATAGAGCGTCCCGGATGCGCGGAACTCGGACTCCACGGACCGGTACTACCCCCGGTCCAGAGAAACCTGAATCCGAGCGCATTTCATGAGTCGTAGACGCCGCGTTGCCAGACCCTCGGGGCGCGTGACACGGCCGGCCGGCTGGTCCCGGCCGAGTCGAGCCGTGTTCGCTCTATTCGGGTTGATGTTGGTCGCGTTCATCGCCGGGGCGGTCTGGCTCTGGCCACGCTGCTCGGGTGAAGGATGTCCGAGCGTGCAGGCGTTGCGGGACTACTCGCCTCCGCAGGCGACTCGTGTCTATGACAGTCGGGCAGAGCTGATCGCTCACCTGGCCCCGGAACGGCGGATCGTCGTGCCGCTCGAACGGATCCCGGCGCACGTCGCAGGGGCCTTCCTCGCCGTCGAGGATCGGCGATTCTTCAGCCACGACGGGGTCGACTACCGCCGGGTGGTGGGCGCCGCGCTGCACGACCTGCGGACGAGGAGTTTCGAACAGGGCTTCAGTACGATCACGATGCAGCTCGCCAGGAACGTCTTTCCGGAACATTTGACGCGTGCGAAGACGCTACGCCGCAAGACGTGGGAGATCATGCTGGCGCGGCAGATGGAGCGGGAGTTCGGCAAGGACGAGATCCTGGAGATGTACCTCAACCAGATCTACCTTGGCGATGGTCTCTACGGGGTGGAGGCCGCGGCGCAGGGCTACTTCGGAAAGCGGGCGGTCGAGCTGGAGATCGCGGAGGCGGCGATGTTGGCCGCGCTGCCGAAAGCCCCCAGCAGGTATAACCCGCGAACCAACCCGATCGACGCGGTCCGTCGGCGCAATCTCGTCCTGAGCCTCATGGCGGATGCCAGGGTTATTTCCGACGCCGAGGCGGAGGTTGCCCTGGCCGAGCCGCTGGACCTTGCCGCCCCGATCGAGGCGAGCGGCGACGCTCCCTATTTCATCGCGGCCATTCGACGCGAGTTGCATGAGCGGTTCGGTGATGGCGCGGAGACCGCCGGTCTGCGCGTTTTCACGGGCCTCGACCGCGAGATGCAGACCTTCGCAGCGGAGGCGCTCCGAGCACAGATCGCCGCGGTCGAGGGAGGAGAGCTCGGCCGTTTCCGGGGTCCCAACTGCTCGACAGGCAAGATCGAGGATACCACGGGGTGTCTCCAGGGAGTGTTCGTCGCGCTCGACAACCTAACCGGTGACGTGCTTGCCCTGGTCGGTGGCCGCGACTTCGCCGTCAGCCAGTTCAATCGCGCGACGCAGGCACAACGGCAGGCCGGCTCCGCCTTCAAGCCGTTCATCTTCGCGACGGCCCTCACGGCTGGGATCCCGATTACGACCCCACTCCTCGGCCCCGGCGCGGCCGACTACGAAGGGGGGTATCACCCTGCCGATCACGTCAGTGCCGACGTACCCGTCGATATGCGCGAGGCGATGCGGCTCTCCTCGAACCGCGCCGCCGTCGCGCTCGGCGAACGGATCGGGGTCGCCAGCGTCGTTCGAACCGCCCAGAGCATGGGAATTACGACCCCTCTACACGAGTATCCCTCGACGCTGCTGGGCGCTTCGGAGGTCGTGCCGATCGAGCTGGTCACCGCTTTCACGACGTTCGCCAACAACGGGCGCTTGGTGACGCCCCGTTTCATTCAGCGTGTCGAGGACGCGAACGGGCGTCTGCTCTGGGAGTCCAGCATTCACCGCCAGCCCGTGCTCTCGCCAGAGGTAGCCTTCCTGACGACGAGCATGATGCGCGACGTGGTCGACCGTGGAACGGGGACACGCGTCCGATCGGCCGGTCTGTCATGGGAGGTTCCGGCGGCGGGGAAGACCGGCACTACGAATGACTCCGCTGATGCGTGGTTCGTGGGGTTCACGCCCGACGTAACAGCAGGTGTCTGGGTCGGCTTCGACAAGCGCCAGGAGATCATTTCCGGAGGCGGCGGGGGAAGCATCGCCGCCCCTGTCTGGGGCGAAGTGATGGCGAGCTACTACAGGGACCGGCCGACTCCCATTCCCTGGCTGGCTCCCATCGACCTGGTCTCTGCCGAGGTGGATCGCGAGTCCGGCCATCTCGCCACGTCACATTGTCCGGGCGAGCACGTCGTCACTGAATGGTTCATCCCCGGTACCGAGCCGCGGACCTACTGTCCCCTGCACCCGCAGCCACGGATCGAAACGTGGGTGCGGAGGGGGCTTCGAGAGCTAGGGGAGCTAATTGGCGTGAGGCCGTAGCCCCGGCTCTCGAGGACCGTTAGCGCTGCAGATCCTCTTCCGCCCTTCCCACCGAGCTCTCTGCGGTTTCGAGAACCGGCGACTCGCCGAGCCCATCGTGATGGGCGAGCCAGCGCTCGGCTTCGAGTGCGGCCATGCAGCCGGTACCGGCCGAAGTCACGGCCTGACGATAGAAATCGTCGATCACGTCACCAGCCGCGAAGACTCCGTCCACGCTCGTCTCCGTTCTCCAGGGGCACCGGGTCACGACATAGCCGTGCTCGGTCGTTTCGAGTTGGCCCTCGAGGAACGCGGTGTTCGGCGTGTGACCGATGGCGACGAACAGGCCGCCCACGGCGAGCTCCCGCTCCGCACCCGAAACCGTGTCCCGGAGTCTGATCCCCGAAATGGCGTCGTCGCCGAGGACGTCGGCGACCTCGGTGTTCCACTCGACCTCGATCTTCGGGTGGTCGAGGGCCCGATCAGCCATGATTTTCGACGCGCGGAACTGATCTCGGCGGTGAATGATGACGACCAGGCTCGCGTACTTCGTCAGGTAGGTCGCCTCTTCCATCGCGGAGTCTCCGCCGCCCACGACGGCAAGTACCTTGTCGCGGAAGAAGGGCAGAGCGCCATCGCAAACGGCGCAGGCGGAAACGCCACCACCGCTCTGGGCGAGGCGCTCTTCGTTGGGGATCCCCAACCAGTTGGCGCGGGCACCGGTCGCGACGATCACCGAGAGCGTTGCAATCGGCTCGCTCCAGGTCGGGCTCAGACGGATCGGGCGGACGGAGAAATCGACCGACGCGATGTTCTCGCCGACCACCTGCGTCCCGAAGCGGACTGCTTGCTCCTTCATCCGCTCCATGAGGTCCTGACCGCTGATTCCCTCGGGAAAGCCGGGATAGTTCTCGATATCGGTGGTCCACATCAGCTGTCCACCGGGGATCATCTCCCGTGATGGCTCCCCTTCGTACACTACTGGGTTCAGGTTCGCGCGGGCAGCGTAGACGGCCGCCGTCCACGCCGCGGGCCCCGATCCGATGATGACGAGGTTCTCCACCCGATCAGCCATTCGACACTCCGAGTTTCCAGGTCTGTACCATTGCCCTTCAATCTACGCGCCTGGCCGGGGGTGCGCATGGTGCACCCGGTCGGGCAGGACCCTGTCGACCCGGGGATCCAGCTGAATCTCGCTCAACCCTCGAAGTGCCCGTCGTCCGGGGCCTCGCGTGCCTCCTCCGGGCGGGGGCTGAAATCGACTTCCGCCGGCAGAGTGACCCGCACCTCGGTTCCCGAGCCAGGGATGCTCTGAATGCTCACCTGCGCGCCCAGGTACGCCGCGCGTTCACGCATGCCGAAGAGCCCGAGTCCGCGTTCTTCGGTGGCCATGGCGCGCTCGACGTCGAAGCCCCCGCCGTCGTCCGCGACCGAGAGCAAAACTTGACTGTGCTGCCCGGCGATGTGCACCACCACCCTTTGAGCGTTGGCGTGGCGCACCGCGTTCGAAATCGCTTCCTGCGCGATCCGGTACAGGGCCAACTCAGCCTCCGGAGACAGAGCCGCATGGGGTTCTGCATCGACGCGAATCGCGACGCCGACCGACTCCGAGAGCCCCCGAGCGTGCGATTCGAGGGCCGGCACCAGTCCCAGCTCATCCAGGGCCGGGGGCCGCAACCCCTTGGCAAACCGGCGGATCCGCTCCAGGGCGTCGCCAATCTCCGCCCGGAGCTCGTCGAGCGTCGCTTCCCGTACCTGCCGATCGTCGGCGCCTCTCAGCAGTCGCAGACGGATCAGAAGCGCCGCCAGGGACTGAGCGGTGTCGTCATGAAGCTCGCGTGCGATCCGCTTGCGTTCCTCTTCCTGGGCGTTCAAAGCTCGGATCGCCATGCCGGAGAGCCTGTGATGGTACGATTCGAGGGTATCCAGCATTCCGTTGAAGGTCCTCGTTAGCCTGTCGAGCTCGCGATCCCGTAGGGGGGAGTAGGGAACTCTGGCGTCCCTGTCCCCCGACTGAACGCGTGCGGCGGTCTGCTCGAGGAGCTTCAGAGGGCTGAGCGCGACGCGCAGGATCGCCGCGTTCACCAACAAGGTGACCAGAACGGCGAACAGCGCCAGCCCAATGATCCAGATCATCGGAAAATCCGAGCCGGACCGGATCACGGCGCGGGTGAAGAGCGTGCCGGCGACCGCACCGACGGTCACGATTGCTGCGTTCGCCAAAAGGATCTTGTAGAAGAGCCGCACCCGGAGGAGCCGCTCGACCAGGCCAGGCCGGTGGATATCGGTAGAGGTGTCGGTCATGGCGTTGGAGGGTGGCACGTCTGCGTTCGCACGCCTATTATTCTGGCGTACTTGAACATCGCGAAATGATCCGCCTTACACGAGTTCCGAATGTCGATCTCCGGTTCGAGGGCGACGGCGGCGGAGGTGAAACCCGGCTCCCCGATGACGACGTCCACGGAGCGCGCAGGCCTGGCGGCCGAGGTCGCTCCCGGGCGTAGCTTCTGGTCTCAGCGGCTTCGCGACTACGTGACCCTGACCAAGCCGCGGATCATCTCGCTCTTGCTGGTCACGACCCTCGCTCCGATGGTTCTCGCGGCCGGCGGATGGCCGTCAACCGGGTTGGTCGTTCTGGCGATGATCGGCGGGTACCTCATGGCGGGTGGGGCGAATGCCATCAACATGTTCCTCGACCGGGACATTGACAGCTTGATGGCGCGGACCCGCTTGCGGCCGATCCCCAGCGGGCGGATGAGCCCGGCGCACGGGCTCGGTTTCGGGATCGCGCTCGCCGTCGCCTCGTTCCTCCTGTTCGCCCTTGCGGTCAACCTGCTGGCTGCGGCGCTCGCCCTTGCGGGACTTCTGTACTACGTCTTCGTCTACACCCGGTGGCTGAAGCGGAGCTCCCCTCAGAACATCGTGATCGGCGGCGCCGCCGGAGCGTTCCCGCCGCTCGTCGGATGGGCCGCCGCGACCGGAGGCATAAGCCTGACGGCTCTCTATCTGTTCCTCATCGTTTTCTTCTGGACGCCGCCCCATTTCTGGGCGCTTGCACTCGTGAAGCAGAAGGATTACGGCAAGGTTGGAGTGCCGATGGCCCCGAACGTCTGGGGTGAGCAACATACGCTCAGGCAGATGATCCTCTATACGGGCATACTGCTTCCCCTGACATTGGTGCCGGTCACCCTGGGCGAGCTCGGCGTTGTCTACGGTGTCGCGGCGCTCCTGCTCGGCCTCTGGTTCCTGTACGCCGTCGTCAAGGTCGCCAGAGCGTCGGACTTCACAAGGCCAGCCTGGTCCCTGTACCGCACCTCGCTACTCTATCTCGCCTTGCTTTTTGCGGCTGTTCTGGTAGATGGGCTCGTCCCCGAGCTCTCGGATCCGGTCGAAACACCCGTCCTGCTCGTCAATCCGGATCTGGTGACGGAACCGTAGCCTCACCCGGACCTCCCCTTTCCAGTTGTCTGATCCCAAGTGCCAGGTACCGGTCAACCTCGTTTCGTTGGACTGGCAACCGGTAACCGGGTAACCGGTCACATCGGCGAAGCATCACCTGCATGGAATCGAGACAGCCTCCGCGCACCTTCGGCCCGCCGCGCCCGCTCGAACCGTCGATCTTTGCCGCTCGGCGGGAGAGACTCTTCGAGCGCATCGGAGACGGAGTGGCGCTCGTGCCGGCGGCGTCCGAGCTGTTTTCGTCGCGGGACACGGAAGTTCCCTATCGCCCATCCAGCGACCTCTACTACCTCAGCGGGATCGTCGAGCCGGAAGCGGTCGCCGTCCTGACACCGCACGATTCTGCCCACCGATTCACTCTCTTCGTGCGGCCGCGCGACCCTGAGCGCGAGCGCTGGTCCGGTGCGCGGATCGGGCCCGAGCGAGCCGCGGAGATTTCAGGCGCGGACGCCGTCTACCCGCTTCCCGAATTGGCGGACCGGCTACCTGAGCTGTTAGCGTCGGGCGAAAGGATCTACTATCCGCTGGGTGCGGTAAGCCGGATCGACGGGATGGTGATGGAGGGCCTCCTGCGTGCGCGCAGGGCGCGACAGCGCTCGGGCGTCGGGCCGATCGGCGTCGTGGACCTCGAGGCGGTCACATCCGAACTTCGGATCGTGAAAGGGACCGACGAAGTGGACCAGATCCGGTTCGCCGCGGAGATTTCGGCCGAGGCCCATCGGATCGCGATGGAGCGGACGCGACCCGGGGTGGGCGAATGGGAGGTGCAGGCGGCGCTCGAGGCGGCGTTCCGAACCCTGGGCGCGGCAAGACCGGCCTTTCCGTCGATCGTCGGTGCCGGGGCGAACGCCACGGTGCTACACTATGTGGCGAACCAGAGCCGGATGCGTGATGGCGAGCTACTCCTGATCGACGCCGGGGCGGAGCGCGGCATGTACTCCGCCGACATCACTCGGACGTTCCCGGTATCCGGAGTCTTCTCTGGGGCACAGCGCGATCTATACGAGGTGGTGCTCGAGGCAGAAGAGGCCGGCATTGCCACAGCCGCTCCGGGTTCCACGGCGGCCGACATCCATTCGTCCGCACTGGGCGTGCTGGTGCACGGAATGATCGACCTGGGAATCCTCCGGGCCGATTCGGTAGAGGAGGTGATCGATTCCGGGAGCTACAAGCGGTTCTATCCCCACCAGACGTCGCACTGGCTAGGCCTCGACGTTCACGACGTAGGCCCCTATCGGCGGAATGGTGCGCCGGTCACTCTGGTTCCCGGGATGGTGCTTACTGTCGAGCCGGGAATCTACGTTCCGGCCGATTCCGAAGACGTCCCCGGGGCGTTCCGCGGGGTCGGCATTCGCATCGAGGACAACGTTCACGTCGTCGAGGGCGGCTGCGAGGTCCTTACCCGGTCCGTTCCGGTTGCGATCGCGGAGATCGAGGCGCTGATGCGGGGCGACTGAAAGGCCTTCGATAAATCGCGCAGCTCTGCGTTACGCTTCCTCGCCGCTCCC
>WHSP01000068.1 GCA_009380025.1 Gemmatimonas sp. | reverse complement strand
AGGAACCTCCATATCCGTGTTCAGGGGCGCCTTTTCCGAGACAACTGAAGTTCCCCGGGGCGCGTTTCGAGCTCGGCAGCAGGCCTACTTGCCCGCCGTCGAAACATCCTTCACTATTGGTGGGCACCGCGCAGGCGCACTTCCCACTGTATCGCTGCTATTCGTACACGGCGGCGTCTGCCGTCGCGTTCGTTCCCCTTTTCCCCTGCCCAGGAGCCGCAGCGTATGGCGTCGTCGTCTCCGCCGCTCGAAGTATTGCCGAGCACTCGCCTCGGTGCGACCCAGCGTATCGACCACTGGTGGCTGGCCCCTTTCGCCGTCGCCGTCGGCCTCGCCCTCTGCGGCGGTTACGCGACCTGGGCAATCTTCCAGGGGCAGAACTACTTCGCTGAGCCGTACCTCTCCCCCTTCTATTCGCCCTGTCTCTCGGCCGAATGTCCGGCCGAAGTGAGACTCCTCGGGATTACCTGGTGGCCTTTTTCTCCCGCGATCCTGATCATGGGTGCAATTCTCGGCTTCCGCGGCACCTGCTACTACTATCGAAAGGCGTATTACCGCGCCTACTTTATGGACCCTCCCGCGTGTGCCGTCGAGGAGCACCGGGGGAGCCGTTACCGCGGAGAGACCGCCTTCCCCTGGATCCTGCAAAACCTCCACCGCTACTTCCTCTACCTGTCCATTCCGATTCTCGCCTTCCTCTGGTACGACACGCTTCTCGCCTTCCGCTTCGATGGCGGCTTCGGGATCGGGGTTGGCTCGGTGGTGCTGCTCACCAACGTTGTTCTGCTCTCCGGATACCTCTTCGGCTGCCACTCCCTCCGTCATCTGGTCGGAGGACGGACGGACTGCTACTCGTGCTCGCGATTCCCGGAAGCTCGGCACGGTGCGTGGCGGATTTCGTCCATCTTCAACCGACACCACATGTTCTGGGCCTGGACGAGCCTCGTTTTCGTTTGCCTCACCGACCTGTATGTGCGGCTCGTCGCCATGGGCGTGTTGAGCGACCCACGTTTGATCTAATCGGCAGCCCGCCGAAGATCATGAAAGTCTTTACGATATCGCGTTCCTTCGGTTGCGGTTCCCGGGCCGTACACGTTCCCGTTCCCGTCACCCTTCGCATCGGGAACGTGTCCGGGAACGGGCTGACCTTGCTGAGGCCCGTTGTCACGTCTTCTAACCCTCGTTCGCCCGACGGATCGACGAAATGACCGACCTGGACAGCATAGAGCAATACGCCTACGACGTTCTCGTCATCGGCGCGGGAGGTGCGGGTCTGCGTGCGGCCGTGGAGGCATCGGCCTGCGGCGCGCGGGTAGGCCTCGTGTGCAAGTCGCTGCTCGGCAAAGCGCACACGGTGATGGCCGAGGGTGGGATCGCAGCATCGCTGGCCAACGTCGACGAACGAGATGGCTGGCGTGTCCACTTCGCCGATACGATGCGCGGCGGCCAGTATCTGAACAGTTGGCGAATGGCAGAGCTGCACGCGAAGGAAGCCCCGGAGCGTGTACGCGAGCTCGAAGCCTGGGGCGCTCTATTCGACCGAACCCGCGACGGTCGGATCCTGCAGCGGAACTTCGGCGGTCACCGCTATCCTCGGCTCGCTCACGTAGGTGACCGGACCGGGCTCGAGATGATCCGCGTGCTGCAAGATCACGGCGTGCATCAAGGCATCGACGTTCATATGGAGTGCACCGTCCTCGAGCTAGTGAAGGACGGCGACCGGGTGGCCGGCGCCGTCGCGTATGAGCGGGAGCGCGGGCTCTTCCGGGTGTTCTCCGCCGGAGCCATCATCCTGGCGACGGGCGGTATCGGCCGTGCCTTCAAGATCACCAGCAACAGCTGGGAATACACGGGCGACGGCCATGGGCTCGGCTATCGTGCCGGAGCCGAGCTGATCGACATGGAGTTCGTGCAGTTTCATCCCACGGGAATGGTGTGGCCACCGAGCGTTCGCGGCCTTCTGGTGACGGAAGGGGTCCGCGGCGAGGGGGGCGTTCTGCTGAACAAGGAGGGCCGCCGCTTCATGTTCGACGACGTACCGGCTCTTTACCGCGATCAGACGGCCGACTCGCCGGAGGAGGGGTGGCGCTATACGCAGGGTGATCGGGAAGCCCGACGCCCGCCGGAGCTCCTTACACGGGATCACGTCGCGCGCTGCATCGTGCGCGAGGTTCGCGAAGGGCGCGGCAGCCCTCACGGAGGCGTCTTCCTCGATATCGCCTGGATCAACGAGCACCTGTCGAACTCGGAAGAGCATATCCGACGCAAGCTGCCGAGCATGTACCATCAATTCATGCGGCTCGCGGAGATCGACATCACCAAAGTGCCGATGGAGATCGGCCCCACAACTCACTACGCGATGGGCGGAATCCGCGTCGACCCGGACTCGCAGATGTCGGGCGTGCCTGGGCTCTTCGCCGCCGGCGAGTGCGCCGCCGGGCTCCATGGGGCCAATCGGCTCGGCGGAAACTCCCTCTCGGATCTGCTCGTGTTCGGCAAGCGTGCGGGTGAGTATGCCGCCCGCTTCGCGAACGAAAACGGCGGCACGACGATCGACGGATCGGAGGTGCGACGCTCCATCGACGCCGCGCTCGAACCCTTCTCCCGCGATGGCGACGGCACGGGCGCTTACCAGCTTCAGTTCGAGCTACAGGAAAAGATGCAGAACCTCGCTGGCATTGTGCGACGGGAGGAGGAGTTGGAAGAAGCGCTCGCGTCGATCGCGAATCTTAGCGAGCGAGCGCAGTCCGTCGCGGTGCCCGGGAACCGCGAGTACAACCCCGGGTGGCATACGGCTCTGGATCTGCCGAACCTCCTGACTGCTGCAGAAGCCGTCGTGCGAGCCGGTCAGGCCCGTAAAGAGAGTCGCGGAGCACACTTCCGGGACGACTATCCCGATAAGGATCCGGAGTCCGGAAAGTTCAACCTCGTAGTCCGCCGTGGATCGGATGGCGAGATGGTGTTGGAGGAACGCCCAATCGTGCCGATGCCCGAGGCGTTACAACAGATCATTGAGGAGCAGCAACAATAAGGGGACGTGGTTTTCCATCCTTCGCACATACTCGGAGCAGTCCATGAGCACTGTCGATGCAACCGGAGGTGTCGCGGCGAAAAGTTCACCAGCGGCCGAAGGACATCCGGTCGCGACGCCCGGTCAGCGGGAGAGGTCGTTTCGTATCTGGCGGGGAACGGCCGAGAAGGGTGAGTTCGTGGAGTACACCACGGAGGTGTCGGAGGGGATGGTGGTCCTCGATGCGGTTCACCAGATCCAGGCCGAACAGGCGGGTGACCTCGCGGTCCGGTGGAATTGCAAGGCGGGCAAGTGCGGTTCCTGTTCCGCCGAGATCAATGGGAAGCCTCGGCTGATGTGCATGACTCGGCTGAGCGAGGTACCCGATGATCAGCCGGCCACGATCGCGCCGATGCGAGCCTTTCCGCTCGTTCGCGACCTCGTCACGGACGTTTCCTGGAACTACGAAGTCAATCGTCGAATCCCCGCCTTCCAACCCCGAAAGCCGGATTTCGAGGACGGTACGTGGCGGATGCATCAGTTCGAGGTGGATCGTCCCCAGGAGATGCGGAAGTGCATCGAGTGCTTCCTGTGCCAGGACGTCTGCCACGTCCTCCGCTCACACGGCAAGTACGACGGCTTCATTGGACCGGCGTTCCTCGTCCGAGCCGCTGCCTACGAGCTGCATCCCCTCGACACCGCCGATCGCGCCACCTACTTGAAGGATGAAGGGGGCATCGGCTACTGCAATATCACCAAGTGCTGTACCGAGGTGTGTCCGGAGGACATCACCATCACCGACAACGCCATCATTCCGCTCAAGGAGCGCGTCGTCGACCGGTACTACGATCCGATCGGAAAGCTGGTGCAGCTGATCAAGAGGAAGTAGTCGCCCGCACCTGGGGGCGCTGGAGAGACTCCGGCATCACGTCGCTTGGGGGGTCCCAAGCCGAATCTCGAATCCTCCCGAAAGGAGCCCCGATGATCCGCGTGGTTCACCTCTTCAACGTTCGGAACACGGTCGAGGAGTCTGCCTTCGTGGAATGGCTGGAGGCACGACTAGGGACCGCCACGAGGATGCACGGTTGCATCGAGCGCAGGACCTGGGTGCTACTCGACGGGTTCGATGGCAGCTACCTTCACCCCCATCCGGTGAAGAACCGACCGAAGTACGTGATCGAGGCATACTGGACGGATCAGCAGTCGGCCGATCGTTTCCGTCGATGGCTGCTGGAGACCGCTGAGGGCCGCGAGTTACACGAGCGCTGGTTCAGTTCGGTCACGGATCATTCGACATTGCGGTACGTTGAAGGGTGGCTGCCGGTGCCGGCCGATATGTAGAAGCGACACTACGGCCATAGCCTTTGAAACCCCGGTAGACAAGTCGTAGCGCGCGCCCCTCGCTCGGAGGTGCGCGCCTCTTGCTTCGGGGTCTCCGGGAGATTCACCTTCACGCCAACACAGACAGGGAGAGGATCGGTGGGCGCAGGTCACCATCACGGACACGGGCACGACCCCAGCACACGGAAGGGAGCTCGCCGACTGGCGATCGTGCTGATCCTGGTGCTGGTCTATATGGCGGCCGAGGTGATCGGGGGCCTGCTCACCAATTCGCTCGCCCTTATCGCCGACGCCGGCCACATGCTCTCGGACGCCGGTGCGCTCGGGTTGAGCCTCTTCGCAATCTGGATCGCCCGAAAACCCCCGACTCCCCAGAAGACGTACGGCTACTACCGGACCGAGATCCTTGCCGCCCTGGCCAACGGAGCGGCGCTCGTGGCCGTCTCACTGTACATCTTCTATGAGGCGTTCCGGCGGCTGAGCGAGCCGAGCGTGGTAGAAGGCGGGTTGATGATGGTCGTCGCGGTGGGCGGTCTCGTCGTCAACCTCGCCGGACTCTGGATCCTGAACGAAGGCAAGGAAGAGAGCCTGAACGTTCACGGAGCATGGTTGCATGTGCTCGCCGATGCTCTGGGAAGTGTCGCCGCGATCTCGGCCGGTACCCTGATCCTGCTCTTCGGATGGTACTGGGCGGATCCCATCGCGTCACTCACCATCGGCGTCCTGGTGATCTATTCCTCCTGGGCGCTGCTCAAGGAAACGGTGGGCGTGCTGCTCGAAGGAACCCCAGGCCACATCGATGTCGATTCACTGCGAGATCAGATCCGAGGGCTTTCCGGCGTCACCTCCGTTCACGATCTGCACGTCTGGACCATCACGACCGGACTGGTGGCGATGAGCGGCCACGTCACTGTGGACGCGCATAGCTTCACCCCAGCGAAGAGTTCGGAGATCCGACGCCTCGTGCACGACCGGTTCGGCATCGACCACACGACGATCCAGCTCGAGGTCGATGGTGTCGGGGATTGTCAGCCGGTGGTGTGAGACCGGTGTCATCCCCGCGAAGACGGGGATCCAGGCGCTCCGTCGCCTTCCTACACTGGATTCCCGCTTTCGCGGGAATGACGTCTAGTTACCCTGGCGTCCTTCGTTGACGACGACCGAGAGCGGCTCGGTTCCGGTGTTACGGATCTGATAGGCTGATCCCGCATCCCGCCACGTCCAATCCCCCACGACAGTCAGATCGGCACCGAAGCCCTTCTCCTTCGTGACTTCCGTATGGCCATCGCTGACCTGGACGATCACGGCCGGGTTCAAATGATTGATCATGGGAGTCTCTTCACCGGGAGCGAGCTCGAGGCGGTAGGACCGGAACCACTCGTTCTCGAGCTGGGGCTCGCCTTCCAGCCCCTCCGGGCGGCCGGCCGATACGTTCGCGACCTCGGGACCGTAGTGCGCCAGGGCGATGATACGGAAAAGGTGACCACCATCGTTGGAAACCCGATGCGTGAAGGGCTCCTCTACGTACTGTGTGTTCGCAGACACTCGACCGCCCGACGGACCCTCCCCCGAGCTGATGAAGGTGTACATGATCGGCGATACGTGGGTATGATCGAGCGTCGTATCACCTGGAAGGATCTGAACGTCGAGTAGCTTCAGGTCTCCCTCTTCATGAACCAGCCGGTGTCGTGGCTCCTCGTGCACCACAACCGTCCGCTGTGCCTCCGCCTTCCCTGCCGCGACCAGCGCCAGCAGCAGGAGCACGGCGGGTCCCACCCATCGTGTCACCCCACCCTTCGCGTACAGCACGCTTCGTTGGTTCATGACTGAGTGCCTCCCTGTGGGTTGATGGCCTTGCATCGCAATGTGGGCGCTCTCGCGGACCGAGACAATGGAGGAGAGACTATCGGCTATCCGCTATCAGACCCCGCTCCGTCCAGGTCCCGCTCGACGCCGGTCCAGGCCTCCATGAGATCACTTAGGCGATTCAACAGCCGGG
This sequence comes from Gemmatimonas sp., assembly GCA_009380025.1. GTDB lineage: Bacteria > Gemmatimonadota > Gemmatimonadetes > Longimicrobiales > Longimicrobiaceae > WHSP01. The sequence goes on along the minus strand of WHSP01000068.1, from coordinate 15,002 downwards.
AGCGCTCGCCGTCCATCGAGGCCACGCGTTCGGGAGCCGTCTTCTCATAGTAGTCGGGTTCACAGAAGGCGTTGTCGATCTCGCCGATGCGTGCCTCGGCTGCCTCGATCTCCGTGATCAACTCATCCCGTCGCCTTTCGAGGGCAGCACGACCCGCGGACAGTCGCTCTTTCGCGGCACCGTTTCCCCGCACTCGGTCGGCCCTGCCTGATCCCCGTTGCTTCTGCTCATTTTGACCCGTCCGTTTGGCCTTGAGGACCACTGAATCCGCATCGAGGTGGTCGTCGCCACAGGCGTGGACGTACTCCTCGTACGTGCCCTGGTAGTCGCGAATGCCGTCGGCCTGGATCTCGACCACCCGGGTCGCGAGTTGACGGACGAACCAGCGATCATGCGATACGAGGATCATCGTGCCCTCGTACGCGCGCAGGCCGGCGACGAGCGCTTCGATCGACTCGAGATCGAGATGGTTCGTCGGCTCGTCCAGGACGAGGACGTTCGGATGCTCGAGCATCAATCGGCTGAAGACGAGGCGCGCGGCTTCGCCGCCGGAGAGCGCGCTGAGCCGCTTGTCCCCGTCATCGCCAGTGAAGAGCATCAGGCCCATGTGGCCACGCACGAAACCACGGTCCTTGTCGGGACAGTGGTCCCAGAGCCATTCCTCCGCGGTGCGGCCGCCGTTTCCGATCTGCTCATGGTGATCCTGTGCGAAGTAGCCCGGTCGGGTCTCGTAGCCCCACTCGACGCTTCCGGCATCGGCATCCAGATCTCCGACGATGATCTTCAGCAACGTCGACTTCCCGATGCCGTTGGGCCCAAGGATGACGAGCCGCTCCCCGCGGCGGACCTCGAGGTCTACGCCGTGTAACACCTCGTTCGTCCCGAACGACTTCTTCAGCCCGCTCACCTTCAACACCTCTCGCCCGCTGGGCCGGCGCGGCTCGAATCTGAACTTCGGGTATCGGCGGGAGCTTCCCGGAAGGGCCTCGAGGCCTTCAGCCTTCTTCTCGATCATCCGCAGCTTGCTCTGCGCCTGCCTCGCCTTGCTCGCCTTCGCCTTGAAGCGATCGACAAACTTCTGGTGATGGGCGATCTCCTTCTGCCGTGCACCGATCTCCTTCTCCCGCCGTTCCCGCTCCGCCAGCTTCTCCTCGGAGAAGTCGCTGTAGTTGCCCTGGTAGAGCGTGACGGTCGCGTAATCGACGTCGAGGATCGATGTCGCGATGCTGTCCAGGAACTGATGGTCGTGGGAGATGACGACCACCGGCCCCGCGAAGTCCTGAAGAAACTTCTCGAGCCAGCGGATCGAGATGATGTCGAGATGGTTGGTGGGCTCGTCGAGAAGGAGAACGTCCGGAGCGCTCGCCAGCACCTGCGCGAGGAGCACCCTCAGCTTGAAACCACCGGAAAGGGTCGAAAGGGGTTTCCGATGCACTTCCGCGGGAAGGCCGAGTCCCTCTAGAATGGCCGCAGCCCGCGCCTCGGCCGCGTACCCGTCGTGACGCTGGACGGTCTCCTCCAACCTGGAGAAGCGGTCGGCATCGAAGTGCTCGTGGGCCCGAGCCAACACCTTCTCCTTCTCGACCATCGCCTCCCAGAGCTCCGGATTGCCCATGAGCGCGACGCCGAGAATCTCCTGGTCCTCGTAGAGGAACTGGTCCTGCCTCAGCACCCCGAGCCGCAACGATTTGCCGATCGAGACCGATCCTTCGCTCGGCTCCAGGTCGCCCCCCAGAATCCTCAACAGCGTCGTCTTGCCGGATCCATTGGCCCCTACGAGACCGTACCGCTCCCCCGCATTGAGCTGAAACGATGCGTTCGCAAAAAGAACGCGGTCTCCGTATTGCTTCGATAGGTTGGAAACTGAAATCATCTCCAAAATGTAGTACGATTCCGCAACGTTCGTCTTCCTCGCAGCGCTGGCACCGTCGGGAGACGATGGCCATCATACGCAGGAAGGGGCGATCGGATCCCCCTCGAGGAAGTCTCGACGACGATCTCACGACGTGGGTCCCGTCGGGCTCGGCACCCTGGCAGCGGCGCCCAGCCTTCGCTCGAGGGCCGGACGAAAGGGGCGACCAACGGTTGGCTGGTACGACTTTGTATTTCCTCCGTGAGGATCGGTGCAGCCACGATCGCCGCACCCGCTCGCCGCTCTTGCTCTGCACCGATCTGGATCCCCAAACGTAGAGACGGTGTAGAAGCGCGCCGAACAGCGTTCACCTCCCCTCTCTTTTCTCGAAAGGAAATGTCCATGCGCTCGATCGCACGCATCGCGTTGCTCTTGGCGGTAGCGGCCCTGACGCCGCTCGTTACAGGCGAAGCCGCCGCACAGGTGCCGGCGGCGGAAGCGGCTGCGTTCATCGCCGACTGGGACCTCGCATTGCAGGGCGACGCTCCGGCGACGATCCGGGTGAACATCACGGACGCCGATGGACAGGTCGCAGCGGTGGTGACCGGTATCGAAGGCCGCGAGACACCCGTGGAAACGATCACCAAGTCGGACGAGAACCTCGTGCTGAGCTACACCGCAAGCATTCAGGGGCAGGAGGCGCCGATCGAGATCACGCTGACCCCGGATGGCGAGAACCTCAGTGCCAGCCTCGATCTCGCGGGTATGATGACCATTCCAGGGACGGCGACGAAGCGGCAGTAGCCGTGGTGATCCGCAGAATTCACTGACTCGGCAGGACATCATCATGAACCCCCGGGGCCCCACCCGGGGGTCGTGACGTTCTGAGTGGATCGCGATGGGGTCCCCCTGTGTCGTCATTCCCGCGCAGGCGGGAATCCAGAGCGGGTAAGACGACGGAGCAACAGGATCCCCGCCTGCGCGGGGATGACAATGGCTGGTACCAGACCCCCGCGACACCGTTTCGACTTACATCCCCTTAGGCGGGCGTCCAGACAGCTGGCGGGCCAACCGAAGGCCTGTATCTTCTTTCGACGACTAGCCCTGTCGGTTGAACCGCCGTTACCTTCTCCGCGGCCCGGGAGGCGCCCGGCCCGATCCAACCGACAGTTTTCGCCAACCCGAAGACGCACATGAATCTACGACAACTTCGTTTGCTCACGCCGGTAGTCGCTGCGCTCGCCGTCGGCGCGTGCGCGTCGGGACCCCCCGGGGAGCTTGTCCCCGATCAAGCCGAGATGGTCGAGTGGACTGCGTACAACGGCGCTGAGGGGATGCGCTACTCGCCGCTCTCGCAGATCGACGGAACCAATGTCGACGACCTCGCGGTCGCGTGGGAGTGGGAGTCGACACCCGTACTGGGTGAGGAGTCCGAGTTCCGTAATCAGAGTACGCCTCTGATGGTTGATGGGGTCATGTACTTCACCGCCGGGACCGAGCGAATCGTGATCGCTGCGGACGCACGGACCGGCGAAACGAAGTGGACCTATCGCTACGAAGACGAGCGGAACGAGATCGCGCCTCGGGCGAACTCCGGGCGAGGCGTTTCCTATTGGAGCGATGGAGAAGAGCAGCGGATCTTCGTCGTGACTCCCGGCTTCTGGCTCGTCGCCCTGGATCCGGCGACGGGCTCGCCGATCACGTCCTTCGGTAACGAAGGGCGAGTCGATCTAAAGCGCCAGCTCGGTTATTCGGACGATGCCGTGATCGGAGCGTCGTCACCACCGGCCATCTACGAGGACGTGGTGGCGGTCGGACCTGCCCTCGCCGTCGGTCTGGCGCCCCCCTCGCGCAACAACGTCGCGGGCTCGGTTCTGGCTTTCGATGCGCGGACAGGCGAGGAACGCTGGCGCTTCCACACCATTCCGCAGGAGGGTGAATTCGGAAACGAGACGTGGGAGGAAGGTTCGTGGGAATTCACCGGCAACGCGGGCGCGTGGGCTCCGATCGCGGTCGACCATGAGCGTGGGCTGATGTTCCTGCCCGTGGAGGGCGCGACCGGCGACTACTATGGTGGCCACCGGCCCGGCGACAATCTCTTCGCCTCCAGCCTCGTGGCCGTAGACGCTCTCACCGGAGAGCGTGCCTGGCATTTCCAGATCTTTCATCACGACATCCTCGACTACGACAACCCGACAGCTCCCCTGCTGGCCAACTTCCAGCTCGCCGACGGCGAAAGGGTCGAAGCCGTTGTCCAGCTCACCAAACAGGCCTTCGCGTACGTATTCCGACGAGAGTCGGGAGAACCTGTCTGGCCGATCGTCGAGCAGCCCGTTCCGCAGTCAGATACACCGGGTGAGAAGAGCTCACCGACGCAGCCGATCCCGAGCCGTCCTGCCGGATACGACATCCAGGGCATCACCACAGACGACCTGATCGACTTCACGCCAGAGCTGCGTGCGGCCGCGCTCGAGGCGGTGAGTCCCTATCGTCTCGGCGACCTGTTCGCTCCAGCCTCGGTGGGAGACGCACCGGACGGAACACAGGGAACCCTCTCAGCACCAGGGACCCTCGGCGGCACCAACTGGGAAGGCGGCGCTTTCGACCCCGAGACGGAGATGCTCTTCGTCGGCTCCCACAGTAGTCCATCGGTGCTCACGCTCGTGTCGGACAGCGCCCGCTCGGATATGGACTACATCCTGAGCTTCGGCCGCGCCCCGCAGGTCGAGGGTCTCCCTATCGTGAAGCCCCCCTACTCCCGAATCACCGCAATCGATATGAGCACCGGTGACCACGCTTGGGTAGAACCCGCCGGTGACGCTCCGGATGAGATCAAGGACAACCCTGCGCTGGAGGGGATCGACATCGGACGAACCGGGAGTCCCGGGGCGAGGCCCGTCTTCCTCGCGACCGCGTCCCTCCTCTTCACCGGCGAAGGCTCGGGCGGCCAGCCCTACCTCCATGCCTGGGACAAGACGACCGGCGAGCTGATTTACAGCGTGCCGCTGCCCGCTCCCGTGACCAGCAACCCGATGTCCTATGCCCTCGACGGCAAGCAGTACATCGCCTTCTGGATCGGCGACGTGGCCGAGGAGGTTCGTTCTCGCCTGGTGACCCTCGCTCTACCCTAAGACGAACCCTCGGACTGCTGTTGGGTGGGGATGGCGTCGATGAGGAGCTGCACGGACGATGGGTGGTCGATCGTGACCCGGCCGTCGACGCGGGCGGTGTCGAGGTCGAGGTCGCCGCACAGCAGATCGTTGAGGGTCGCGGGATCGCATTCGAGAGATGCGTCGTAGGCATCGGAGTCTCCGGCAGCGACGTGCGCTCCTGCCTCATCGAGGATGACGCGGAAGACCCGCTCGTCGAGCGTGAGGCGGAGCACGACCTTCGGCGTCTTCTGGTCGGGGCTCGCGCTGCCTCGAAGGAACAGGAGGACCGAGGTGGCGCTGATTGTCGCGGCGTCGGCCTTCGGGACCCGCAGGCCCCACGCCCCGAGGTCGACCAGCAACGGTTCGAGCTCACGCCCCCAGTCGGTCAGCTCGTACACGGTCGCGCCAGCGGGTGGCGGGAGGCGGTGCCGGGTGACGACACCGTTGTCGCCAAGCTCGCGAAGGCGGTCGGCGAGCGTGTTCGTGCTCGCCCCTGGGAGCGCGCGTTGGACGTCGGAGAATCGGAGCGGCCCGAGCAGGAGCTCCCTGATGACCAGCAGCGCCCATCGCGAGCCGACCACATCGAGCGCGCGTGCGATCCCGCATGCGTCGCCGTAGGTGCGAGTGGTTGCCATGCTGTCTCCCTCGAACGACTCCTTAATCTGGACTAGGAACTTGTTTTTTACAAGCTCCTAGTTAAATTGGCACGACAACTCCAGGGGAGCGGGTCCCCCGAAACGAGCCGGAGGAGCGTGCCGCCATGGGACAACCAGTCGTCCACTTCGAGATCATCGGCCGGGAGCCGGACATGCTCCGCCGGTTCTACGGCGAGCTCTTCGGCTGGACCTTCGACACCGACGGCCCCGCCGCTAACGAGATCGTCGGCGACTACGGATTCGTGGCGCCGGCGTTGAGCGGTGCCGGCTTCGGGATCCCCGGCGGGGTCGGCGGAGGTCCTGGCTTCGAGGCTCGCGTCCTGTTCTACGTCGGCGTACCGGACGTCGGGGCCGCACTGCGCTCCGTGGAGGAGCTGGGCGGCTCGCGTGTCAGTGGACCGTTCCAGGCGCCGGGGACCGAGCTCGTCGTCGGCCACTTCACCGATCCCGAGGGTCATGTGATCGGCCTCGCCAACGTAACATGACGAGGGAATCGGCGCCGCACGAAGCTGCTCGAGGTCGGCGTTGGTCAACGACAACGGCGGCCGACATCTGCCCCAGCTGGTGATCGTCGCTCGACTCGCCGCCACGCAGCGTTATCGGAGCGCGATGACCATGGCGACGACGATGCCGATGCCGGTGAAGGCGATGGTGCCGACGCCGACGATGCGGGCCGCGACGGGTCGGGCTAAGTCCCGTCGAGCAGGCGCGGCGGGAGATAGGGCGCGCAAGCTCTGCGTCGAGCCGATCGCGCTCGGCTTGGACCTCCGGATCCAATTCGGTCTCAGCGCGCGGGTTCGATCCATCGACTGACGGGCTCTTGCAGATCCCGCAGCGCTATACATTGTCGCCAAGACTCTTTCTCCTCCGAAGGTAATCACCAGATCGTCTGCCCGCCGTCGACGACGATCGTCTGGCCCGTCACGAATGACGAGGCATCGGAGGCCAGGTAGATCGCCGCGCACTGGATGTCGGCAGGCTCGCCGAAGCGGCCGAGAGGTATCGTGGCGAGGAGTCGGTCCCCCGACTTCTCGAGAACGCGGCGGGACATCTTGGTCGGGAACCAGCCGGGGGCGATGGCGTTCACCCGAACGCGGGCGTTGGACCAACTCCCCGCGAGTTCCCGCGTCAGCGAGACGATGGCGCCCTTGCTGGCCGAGTATCCAGCGGTCTGGAGCATTCCGGGTCGACCTCCCTTGAAGGCGGCCACGGATGCGATGTTGATGATCGATCCGGGCCTTCCATCCGCGATCAAGCGGCTGGCGACCGATCGCGACATCAGGAACGTTCCACGTACATTGACGGCCATCACGTGGTCGAACTTTTCGAGGGGCATCTCGTCGGGAGGTGCTCCCCAGGTGGCGCCGCTGTTGTTGATGACGATGTCCGGTATACCGAACTCCTCCGCCGTCGCGGCGACGACTCTCTCGATCTCCTCCTCGCTGGCCACATCGCAGGCCAGGGCGAGAGCGCGACCCCCTTCCCGGCTGATCTCGTCAGCGACCCCCTGACACGCCTCGAGCTTACGGGAGCAGAGCACCACCTTGGCTCCCATCTCGGACAGGCCGCGGGCCATGTACTCGCCGAGGCCCCGGCCCCCGCCCGTAACGATCGCCGTTCGGCCCTCCAGTCGAAACAGGTCCAACACGCTCATCACGCCTCCATTTGTCAGGAGCTCGCCCTTCCTCGTCATCCCCTCGAAGGCGGGGATCCAGCGGGATTCCCGCTTTCGCGGGAATGACGTGATCAGGTTTCCAATGATGACTTGGCCACGGCAAGTGGATGGTCGAAGAGGCGAAAGGAGGCGATTGCGATGGCTACCAGTTCACCTGCCTCGCCCTTCAGCTTTGCCTCGACGGTTGCCGTTCGACCCGCGCGATGGACCACTTCGCCGACGCAGACGAGACGTCCGGACGACACGGGTGCCAGGTAGTGGACGTTCATCTGTGACGTCGCCGCCACCAGCCCTTGAGCCAGGAGCGCCACCCCCATCGCGGTGTCCATTAACGAAGCGTGGACGCCTCCGTGGACGATGCCTGCCCCGTTGAGGTGTATCGGCCGCACATCGAGGTGAACCACCGCCCGACTCGATTCGATTTCCCCTATCTCCATGCCGAGATGATTGGGAAAGCTGTTGCTTTCCCGAAGGCGGATCGCGAGGGCCTCGAGATCGACAGTCATCAGCGGGCCTGCCGCCCTGCCCGGACGGGGTTCGTCCGAGCGTAGGCATGGGCGATCAGCGTGCGGACTTTCTCTCCGAACGAGCCGAACCGCGGATCCTTCGTCTGTCCGCGCACCCAACGGGCGTAGATCTGCTGAAGGATGACGGCGAGCTTGAAGTAGGCGAAGGTGAGGTACCACGGCATCTGTGACAGGGATCGACCGCTCCAGTTCGCGTACATCTGCTGGAGATCGTCCCGCCGGGGAAACCCGGGCTGGGTCGTGACGCTCGGAAGCATCGCGCGGAGCCGCGGTGGGTCGTCCGGATCGACCCAGTAGCAGAGCAAGACCGCCAGGTCGAAGAAGGGATCGCCGATCGTCGTCATCTCCCAATCCAGAATTCCCGAGATCTCCAGGGCGTGAGGATCGAAGAGGATGTTGTTCAGTTTGAAATCGTTGTGGATCACCGTCGGGGCCGGGCTCTCCGGTACATGGTCTGTCAGCCACTCGATGAGCGGCTGTGCCTCCGCGATTCGCTCGGTCTGCGCTCCTTCGTACCGCCCGACCCAACCGGCGACCTGTCGCTCGAGGAACCCCTCCGGCCGCCCGATCCGGTCGAGGCCCGCCTTGCGATAGTCAACCCGATGGAGGTCGACGAGTGCGGCTACCACCCGTTCCCCGATCACCCGCCTCGGTTCCCAGCCCGGCTCGAGTCCCTCGGGCAATCGCGAATCGATCACGACCCCCGCACGGTACTCCATCACATGGAATGGTGCACCGATCACGTCCGGATCCTCGCAAATGAGCAGGGGCCCCGGTGCAAGGTGAAAGACCGGATGGAGCCGGGCGAGAAGCCTGCCTTCCCGCCCCATGTCATGAGTTCTCGGCGGAACCGGACCGAGCGGAGGGCGTCGGAGTACGCCGCACCAATCCCCCACCCTGACCAGGTAGGTCAGGTTCGATGCGCCCGTCGGAAACTGCTCGACTCGTAACGGCGCATTGGGGACGTCCGGGAGGCTCTCGCGAAGGTACTCGCGGAACCGATCCCGATCGAAATCCTCACCTGATCGGACGGGGATCGTCGCGCCGCTCATCGTAGGATCTCGTCAGAACGTTGCATGCACGAGCTCTCCGTGTCTCATCAGGCCAGCGGTCTCGGTGGCTCCGATGGAGGTCGCGAAGTCGAACGTCTTTCATCGGGGCGAGCCAGGGTGCCCGGACCGTCAGACCACAGCCGACTTACTCATGGCCACGAGCTCCCGCTTCAGGATCTTCCCCGTAGCCGTCATCGGAAGCGTGTCGCGGAACTCGATGATACGGGGGTGCTTGTATGCCGCCATCCGGTCCTTGCACCAGTCGATCAGCTCCCCTGCCGAGATGATCTCACCATCCTTCGGGATGATGAACGCTTTGATCTCTTCACCACTCTCCTCGTCGGGAACGCCGACGACGGCCGCGAGCGATACCCCGGGATGGGTCATGAGGGTCTCTTCGATCTCCCGCGGATAGACGTTGAATCCGCCGCGGATGATCATGTCCTTCAGCCGATCGACGATGAAGAAGTATCCATCCTCGTCGCGGGTTGCGATGTCGCCGCTGTGGAACCAGCCGTCACGGATTGCCTCCGCAGTCGCCTCGGACCGGTTGTAGTATCCCTTCATGACGTTGTGTCCGCGGATGACGATCTCGCCGGGCACATCATTCGGCGTGTCCTTGCCGGTCTTATCTACGACGCGGACCTCCACACCGAAGATCGGGATCCCGATCGACCCAACCTTTCGTGGTAAATCGACATGGTTGAACGTCGCCACCGGCGCGGTTTCCGAGAGCCCGTAGCCTTCGAGCACAGTCACCTTGAACGTCTCCTCGAAGGCGCGCAGGAGCTCGACGGGCATCGCTGCGCCACCGGAGTTGCAGAGAACGAGGTTCTCGCGGATGGGCGCTGGATCGATGTCGTTCTGTCGCACGTAGTTCAAAAGTCCCCAGAACATCGTTGGAACTCCCGCGAAGAGATTCACCCTTTCGCGGATCAGCGCGTCTACAACTATCTGAGGATCGAAGCGCGGAACCAGGACCAGCGTGCTCGCGTTCAACACGCCGGCGTTCATCTGGACGGTCTGGCCGAAAGAGTGGAACAGCGGGAGGGCGATGAGGATGGTATGCGCCTGCATCGGATCGAGGGCTTTCATCGACATGTCCCGCGAAGCGATCGCGTTGACGATCATGTTGCAATGGGTCAGCTCGGCACCCTTAGGTCTCCCCGTCGTTCCCGACGTGTAGAGGATGACGGCCGTGTCGTCCGGCTGGCGGTCGACGGTCTCGAACGTCGTGGCTTGGCCGCGCATGAGCATGCCGAGCGTCCCCGTTCCCCCGATTGGGGAGGGAGCAGCAGGATCCGCTGTAATCAGCATGAAGTGCTCGCATTGCGGGCTCTCCCTAAAGCCGGCATGACCCATCTGGCCCATCGGCAGCTCTTTCGTCCCCTGGAAGCAGACGAATGCCGTGGCTTCGGAATCGGCGAGGTGGTAGGCGATCTCGGGACCCTTCAGCAGCACGTTCAGAGGAACGACCGTGGCACCTACCTTCAGGACGCCGAAATAGACGATCGGGAAGTACGGGAGGTTGGGGCAGGAGAGGGCGACATTGTCACCCGAGCCGATTCCGAAGTCCCGGAGCCCGTTCGCGACCTGGCAGGCCCCCGCGTTGAGCTGAGCGTAGGTCAGGCGGCTGGTCCCCTGGACGACCGCATCGCGGTCTGGGTACTTCGCCGCGGCATTGTCGAGGAGCATGGCCAGGTTCAGCATCACATCCTCCTGAGGGTTCGGGTGGGGGCTGAAGAACTAAATGGCGATCCTGACGCCGTAGCCCTTCAGGATCTCCCTCGCGACGACCGCCTTGTGTACCTCGTCCGGACCATCGTAGATCCGCGCAGCCCGCTCGTGGCGGGCCATCGCAGAGAGCGGGGTGTCGTCGGTGATGCCCAGGGCTCCGTGGGTCTGGATCGCGCGATCGATCACCCGCTGGAGTACGCCGGCGACGTAGAATTTGATCATCGAGATGTCGACACGTGCTTTGCGAGCACCCTCCCGATCGATCCGCTCCGCCGCATCGATCACCATCAGCCGGGATGCATGGATCTCCGCGCGGCTCTCGGCGATCCAATGCTGGATGGCCTGCCTGGAACCAAGGAGTTCGCCGGGCGATAGCTGGCGCTCGGCGGCTCGGCGGCACATCAGGTCGAACGCGCGCTCACTGATCCCGATCCACCGCATGCAGTGGTGGATTCGGCCAGGCCCCAGGCGTTCCTGAGCCAGCCGGAATCCCTCCCCTTCCCCACCGATCCGGTTGTCGACGGGCACGCGGCAATCTTCGTAGCGAATCTCGGCGTGGCTGAAATAGTCCTCGCCGGGATCTCCCATGATCGAAATGTTGCGAACCAACCGAAAGCCGGGAGTGTCGGTCGGAACGATGATCTGACTCGCGCGTTCATGCGGCAGCGCCGCCCGCGGATTCGTCACCGCCATCACGATGGCGAACGCCGCCCCGTCCGCCGCCGACGTGAACCACTTGTGACCGTTGATCACGTAGTCGTCGCCGTCGTGCGCAGCGGTCGTGCTGAGGTGGACAGGGTTCGAACCGGCATGCTCGGGCTCCGTCATCGAGAAGCAACTTCGGATCTGCCCGGCAGTCAAAGGTAGGAGAAAGCGCTCCTTCTGTTCCGAAGTGCCGTGATGCATCAACAGCTCCATGTTGCCGACGTCCGGAGCCTGGCAATTGAAGCTGAAGTGCCCGAAGGTGGAGTGGCCGAGCTCCTCGCTGACCCTCGCATAACGGGTCAGGGAGAGACCCAGTCCCCCCCACTCTTTCGGCAGGAAAGGCGCCCAGAGTCCGAGCGCCTTCACCTGCTGGCGCTTCTGCTCCAGAATCGGAAAGAGCTGCTTGAACCCGCCCTTCGAGAACTCCGCTTCGAGCGGCTGCAGCTCGGTGCGAACGAAGTCGCGGATCGACGCGAGGATCTCTTCCAGAGGTCGTTCGAGCGTTTGAACCATGAGCGTCACGCGGAGACGCGGAGGGCGCGGAGGAAAGAGAGAAATTCTCCCAAAGATGGCGACGCGGCTGCCCGAACGAAACCGACTCCGCGCCGCTTTGTCTCCGCGTGACCCCTTGAGTTAGGCCGTAGCCGATAACCAATCAAGCCGCCGAGCGGGTGAGGCTGATCACATCGGCGGCCACCGCCCGCCCGCCCGCGGCGGCCAGGCGCAGGGACGTCGCCCGACCGATCCCGGAGCTCGCACCCCCCACCAACGCAACCTTCCCGTCAGGTTTTCGGTCGTGGATGAGTCATGCGGAGAAAGTTGGGCCCCCGAACAGCGTTAATCTGAAGGGCGGCTCACGCCTGATCGGGTCGTCGACGCGCGCTCAGGCGCTTGCCACCGAGAGGCTACGAATCGTATCCACGGCGGCCTGGATGGAGGTCTCGATATAAGCTTCGCGGTCGAGCCGGATGTCGAGCCGCTCCGCGAGAATCGTCGTGACCACTCCGTGGAGGATTGCCCAGACGACATGGGCACGTACGCGGCTTTCCTCCTCGGAGCGCTGTAGCTCCGGAGCACACTCCTGGACGAGGCGGGTGACGAGGTCCATCGAGCGCGCGGCCCGCCGGAAGAGCTCTCTGGGGAATCGGGCCATCGTCGGCGGATGGAGCATGTACATGATCTCGTAGAACTCCGGGTGCTCGAGGCCCCACTGGATATACCGTCGGCAATGGATAGCCAGGCGCTGCAAGGGCGGCTCGGGCACGGAGGCCGCCTCGACGACGACCTCGTACCACCGCTGGAAACCTTCGTCGATCAGCGCATGGACGAGCTGATCCTTGTTCGCGAAGTAGAGATAGATGCTGCTGACGCTGCAACCCACCGCCGCAGCGATCTTCCGCATGGAGAGCTGTTTGTACCCCTCTTGAACGAGCAGAACGCGGCTGGCGTCGAGCGTCGCGTTACGGAGGCCGGTGTCGGTCCAAGGCTGCATCGGCGCGGAAGGGAGGCGGGCAGAAAGGGGAAACGCCAGCTCCGAGTGACATTAAGGCTGGTGGTGCGCGCGTGTCAAACGTGACGTATCACCTACGACCGCGTACTGGATGGCGCTCGTCATACTGCCACAGCACTGAACTTATGGTGCGAAGATCTCGAGCTTCGGAAAGTAGGTCCGGTACCGGGCTGCGTCCCGGGTGAGCAGTGCTATACCGGTCACAGCGGCGTGTGCACCGATGTAGAAGTCCGGCAGAGGCGAATGCTTCGCGCCTCCCTCGCTGCCGATAGTCGAGAAAGCACTTGCCCGCTAGAAAGCCGGCTTCCCAGGGAAGTGGGTCACGCCTGAACATCGCTGCAGGAAGCGCCTCCTCCAGTTCCTCGATCCGCGCGAAGCGAACGGAGACCTCCGCGTAAATGATCGGGTTGATTACCAACACCGATTCCTCAGCTCGCGCCTCGAGCGCTTCTGCAGACCAAGCGAACCACGATGGATCTTCCGTGAAGATGTCGAGCAGGACGTTGCTGTCGATCAGCGTGACACTCACCCGCCCTCACCACGCGTCAGTGCCAGAATCTCATCTGTGCTCATCCGTACAGTGCCGCGACCGCGCATCTGTTCGACCAAGCTGCGACCGCGCCGACGCCCCGCTTTTGCTTTCTTGAGCACGACCGCCTCTCCGCGCACCTCGAAATCCACCTCCGTGTGCGGCAGCAGACCGAGACGCTCGCGAATGTCCTGCGGAATGGTCACCTGTCCTTTGGTCGTGATCCTCATCATGCCTCGCTTGGGTATTACTGGGAACAGTAAGAATAGCCCCCCGCGTCCCTCGGTTCAAGCGGGCCGAACCGCGAACCGATGAGCCGATTTCGTCTGATCTTTGGCTTATAGGTATCAGGGGCAGCGCATCGAGTGGCGTCTGCTCCCCAATCCTGAGCGAGAAATGGCCGGCCCTCAGGTAAGTGGCCACTCACATCCAAGCTCTTGATAAGGGAGGCTCTTGCATGGCAACCACGACCCAAGGCACCCAGGTTGTCGTCGACGGAATCGTCGGCGCCGGTGGTGACCGCAAATCGGTGCTCTCGGACGATCTACTGGCCGGTTGCGCCGCTCGCTCGCCCACCTACGACCGCGAGAACCGCTTTTTCGACGAGGACTTCGAGGCGCTGCGCAACGCCAACTACCTCACGATCGCCGTGCCCCAAGAGCTGGGCGGGGGCGGCTACTCCCTGGCGGAGGTCTGCCGAGAGCAGCGCCGGCTCGCCTACTTTGCCGCGCCGACCGCACTCGGGATCAACATGCATCTCTACTGGACCGGCCTGGTGGCCGACCTGTGGCGTGGCTGTAGGATCTTTGGCGAGCGCCCTGTCGAGGACTTGCGCGAGCGCCGGGAAGACCTCCGTGCGCAGAGCGGCGGCGGGCTCCGGCGTAGCGTGGAGGATGGCGTGCAGCACCGCCGACTCATGGTCGCCCCGGAAGGGACGCTGCCCTGTGAGCATCTCGTAGAGCACCACGCCCAGCGACCAGAGATCGGTACGATGATCGACCGCGTCACCGCGCGCCTGCTCGGGGCTCATGTACGCCACCGTACCTGGCCTCGCGTTCGGCCCCGTCAGGCTGACATCCGTGAGCTTGGCGATCCCGAAGTCGAGGATCTTGACCACGCGCTCGGCGCTCACCAGCAGGTTGGCCGGCTTGATATCGCGATGGATGATTCCGCGCTCGTGCGCCGCGGCGAGGCCGCGCGCGGCCTGGATGACGACGTTCGCCGCGTCCTGAAGGGGAAGGGGGCCACGAGCGATGCACTGCTTGAGTGTCTCCCCCTCGTAGAAGGGCATAGCCAGGAAGAGCTGTCCCTCGGCCGTCTCGCCGATCTCGTGAATGGTGCAGATGTGAGGGTGGTCGAGGGCGGCGGCCGCCTGTGCTTCCAGGAGAAGGCGTTCCTTCGCGCGGGTGTCCATACTGAGATGGGGAGGCAGAAATTTCAGGGCGACGAGGCGGCCCAGGCGCAGGTCGCGCGCCTGGTAGACGACGCCCATCCCGCCGCTCCCCAGCTTCTCGATGATCTCGTAATGGGAGACAGTCGCGCCCCGAAGCGGGGGAGCGCGTGGTACCGAGGCGAGGAGCGGTGCCGCCAACTCGGCGGCCGAGCGG